>JAYUEP010000116.1:0-15364 GCA_043739165.1 Hyphomicrobiales bacterium
AGCAAGGGCGAGCGTTGGTTCACCGTGGGCGTGTCGCCCAATATCGTCGAGGCTTCGTTCCAGGCGCTGCTCGATGCCATTAATTTCAAACTGCTGCGCGAAGGCGTTGCCGCCTGATTTGCAGGCCTGCCATGTGCGCGGTGAATTTGTTCTGAAGCGCGGCCTCGGCTATGGCGGGGCATGATTTCGCAAATCCAGAACCTCTCGAACCAACGCAAAGGCGTCACCTTTGCCGTCATCGCCCATCTTATCTGGGGCGCCATGGCAAGCTATCTGGGCCTCATCCGCACTATCGACCCACTTGAAATCGCCGTGCACCGTGGGCTGTGGTCAATCCCCATTGCGGGCCTGGTGGTCTGGCGCATGGGGCTTGTCGAAGAAACCATCCGTGTGCTGAGGAATGGCAGATACATGGCCATTCTGGCGCTCACCAGCGCCATCATCGTTTTCAATTGGACGATCTATATCTGGTGCATCGAACATGGCCGCACATTGGATGCAAGCCTTGGCTATTTCATCAATCCGCTGATGAATGTGGCGGTCGGTTTCATCTTTCTGCGCGAGCGTTTTACGCCACCGCAAATGCTGGCGATTGGCTTGGCTGTGGTGGCCGTGCTCGTCGAAACCATTGCCACTGGCGTCTTCCCTGCCATCGGGCTTTCATTGGCGGGAACTTTCTGCCTTTACGGCCTGTTTCGCAAAATGGTGCCGGTAAGTCCGGTGACGGGTTTCTTCATCGAAGTCTTGATCATCGCCCTGCCATTGCTTGCCCTGGATTATTGGGTGGCAAACCATGGTGGCACGCATTTCGGAACCAGCACTTTCAATACACTGATGTTGATGGGCTGCGGGGCCTTCACCTCGGGGGCTTTGATTTTCTACGCGCTATCACTGAAGCTGCTGCGCTATTCAACGGCGGGCCTGTTGCAATATATCTCGCCCTCGCTCGTGTTCCTTACGGCCATCTTTGTGTTCGGTGAAAAGCTGGACCCGTGGAAACTCGCGGCCTTCGCCATCATCTGGCTGGCGCTGGCGATTTACTCTTGGTCGTCGCTGCGGATGGAACTGCAACCCGCTTCATAGTTGGTCTTTGATCGCCGCCAACGGAACCTTGGGCCGCGCCTTGCCGAAGCGCTCACGGTAAAGCGGCACCACGTCTTGAACGTCCTTGGCCACATCCAGAAACACATCGGCCTCGGCGCGAATAAATCCTTCTCCGCGCATGTGGTGCAGCAAAGCCTGCAGGTGGGACCAATAGCCAGCCACATCACACACGATAATGGGCTTCGTGTGCTGGTTGAGTTGCGCCCAGGTCGCAATCTCGGCCAGCTCTTCCAAGGTGCCGATGCCACCCGGCAGGGCCACGAAGCCCGTCGAACGCTCAAACATCAGATTCTTGCGCTCATGCATGGAGCGCGTGACGATGAGTTCATTGACCCCGTCCAGCATCCGCTCCTTGGCCACCAGAAACTCAGGGATGATCCCCGTCACATGCCCGCCCGCCGCCAAAACGGCCCGCGCCACCTCGCCCATCAAGCCGATGGAGCCACCGCCATAGACCAAGCCAATATCGGCTTTGGCCATAGCCTCACCAAGCATTGCGGCAGCTTCCAGATAGGCCGGGTTCCGCCCCGGGCTGGAACCGCAATATACGCATAATTTGTGCTGGGGTGGCTTTGGGGGCATCATGCTCGCTTTTTGTGTTGGAGGCCTTATGAAGGGGCCGACTCACGCCTATATGGGTCCTGAGAAACATACATACCAGTTGAATCGCATCATGAACAAAACGCCCTTGGCGCTCTTTTCCGGTCTCGTTGTCGCAGCGGCGGCAACCTCCGGCTATTTTGCCTATCAAAATATGGTTGCCCCGGCAGCAGTGCCCGTAGCCGTAGTAACCAAGGCACCAGGGCCTGTGCCAACTGCACCGCCAGCCCCCCCTGTCGCCGCGAAACCTGCCGACCCAGCGCCAAGCTTTGACACCGCACGTGTGAGCCCCCAGGGCGATGCTGTGATTGCAGGCCGCGCCGCACCTGGCGCTGATGTGGCGCTCTTGCTCAACGGGGCCGTGATCGGCACTGGCAAGGCTGATGAAGCCGGTGAATTTGTCATCGTGCCCGCCAAGCCCTTGCCGGCAGGCGAGGGGGCGATGGCCCTTGAAGCAGACCAGAACGGCAAGACCGCCCGTTCTGCCGAAACAGTCGCCGTCTCTATCAAGTCAAAACCTGCGCCGGAAGCAAAGCCAGCGGCGCAAACCACAGTGGCGGTTATGACCCCAGCCAAACCACCGGCTGAACCACCCAAACCGGCATCTGATTCCGTCACACTCGATTCCATCGATTATGACGCGGCGGGCAACATTCAATTTGCGGGCCGCACCCATGCGGGCAATGCTGTGCGGCTTTATGTCGACAACAACTTGGCGGGCGAGGTTAAAGCCGATGGCCAGGGCACGTGGTCCTACAAGGATGACCACGGAAGCGTTGCTCCAGGCACGCATGAGCTGCGCGCCGATGAAGTTGATGCCAGCGGCGCTGTGCTGTCGCGCGCGGCCTCGCCTTTCAAACGTGAAGAGCCAGCGAAATTGGCCGAGGCGGCGAGTCCAACAACGCCCGCAGATCCGAACGCACCACCTGTGCCAAGCAAAATCACCATTCAACCTGGCAACACGCTTTGGCGCCTGTCGCGCGATCTTTATGGCGCAGGCCGCAACTATACGGTTATTTTCGAAGCCAACCGGAGTCAGATCCGCAATCCGCACCTGATCTATCCCGGCCAGATCCTCACCGCTCCCAGCAAATCAGGAAATTAAATGCTCAACCGCGTCAAGGCCGAACAGCCTGAAACCAGCCAATGGCAAACCATGAAGCGGCTGCTGCCCTATCTCTGGCCGGAAGGCCGCTGGGATTTGCGCAGGCGCGTGGTGCTGGCGCTGGTCTTGCTGGTCTTATCAAAGATTGTCACCGTTGTGGCTCCCTTCGCTTTCAAGGCGGCAACCGATGGCATTGTCGCCGCTCATGGCATTGATGCGGGATTGTTGTCAGTGCCCTTCTTCATGGTGCTGGCTTACGGCGTGGGCCGCATCCTCATGGTGGTCTTTGCGCAAATCCGCGATGCCGTCTTTGCCAAGGTTGGCCAGCGCACGGTGCGTGTGCTGTCAACCTCAACCTTCATTCACCTTCATCACCTTTCATTGAAGTATCATCTCGAACGCAAGACCGGAGCGCTTTCGCGCATCATTTCGCGCGGCATCAATGGCGTGGATTCAGTTCTGCGCTTTGCGCTGTTCAACACCTTGCCGACGATATTGGAAATCGTGATGGTCTGCGCCGTCATCGAATGGTCTTTTGACTGGACCTATGTCGGCGTAATTGCGCTCACCGTGGTGGCCTATATCTGGTTCACCTATTGGGCGACGGAGCGCCGCATCGGCATCCGCCGCGCCATGAACGAAGCGGATAATGACGCCGGAACCAAGGCCATCGACAGCTTGCTCAACTTCGAAACGGTGAAATATTTCGGCAACGAGAAGCATGAAGCAGATCGTTACGATGGTGCCATGGCGCGTTATGAAGTGGCCGCCATCAAAACCTGGGTGTCGCTGGCGGGCCTTAACGCCGGTCAGGCCATCATCTATTCAATCGGCCTGACGATTGTCATGGCCATGTCGGTTTATGCCATCATCAAGGGCGGGGCCACGGTGGGCTCGCTCGTCTTGATCAACAGCCTGATGATCCAGCTCTATATGCCATTGAACTTCATTGGCTCGTCCTACCGCGAAATCAAACAGGGCCTCATCGACGTCGAAGGCATGTTTGGCATTTTGCGGGAAAATGCCGAGATTGCCGACACACCCGGTGCCCCGCCTTTCGTGGCAGGCAAAGGCGATATCGTGTTTGACAACGTCTCCTTCGCCTATGATCGCGCACGGCCCATCTTGAAAGGCATTTCGTTGCATGTGCCAGCGGGCAAGACGGTGGCTATCGTCGGGCCATCAGGCGCGGGCAAATCAACTATTTCGCGTTTGCTGTTCCGCTTTTATGAAGTGACAGACGGTGAGATTTTGATCGACGGCCAGAATATCGCCGAAGTGCAGCAGGAAAGCCTGCGCCGCGCCATTGGCATGGTGCCGCAAGACACCGTACTGTTCAATGACACCGTGCGCTATAACATCCGCTATGGTAGGCCGGGCGCCACCGATGCCGAAGTGGAGCAGGCCGCCAAGCTCGCGCAAATTCATCACTTTGTGCAAAGCCTGCCCAAACAATATGAGAGCATGGTGGGCGAACGTGGCTTGAAACTCTCTGGCGGCGAAAAACAGCGCGTGTCCATCGCCCGCACCATCTTGAAAGCACCGCCGATCCTCATTCTCGATGAAGCAACGTCTGCTTTGGACAGTCTCACCGAACAGGAAATCCAATCAGCGCTGCGCAATGTTTCGCGCAACCGCACTACGCTGGTGATCGCGCACCGCCTTTCAACGGTGGTTGAAGCCGATGAAATTCTGGTTCTGGACAAGGGCCAAATCGTCGAACGCGGCACGCATATGAGCCTTCTGCGCAAGAAGGGCCTCTATGCCACCATGTGGAACCGTCAACAGCAGGCCGACGAAGCGCGGCGCAAACTGGCCGAGTCGCTGGAACTGGCCTGATCTCAAATCTTTGTTCATCATGGCCGCACAGGCGTGATGAACAAAGGCTGAATCAATATTTCGCTAAGCAAACAATCCAAGCGGCCATTAACGCTGCTTCTGAAAGGACCGGCAAATTAGCGTCAAATTTGATGCAAATGCCGCGCAGATTCATTTTTGTTTACCTCTACCGCGCATATTGGCCCCAACGACCGCACCAAACGCGGCACAAAAAGACGGTAAGCAGTCAACATAGGGTGCACCGTCAAACCAATTTGGGGACTAGTCAAATGAAGACGACAACAACGGAGACCGTTGCCGGGCGATTGGTGGACGAAACGCTCGGCGTGGTGCGCGCATCAGTGCTTTGGTCGCGCCGCGTGATGAAGTTCAACCACGGCGGCTTGCGCGGCTTGAGTTACACAACGATGGATGAAATGGCCGATGGTCTGCAGGAAGCCCGCGTGGGTGCTGAGGCCAAGGTCATGTCGCAGGCCAAGGCCATGGGTGCAGACAGCATCATCTGCCTGAGGTTGGAAATCATGGAATTGAGCGACGGGCTTTTTCAGGCCACGGCGACGGGAACTGCGGTGAAAACCTCCAGCCTGCCGCAAGCCATGCCCGGCTTTGGCATGGCCGCCAATGACGATGATGACGCTTTCAGCGCCATCCCTGTTTTTGAAAAGCCTGCGATCCGACTCGTTTCGAGCGTGATGCACTAACCATTCGGCGACATCGGCCACCAAGAGCCTAAAGCGCCAAACTTGCAAATGCCCTTGTCCAACAAGTGGAAAGGGCATTTCAAGCGAAAACCTGACAGGGCTTGTTGTTCTCGGGGGAGACGACAAGCCCTTTTGCTTTTTGCTGGAATAGACGATAACCAGCAGCAAATCGGAGTCCCCATGACCATCATCGACAGCATCAGATCCGGCATTGCCCCCGTTCACAAGGAGGGCTGGCGTTTTGTTGCCATTTTTGCCGTCGTGACCCTGTTGTTGTTCTGGCTCGGCCTTTGGCCGCTGGCCTATGTCGGCATCGTTCTCACCGCCTGGTGCGCTTATTTCTTTCGCGACCCCGAACGGGTGACACCGTTGGACGAAAACCTGGTGATTGCACCAGCCGATGGCCGCATCAGCGCCATTGAATCCGTGATCCCGCCGCCGGAGTTGGACTTGCCGCGCGAGAAGATGACGCGCATCTCCATTTTCATGAATGTCTTTGATGTCCACATCAACCGCAGCCCATTGAAAGCCAAGATCCTCCGGCTCACCTATGTTCCCGGCCTGTTTTTGAACGCCGAACTCGACAAGGCCAGTGAAGACAATGAACGTCAGGCCCTGACGCTCGAAACCGACAGAGGCCTCCGCCTCGGTGTTGTGCAAATTGCAGGATTGATCGCGCGGCGCATCGTGCGCTTTAGTGCCGAGGGGGATGCACTGGCTGCAGGCCAACGCTTTGGCCTCATTCGCTTTGGTAGTCGGGTAGATGTCTACCTTCCGCAAGGAGTGATGCCACTCGTCTGCCTCGGCCAACGCTCGGTTGCGGGGGAAACCATCCTGGCCTCTCTGGGCGTTGAAGGCACGTCGCGGCCCTCACGAAAGGCATGACATGAAACATCCGAAATCAAGTGATGAAAAGATTGTGGCTCTTGTGCAAGCGCCCAAGCCAGATGATGGGCGCAGTTTCAGGCCCATTCCCATTCGCTATCTCCTGCCCAACCTCATCACGCTGATCGCGCTGTGCAGCGGCGTCACGGCCATTCGTTTTGCAGTCGAAGGCCATTATGAGTTCGCAGTGGGTGGGATCATTTTTGCAATTGTGCTCGATGCCTTGGATGGCCGCTTGGCGCGCTATTTAAAAGGCACATCGCGTTTCGGCGCGGAACTCGATTCGCTGGCGGACTTTGTGAACTTCGGTGTGGCACCGGCGATCATGATATATTTCTGGTCGCTCAATAGCTTGCGCACTTTTGGCTGGGCCGTATGTCTGATGCTGGCCATTGCTTGTGCCCTGCGTCTGGCACGGTTCAACGTCGCTTTGGACGATCCCAAAAAACCTGCATGGGCTGCGGGCTTCTTTGCGGGCATGCCGGCCCCCGCGGGTGCGCTGCTGTCCATGGCACCGCTTTATCTGGGCTTTCTGGGCTTCATTGATGAGGGGCATCCCTTCGCCAAAACAATTTCTGCCTATGAGATTTTGATTGCGGTCTTGATGGTCAGCCGCATTCCGACTTTTTCAGGAAAAACCATCACCCGCGTCCCGCGTGAATATGTCTTGCCGATTTTGGCATTGATGGCGGTCTTTGTGGTTTTTCTCTTTTCCTATCCTTGGGAATTCCTGTCCTTTATGTCACTACTCTATCTGGTGATGATCCCCGTCAGTGTGTTGTCCTATCAGCGTCAAAAGCGGAAGGCGAATGCACAGCGCAAGGACATGAATGGCCCAGTCTCTCTTTGATGATTTGCGGGCACGCAATATTGAACCCTTCTCGCCACCAAAACTGAAGCCAAATTTCTTGGCGCGCGTTGTACGCTTCTGCTGGCGCAGGGCCTGGTGGGTCGTGGCTGTCTGGGTGGTGATTGCAGCAGCGGCTTCCGGCCTGGCTTTCCGTAATTCGACCGCTCCACAGGGGCAGCCCTTGCCGGTTCCGGTTTCGACCCGGGCCATAGATGAGGCAGCAGCGAATTTCGCCCGCCTTGACATGCTGCAAACCATAACGCTCTCCAATTCTGACCCGCAGCTCCTGGATGATCAACGCGCTGATCTTTTGCAGACCATGCGCCAACGGGGGGATATTTATGAGTTGGTCTTCGCGCCCGGAACCGGCGACTACTACGAAAGCCATGGCCTGCTTTATCATCCGCTGGATGAGATCAAGGGCAGGGTGGCCTATGCGCTCTCATTGCGGCCACTGTTCACCGCCGTCGGCGATGCCCCAAACGCCGGGAGCTTCGCCATCTTGGTGAATGAAGTCGCCGCTGCCATCAAGCAGGGCAGAGACCCGCAAGGGGTTGACGACCTCCTGTCAGAGTCAGCCGCGTCGATACAGGCCTTGATGCAAGGCGAGGACAAGCCTGTCGATTGGGCACGCATCGCCGATCTCGATAGCGACAACACATCAACCACGGTGACCGTGCTGGCCTTGCCGCGTAGGGGGCAGGCCGCTGCCGCCGGGGTGACAACTGAGAAACTGCTCAATGTCTTGCGCAGCGCTTCAGATACGCAAGCCTCTGTTTCCAAAACCGACGGCCCGAGCCTTCAGGTTGTCGCAACGCCTGTCGAATGGCCGCGCGTCGCTGCAGGCGCGATGATCGGTTTGGTTTTCGCAAGTTTGATATTGGCCCTGGCCCTCGGCCGCCTGCGTCTCATCGCGGTGATATTCGTTCCCGTCGCCGTGGTGGCAGCGATCATCGCTGCCTGCCTGATTGGTTTGGCAGGTGCGGACTGGCTGTCATTCTGGCCAATGGCTTTGGGACTTCTCGTCATTGCAACCGCGCTGTCGGTTCATTTTGCACTTTGTGCAGTGAACCAGGCGGCGGGCATGGAGGCAACGGAAACCAATCTCATGCTGGCCACACAAGAACGCGGCACCGAATGCTTGTGGATCGCAGGCCTGATGTTTGGGCCATGGGCGGGGCTGTTGGCGCTGCGCACGGAGTCAACCTCGCAGCTCACGCTTTTTGTTCTGGCTCTGGTCTTGCTCAGCCTCGCCACAGTCTTCACACTGGGCACGGCCCTGTTTCGCTTGGCTCCGGAAGCGGCCAAATGGCGGGCAGGTGAATGGCTGATCCCGGCGCACCGGGCGCTGTTTGAGACAGGGCAGTGGCAATTTCTGGCCCGCAGTCTCGGCGCCGCGCTCGTTCTGGCGGCCTTGGGCTTGATCTTCTTTGCCCCAGTTGAAGATGGCTCCATCAAGCTTGATGCACCTGTCACCTTGCTTGCCAAAACCCAGGTCGAAGCAGAAGTGACGATCGCGCGGTTGAAATCTTTCCCGGCGGCCGAAGGTGTGCGCTGGCTGGCAATGTTCCTGCCGCAAGGCGCCCAAGACAAGCGCGATGCTCTGCAGGGCTTGAAAGACCAGTTCCCTCGCATCACGCCCGTGGCCAGCGCTGCTGAGCAGGACTTGCGCGACGAGATTGATACGCTCCAGCAAAGCCTGAAAGACATTGCGGAAGCCGCGAGCACCAAACCAAAATTGAAACAGGCCGCAGATGAATTTCGCCGCAGCTTGGCCTTGTTGGCAGCCACCAGTGGCGATGCCCAAATCAGGCAATTGGAAAATCGGCTCTTCGGAGGCTTCAATCGCTTGGCCGACAGGGCTGATCTCTTGACAAGTATTGAAACCCCAAGCCTCGAAACCTTGCCGCCGGAACTTGTCACGCTGTTTGGCAGCCCGGACAACGCTTTGCGCATCGAAGTGATCCCCGCTACAGGAACCTCCAATGCAAGTTTGGCACTCACACTTGAACAAGCTGGCTTTAACGTGGTGCATCCCGCCGTTGTCCAGCGCGCCGAGGCAGATGCAAAACTGAAAGCCATTCTGCTTGCACTTGGTACGGGGATTGTGTTTGGTTTTGTACTGCTTGTCTTGGCCTTTGCCGGACTCACCCCGCTTGTGGGGGCGGGCCTGATGCTATTTGCCAGCCTTGTCGTTCTTGCTGCCGCCGAGCGCCTGCTACAAAATTCCTGGAATTTGCCTTGGTTGCTCGGCACATTCACCGTTTTGAGCAGCCTGATGGCCGCATTATACCTCACGCCCACAAGCCGGGGCAGCACAGCACTGTCGGCGGTCGAACTATTCCTGGTTCCTGCCATGGGCCTTGCTGTAATGTTGCCATTGCAACTCTTGAACACGGGACCAATTGCGGCCGCCCTGGTTCCGATGGCCGTCGGGCTTGCTTTGGTTGCAACGGTGATCGGCTTGTTGCAGCAACATCGTCCGCAGGGGGAACAAAATTTCGCTGTCGACGAATGGTCGAATTTCGAAGGTTGATGGCGCATCCGTCACCAGATTGATTTAATATCCGCGCCATGCAATAGTGAGCCATGAGCGCCTGCAAGCGAGCCCGCACCAAGTCTCTGCGCGACGAAGTTCTCGTCGCCTGCGCGCGCATTGGTTTTAAGCCTTAGCATTCAAATTCCCGATCCTTGTTGCTGCTTTGCGTAGCCCTGTCACATCCGGAGTTTGCCCATGACCATTCAACTGAAAAACCTCAATCTCGATGCTTTGGTGAAGGCCGATATCGCCCACCATTTTCATCCCTTCACTGATCATAAAGCGTTTCATGCCGCCGGTGGCCCGCGCGTCATCACCCATGGCGACGGCGTCTATATCTGGGATGGCAAGGGCAACAAGATCTTGGACGGCATGTCCGGCCTGTGGTGTGTCAACATTGGCTATGGCCGCAAAGAGTTGGCGGAAGTGGCTTACAAGCAGATGCTTGATCTACCTTATTATAACACCTTCTTTAAGACCACGACGGTGCCGGCCACCGAACTCGCCGCCAAGATTTCGTCGGTTTTGCCGAAACGCTTCCAACACATTTTCTTCACCAACTCCGGCTCCGAAGGCAATGACACCATCGTGCGCTTTGTGCGCCACTATTGGAAAGTGATGGGCAAGCCTTACCGCCAGCAGATCATTGGCCGCAGGCGTGGTTATCATGGCTCAACCTGGGTTGCGGCCAATCTCGGCGGCATGGTGGGAATGCACGAGCAGGGGGGCACACAGCTTCCCGGTTTTCACCACATTCAACAGCCCCATTGGTATGATTTCGGCGGCGATAAAACGCCGGAACAATTCGGCCTTGAAGCCGCTGCTGAGTTGGAAAAGAAAATCCTTGAATTGGGGCCAGACAATGTGGCCGCCTTTATTGGTGAGCCCATTCAAGGTGCCGCGGGCGTGTTGATCCCGCCTTCAACCTATTGGCCGGAAGTCAACCGCATCTGCAAGAAATATGGCGTCATTCTGATTTCCGATGAAGTGATCTGCGGCTTTGGCCGCACCGGAAAGTGGTTTGGTTTCGAAAGCTTTGACTATCAGCCAGACATTGTGAACATGGCCAAGGGGCTTTCATCGGGCTATCTTCCCATCGGCGCTGTCGCCTTCTCGGAAGAATTATTGACGCCCTTCTTCGACAAAGGCGGCGATTTCAATCATGGCATGACCTATGATGGCCACCCCGTTGCTTCCGCCGTCGCGCTCAAAAACATCGAAATCATCCAAGACGAAAAACTCGTCGAACGCGTGGCCGAACTCGGGCCCTATTTTGCCAAGGCGCTGGCCAGCCTGAATGATCACCCGATCGTCGGTGAAACTCGCTCGATGGGCCTGATCGGGGCCATTGAACTCACTTGCAACAAAGCCAAGCGCGGCAGGTTCCATGACACGGGCCGTGTCGGCACCATCTGCCGCGATCATTGTTTCAACACCGGACTCGTGATGCGTGCCTGTTGGGACACGATGGTTTTGGCACCTCCTTTCTGCATCAGCAAAAAAGAGATCGACGAATTGATCCGTCTGGCTCGCAAGGCGCTGGACCTCACCTATGCGGATGTGAAGTCCGAAGTGGCCTAAATTTCTTGTAATATTGCCGCAGGGTGGTTGCTGAGGCAGAGAATTAGCGCTTGAATTAATTGGAAACTAAACCGGGAGCTATCATGAAAAACATCAATCTGAATCGCCGCAAACTTCTCAAAGGGAGTGCTGGCATCGCAATGGGTTTAACCCTCTTGCCCTACAAGACCATGGCCGCCGATGAAGCCAAACTGAACCTCTATAGCTGGGACAGCTATTTTGGTGAGGACACATTGGCCAACTTCAAGAAAGACACTGGCGTTGATGTGAAACTTGATCTTTACGGGTCAAACGACGAACTCTTTGCCAAGTTCAAGGCTGGCAATCCGGGGTATGACGTTGTGATCCCCTCCGCCAATTGGGTTCAGCGCTTTGTTAAAGCCGGCATGATTGTCCAATTGGACCACGCCAAGATCCCCAATGTGAAGAATTATGATCCCTCATTCATGAATCCGGAATGGGACCCGGGCCGCAAACACTCCCTGGCCTTCGTCTGGGGCACCTATGGCATCGGCTACCGCAAGTCCAAAGCCAAGACCAAGCCCGATTCTTGGAAGTTCCTGCTTGATTCGACCGACTACGATGGTCGCATTTCAATCCAGGCCGATCAGGAATATGCACTTGGCAGCGCACTGCAATATCTTGGCTTCAGCTGGAATTCCACCAACAAGAAGGAATTGGCCAAGGCCAAGGATTTGTTGATTGCGGCCAAAAAACACATCAAGCTTTTCGCCAAAGACAACGGTGACAGCCTGTTGGCCTCGGGTGACGTTGACATTTGCGGTGAATATTCTGGCGACGTGCTGGGCCAGATGCGCAATGATCCGACCAATGACTTGGATTATATTTTGCCCAAGGAAGGTGGCAACATGTGGCAAGACACAATGGCCATCGCCAAGGGCGCACCGCACCTCGCGAATTCCTACAAGTACATCAATTGGATTGCCGACGCGAAAGTGAATGCCGCCCTGATGGATGCTATCCATTACCCAACGCCAAACGCTGCCGCCAAGGCCCTCATGGGGGATGAATACAAGACCAACCCGATCATTTTCCCGGCAGCCGAGCAGATGAAAAAGCTCGAGCAGTCAGTCTACTTGGGTGAAGAAGCGACGGCAGCGCGCGAGGACCTTTGGACAGCCATTCAGGCAGCCTGATTTGCACAATAGGTTTTAAGATGGGCAGGGCGGCAGTTTCGCCGCCCTTGCCTTGTTAGGGCCTTGGGTTAGAGTGGGCGAAATGTGGCGACAAGACCATATTGAGGGAAGTGGCTAATCTTGGATAATTGGAAAGACTTTAGACGCGTATTTCTGACATTGGCAACGCCGGGCGGCTTGTGGATGTTGACGTTTTTCGTCATCCCCATGACCTTCCTGTTCGTTCTGAGTTTTTCGTCTAAGGCCGTTGTCGATGGCGAAATTTCCACGACGGCCTATGACTATCTGAACACGTTTCAGAACTATTCCCTGTCCATCGGCCATGATTATCTCGTGTTGTTGTGGCGCGCGATTTGGACGAGTGCAATCGCTACGCTGATGTGCCTCATTCTGGCGTACCCCTTGGCAATGGCTGTTTGCTTTGCGCCGCCGCGCTGGCGCCCAGTCTTGTTGCTCCTCTTGATCCTTCCGTTCTGGATCAATTTGCTGATCCGCACCTATGCGATGTATTCGATCTTCCGCACCACGGGCGTGGTGAACCAGGCCTTCGGCCTCATTGGGATGGGACCCTATGAGATGTTGAACAATACGACGGCCGTGATCATGGGGCTCATCTATGTCTATTTACCCTTCATGGTGCTGCCGCTCTATTCAACAATCGAAAAGCTGGATCGCTCTTATTTGGAAGCCAGCCTCGATCTCGGGGCATCACAAGCGCGAACGTTTGTGAGTGTCACTTGGCCCCTGACGTTGCCGGGCGTTATCACTGGCATCATCCTTGTTTTCATCCCATGCCTTGGAACTTTTTTGACATCAGATATTCTTGGTGGCCCGAACAATTGGAACATCGGCAACGCCATCCAAAACCAATTCCTTGAAGCCAACAACTGGCCCTTTGGTGCGGCCCTGTCGTTCATCCTGATGTATGCCACCTTCATCGCTCTGATCATTCGCACGCTCTTCGCGCGCCGCTCGAAAGGGGTTGATGCATGAGTACGCAATTGAAACCCGGCCAAGGGCCACTGGAATATGCCCGCCGCCCATGGATCATCGCGCTCTTTGCGCTGGTGCTGCTGTTCCTCTATGCGCCGATAGCCTCGCTCATCGTGTTTTCCTTCAACGTCGACAAGAGCGGCGTGTGGCACGGCTTCACCTTCATGAACTATATAAAGGCCTGGCACAACGAGGCCATTTTTTACGCGTTAACCAACTCGCTGACCATCGCCGTTCTGTCGACTGTGGTTTCGACCATCCTGGGGGCCACAACGGCGCTCGCCCTGTGGCGATTCAAATTCCCTTTCAGGGATGCCTATGAAGGCTTCATGGCCCTTCCCATCGTCGTGCCTGAAATCTGCATGGGCATTTCACTGGCCATGTTCTTTTCTTACACAGGCATGATGGCGGGCGTGCGCGATTGGGTCTGGCCCTTCAACTTGATCAACATCATGTTCGCGCATATTGCATTTTGCTTTCCCTTCGTTGCTGTCGTCGTTCGCGCACGGTTGCAAGGCTTCAATCGCCAGCTGGAAGAAGCTTCGAAAGATCTGGGCGCCACCGAATTGCAAACTTTCATCAATGTTTTGGTGCCCTTCATGGTGCCCAGCTTGGTCGCGGGTGGTTTGTTGGCCTTCACGCTGTCGCTGGATGATTTTGTGATCACGCTCTTTTCATCAGGCCCCGGCTCGATCACCTTCCCCGTGAAGATTTACGGCATGGTGAAGCGGGGTGTCGATATGCAAATCAACGCCGCTTCAACTGTTTTGATCGTGATCACTTTGGCGGCAACCTTGCTGGCCATGAAACTGCAAGCCCCTGACAAGGCGGGGCATTGAGGACAACATGACTGAACCCATCATCTCGATCCGCAATGTCTCGAAGCGTTTTGCCGGCGGCGTCATCGCTGTCGACAATATCTCGATCGACATCTTGCCGAATGAATTCTTCGCACTTCTCGGCCCCTCAGGCTGCGGCAAGACGACATTGCTGCGCATGATCAGTGGCTTGGAAACACCAACCGAAGGCCAGATCATCATCGGCGGGCAGGACATGGCCTTCACGCCGCCAAATCTGCGCCCCACCAACATGGTGTTCCAATCCTACGCCGTGTTCCCCCACATGACGGTCGAACAAAACGTGGGCTATGGCCTGAAGGTGACGGGTGTTGCTACGCCCGAAATCAAAACCCGCGTGGCCGAAGCTTTGGAAATGGTGAAGCTCTCGCATCTTGCAGCGCGCAAGCCCGATCAAATGTCCGGCGGCCAGCGCCAGCGCGTGGCCTTGGCGCGTGCATTGGTGAAGCGCCCGAAGGTTTTGTTGCTGGATGAACCACTGTCCGCGCTCGATGCCAAGCTGCGTGATGACATGCGCATGGAGTTGACCAGGTTGCAGGAAACCGTGGGCATCACCTTCATCATCGTGACGCATGATCAGGACGAAGCCCTCTCCATGGCCAGCCGCATTGCCGTGATGGATAAAGGAGCCGTGGCCCAGATCGCAACGCCAGCCGAACTCTATGAACACCCCAGCAACAAATTCGTCGCCGACTTCATCGGCAAGGTGAATCTGCTGGATGCTTCCATATTGAAGCAAAAGGGCAAGACCATTTCCTGCAACACCCAAGGCCTCGGAAAGTTCAACATCGACACGGACAAGACGTGTGGTGCCACGGCGACCATCGCCATCCGCCCCGAGAAGCTGAAACTCTCAACCGCCGAACCCAAGGGGGCAGGGCTGGTGAAAGTCAAAGCCAAGGTGCGCGATGTCGCTTATTATGGCGACACAAGCCACGTGATTGCTGATACAGACTCCGGCAAGGAACTGGAAATCAACGTGCAGAATGACTCGCGCACGGGCGGCTCAGGTGTTGAACGCGGCCAGAAACTCTGGGTCCATTTTAATCCGAATGATGCATTGGTGTTGACAGAATAATGGCACTCGAACTTGACAAGTTGGGCTACACGCCCGGTGACGAAGCCTTTCGCCGCGAAAGCCTGAAGGGCACGC
>JAYUEP010000117.1:0-5097 GCA_043739165.1 Hyphomicrobiales bacterium
GGTTATCTGCCCAATGACCGCATTCTCCTGCTCTGCACCGGAAGCCAGGGTGAATCCCGCGCTGCGATCGCCCGCATTGCCGAAGACAGCCATCCGCAAATCGCGTTGGAAAAGGGCGATCTGGTCATTTTCTCTGCCCGCACCATTCCGGGCAACGAGAAGGAAGTGGGCGCGGTCATCAACAATCTCGCCAAACTCGATATCGATGTGTTGACCCCCGATGACGCGCTGGTTCACTCCTCCGGCCATCCGCGCCAGGGCGAACTCAAGCAGATGTATGAATGGGTGAAGCCAAAAATCCTCGTGCCGATGCACGGGGAGCCGCGCCACTTGCGCGCCCATGTCAATTTCGCCAAGGCCAATGGCATCCCCGAAACCATCATGCTCGAAGATTTCAAGATCGCTCGGCTGAAACCGGGCGCTGCCGAGGTGATTGACGAAGCGCCGGGCGGGCGCTTGCATCTCGATGGCAAGTTGATCGTGCCCTCCGAAGATGGCCCCGCCAGACAGCGCCGCAAGCTCTCATTCGCCGGAATCATTTTCGTCAGCCTGCTGATCAATGACAAGCAGGATCTGGTCGATATGACATTCATCGCCGACGGCCTGCCACCAGGTTTGGACGATGAGCTCGCAGAAGTGGCTGAGGAGGCCTTCACCGCCATGCCCCGTGGGCGACGCAAGGATGATGGCACGGTCTCAGAAGCCATCCGCACCAGTCTACGCCGCGCCTGCGACAATATCTGGGGCAAGAAGCCCGTGTGCAAGGTTGTGGTGAATAGGGTTTAGAAAGGAAGCATGATGGCTCAATCCTTGTTCAAAATTCTCTCATCCTTCCGTTGGCTCATGCTGGTGTTCTGTTTTGGCCTTGCGGCATCTCTTGCGGGCTTTGCCGCGATCTTCGTGATCAAGACCTACAAGTTCCTGATCGCCGTTCCGACCATGGATGAGATCGACGCGGCGTTGAAAATGCTGGGACTGATTGACTATGCATTGGTGGCGGGCCTGATTGTGATGGTGATGCTTTCCACCTTCTCGTCCTTCATCGAGAATCAAGATGACAGCGAGAACCAATCCTGGCTGGCCTCGATCAGCTTTGGTTCATTGAAATTGAAACTGGCCTCCACCATTGCGGCCATTGGGGCCATCACTTTGCTGGAAAGCATGTTTGAAAACGGCCAGCCCAACGCCGGTGCCATTCTGTTGAGCTTGGGCGTGGAACTGGTTCTGCTGGCGGTTGTGGTTGTCTTTGCCCTTGTTGATTGGCTGGGTCGCAAACCCGCCTGAGACGGCAAGGCCCGATCTGTTTGCATTTGTGGATGAGTGGGTTACACGCTGATCCACCATGGCAAAACGTGATTCCTCCCCGTCCGCACCCCCGGCACCCATTGAAGGCATTGAGCTGAAAGACGCGTTGGAAGAGCGTTATCTGGCCTATGCCTTGTCGACTATCATGCACCGTGCGCTGCCAGACGTGCGCGATGGCTTGAAGCCGGTGCATCGGCGCTTGCTGCATGTGATGCGGCTGCTGCGCCTCGACCCCAACACCGCCTTCAAGAAGTCCGCCAAGATTGTGGGCGACGTGATGGGTGGTTACCATCCGCACGGCGATCAGGCTATCTATGAAGCCATGGTGCGCATGGCCCAGGACTTCTCCTCGCGTTATCCATTGGTCGATGGCCAAGGCAATTTTGGCAACATCGATGGCGATGGTGCCGCGGCCTATCGTTACACCGAAGCCCGCATGACTGAAGTGGCTCGTCTGCTGCTTCAGGATTTGGACGACAACACAGTTGATTTCCGCCCCAACTACGATGGGACAGTGCAAGAGCCAGTCGTCCTGCCCGGCGCTTTCCCCAACCTCCTCGCCAATGGTTCAACTGGCATCGCCGTGGGCATGGCGACGTCGATCCCGCCGCATAACGTGGCCGAGATTTGCGATGCGGCCTTGCATCTGATCAAAACGCCGGGTGCAAGTGTTGAGAAGCTCACCCAGTTTGTGATCGGCCCGGATTTCCCGACAGGCGGCATTGTAATCGACGGTCGCGACAGCATCATCGAGGCTTACCGCACGGGCCGCGGCGGCTTTCGCGTCCGCGCCCGCTGGCACAAGGAAGAATTGCAGCGCGGCGGTTGGCAGATCATCGTCACCGAGATTCCTTATCTCGTCCAGAAGAGCCGCCTGATTGAGCGCATCGCCGAATTGCTCAACGACAAGAAGCTGACCCTGCTGGGCGATGTGCGCGATGAGAGTGCCGAAGATATCCGTGTGGTATTGGAACCCAAAACCCGCAACGTGGACCCGGACGTGTTGATGGAACAGCTGTTCCGCAACACCGAGTTGGAAAGCCGCTTTCCCCTGAACCTCAATGTGATCTCGCAGGGCCGGGTGCCCAAGGTTCTTTCGCTCAGGGATGTGCTGCGCGAATGGCTGGACCATCGCCGCCAAGTTCTACAGCGCAAGAGCCAGTACCGACTGGACGAGATTGCGCGACGACTTGAAATTCTCGGCGGTTATCTCATTGCTTATCTCAACATTGATGAAGTGATCAAAATCATCCGCGAGGAGGATGAACCCAAGCCTGCTTTGATGAAGCGCTTCAAGCTTTCAGACGTGCAAGCCGAAGCCATTCTCAACTTGCGCCTCCGCGCGCTTCGCAAGCTCGAGGAAATGCAGATCCGCACTGAACATGAGGGATTGATCAAGGAACAACGCAGCCTCAACGCCTTGCTCAAGTCCGAAGACAGCCAATGGACTTCGATCTCCGAAGATATCAAGACACTGAAAGAAACCTTCTCCAAGAAAACGCCTTTGGGACGCAGGCGCACCGACTTTGCCGAAGCGCCGGAGATTGATGTCGATCTCGATCAGGCCATGATCGAGAAAGAGCCCGTCACAGTCGTTTGTTCCGACAAGGGTTGGATCAGGGCGATGAAGGGCCACATCGAAGATGTTGCAAGCCTGACCTACAAGGATGGCGACGCAGCGAAGTTTGTGGTTCATGCCCAGACAACCGACAAGATCATGCTCTTCTCGTCCTCCGGCAAGTTCTACACGCTGGATGCCTCGAAACTGCCGGGCGGGCGCGGCCATGGTGAGCCGCTGCGCTTGATGGCAGAGCTTGATGCCGCCGATGCCATCGTTTCGCTGTTTGTCTATGAACCGGGGACCAAACTCCTGCTGGCCTCCACCGATGGTGATGGTTTTGTGGTGGCCCAGGACGAATGCCTCGCAAACACAAGGAAGGGTAAACAGGTTCTTAACGTTAAGCTTCCAGCCGAAGCCATTGCCTGCGCCAAACTGCCCGCCAATGCCGATCATGTCGCCACGGTGGGTGACAACCGCAAGCTGTTGATTTTCAAATTGGCTGAATTGCCCGAGATGCAGCGCGGCAAGGGTGTGCGCTTGCAGAAATTCAAGGATGGTGGGCTTTCTGACCTTTGTGCCTTTAATCTGAAAGAAGGCCTCACCTGGCGCGATGCCGGCGGCCGCAACTGGAGCGTGACTGACTTGGCCGAGTGGGTGGGGGAACGCGCCCAAGCCGGCCGCTTGCCGCCGCGCGGCTTTCCGAAAAACAATAAGTTTCTTTGAATGAATTCATTAAACCTCATGCAACCATTGACTGTTACTTTCTGGACAAGGCCGGGGGGCCTGCGTCAAAGGCAATTGGCATCACGGCTGAGCGCATGCGCGATATTCTGAGGAAACTATTCCCTTGGCCATGCAAGGTTCAAGATTCTGGGTTGTTCAAGGCTCTGTCCGGCGTGCGCCGACAGATGGGCTAGACGCATCTTCGCCGAGCGAGAAAAAACGGTTTGAAGATGGCGAAGTCCGCGTCACTAGTGGTGATATCGGAACCGAGATCAAATGGCACGCACAAACACCTTGCGTCGCATCGCTGTTCTTTTTGCTGGATTGGTTGCGTGATGCCAAGACACCGATCGTCTTGCGCTTTCATGTTTCGGGTTGGTTTGAAGAATTCTATCCGACAACCAGGGAAGCCACCGAACGCATCGAGGCGATCATCGCCCGTGGCGATCGGCACTTTCCGGTGCGCACCTTCGTGGAAGAAGTTGACCCAAAAATAACCCAATTTGCGCCTCTGTTGACCGACATTCTCAACAAGAAAGAGGAGCCTGCGGAATATTCCGTGGTTTGCGCCTATAATGAATTGGCCGACAAATTTGAAGTCGCGCATATCGGCGAAAAGTCGCCCATTGCGAAATTTTATGGGACCTTCCTGACATCATTTCCGTGTACAGGCACGAGTTACGCTGATCGTGTCAGCGCAGGTTACCGCGAAGTTCTTGCTTCCGGCCGCCCGCGCACGGATCACGTCTTGGCGGCGTTTCGCTTGCCCGACAATCAGGTCCACTGGGTGCCGTATCACCGCCTGATTGTTCCAGCACACGAGGCAGGCCGGCATAACAGTGTGAACGTGATCTCGCAGATCTCGCCGATCAGCTTTAAAGTCATCTAGCTTTTTGATACAAATGTGCTGGCCTAGTTGGCGGCGATGCGATCAACATCGGTGGGCTGCATTCCCAAACCATCCCATTCGCTGTTTTCCTCAACGATCTGTTCTAGGAAATCACGCTCGGCCACGGCGAGATATTCAACCTCTTCAACATTGTCGGAATGCCACTGCCAGCGCAGGAAACCGCGTTCGATATAGGGATAGCCCATGCGGCTGGCATAGCCGCGCGTGGCCATGTGAAAACCTGTCAGCGCCCAGATGGCATCGGGGTTCCACTTGAGCAATACCAGAAGTGAACCCATCTTGGAAAAGAGTTCAATGACCCGGCGGTTCTTGAGCTCACGCTCGACCCAAAGTTCGCCATGATAAACCAGTCGACCCCTCAAGCGGTCAGCCATGCTGCCTCTGGGGGGTCTCGCATGGCTGGGAACCATGAGTTCGCCGCGCCGCATGTAAACGCCGATCATGTAATTGGCGCACCATTCGGTGAGGCTGCGGTCCACCCGGTCCAGACGGTAAGCCTGCAGTCCAACGATGCGGCCCGTGCGATCTTTCAGCCACATCCAAAAAGCGCGATCTTCTGAAAAATCGCAGACCGTGTGGTCGTGCATGGGAGCGGGTT
>JAYUEP010000118.1:0-15310 GCA_043739165.1 Hyphomicrobiales bacterium
TCCAACAGGTCTGAGTTCAAAGTGGGATGCTGCGACAATGGCAGGACGTCATTGTCTGGCAATCCGAATTTGGAGTAGCGGCCCTGCAAGAGGCGCAGCAACCACTTGGTCGTGTACTGCTTTACAATACGAGGCAAAAAACGGGTTTGTGCGGAAAAAACATCTGCCGGCATGCCCAGAATAAATTTTGGCACAAACCATTGCGACGAACGCATGGAAAGCTGCACCGATTTTGCCACCCGAGCCGCTTCCACCGCAACATCAGCAGCAGAATTTCCACCGCCAATCACCAAGACATTCTTGCCACGCCAACTTTTACCAACGGACTTGAAATCATGCGAATGCAAGAGCTGGCCTGTAAACTTTCCTTCAAATTTTGGCCAGCGCGGCAAATTGTGGTGACCATTGGCAACGAACAGAGCATCAAAATCTTCGCTGTTCTTCTTACTGCGCTTTCCCTTGGTTTCCACGCGCCAGCCGCCATTCGCCAGTGGGCTGGCTTTGATGACTTCCTCTTCAAATCGGATGCACTTGGCAACGCCGAAGGCTTGGGCATAGGCTTCAAAATAGGCCAGAACCAAATCATGCCTCGGATATTCCGGATAATCATCCGGCATTGGAAAATCCTCGAACTCTGACCAAGCCTTGGATGAGATGAGGTGCGTATTTTCGTAAACACTGGAATGCCCGGTTTTGGCATCGAGCACCCAGTTGCCGCCCACGCGGTTCCCCTTTTCGTAAACGATTGTTTCAAACCCCGCAGCCAGGGCGTTCTTGGCGGCAGCAAGACCGCAGGGGCCGGCACCGATAATGGCGATGCGCCTTCGTTGCTGTTGCAATGCGGGGCCGGTCTTCATGGTGTGTGCTTGCCGCAAGAACATTGCGCTGGCACGGGGTCAAACCCTTCGCCACCCCAAGGGTGGCAGCGGCCAATCCGCCGAATTGCCAGCCATCCACCACACCAGACCCCGTGTTTTTGAATGGCCTCTGTCGCATATTCCGAACAGGTCGGCAAAAATCGGCAGGTTCGCCCCATGAATGATGATAGGGTGAGCTGATACAGCCGGATCAATGCCAACAACAGAAACTTCATGGGGACAATATAGTGGCCAATGCAGTGAAACCCAATATCCTCTTTGTGATGGCGGACCAATTGGCTGCCCGGTCGCTCGCAGCCTACGATCATACGCTGGTGAAAACCCCAAACTTGTCGCGCCTCGCCGCCGAAGGTGTGGTGTTTGAGAATTGCTATTCCACGAGCCCGCTCTGTGCGCCCGCCAGAGCCACGGTGATGAACGGCCTCCTGCCCTCGCGCACGGGTGTCTACGATAACGCCGCCGAATTTCCTTCAGCGATCCCCACTTGGGCACATTATATCAGGCTCAATGGCTATCAGACGTGTCTCTCCGGCAAGATGCATTTTGTCGGGCCTGACCAGTTGCACGGCCTCGAAGAGCGCCTGACAACCGACATTTACCCTGCTGACTTTGGCTGGACGCCGGATTGGCGCTTGAAGCAGGAACGGATCGACTGGTGGTATCACAATATGACCAGCGTGCTTCAGCCCGGCATTGCCGAGATTTCCAACCAGTTGGAGTTCGATGACGACGTGGCCTTTCAAGCCAAGCGCAAGCTCTATGACTACGCCCGCTTTTCACCCGAAAAGCCTTTCGCTTTGATGGTGTCTTTCACCCACCCGCATGATCCTTACGCCGCCCGCAAGAAGTTCTGGGACATGTACAAAGACGAAGACATCGATCTGCCCGCCGTGCCTCATATGCAACGCGCCGAACTCGATGCCCATTCAAAAAGACTTTATGATGTGTCTGCGATGGACGACTACACGGTTTCTGAGGCCGATATCCGTGCCGCCCGCCACGGCTATTATGCCAATATTTCCTACGTCGATGACTTGATCGGCCAATTGCTCGATACGTTGAAAGAACTCGGCCAGCTTGAAAACACCATCGTCGTTTTCACCTCAGACCATGGTGACTTTCTGGGCGAGCGCGGGCTGTGGTATAAGATGAGCTATCTCGAACCCTCCGCTCATGTGCCGCTGATCATTTGGCATCCACCGGGCTTCAAGCCGCGCCGTGTGAAAGAGCCTGTCTCTCTGGCCGACATTATGCCCACACTTTCACATATCGGCGGCTCGGATAATCTCGCCAAGCCCGTGGATGGCCGCTCGCTTCTGCCATTGCTGCAAGGTGCAAAAGAAAACCCAGATGCCACCGCCTGGGGCGAGTATCTCGCCGAAGGTGCTGTGGCCCCCATGTATATGGTGCGTCGCGGCCCGTGGAAATATATCCACACGCCCGTTGATCCGGACCAGCTTTTCAATCTGATTGACGATCCCAACGAGCTGAACAATCTGGCCGCCACCCATCCGCTGGCCAAAAAATTCCATGCCGAAGTTGTCGCAAAGTTTGATATTTCGAAGGTCAATGAACAAGTTCTGCAAAGCCAGCAGGCGCGCCTGATGATGTTTGAGGCGATGAAGCAAGGAAACCACTTTCCCTGGGATTTCCAGCCGCTGCGCGACGCCTCAGAGCAATATACCCGCAATCACATGAGTGTAACGGAACGCGATCTCAAATCAAGATTTCCGCAGGCACCGGATATTGAAAGCAAGAGAAGCAAGTAGTTACCCTGTCAACATCCCATGCGTCACCGCATAGTAGATGCCGGCAAAGATCACCGCCGCCAACACCGTTGTCACCCCCGCCTTGACCAACAGCATGTGTTGGGCAGGTGCGCCCGCATCATGACCTTCTTCCACCGCAGCGCCTGCCTCATGGGCGTTTTTCACGCCAAAGGGCAAGGTGATGAACAGCGTGATCCACCAGACCACAAAATAGACCGCGATCATGCTCGAGATTTTCATGCCTGTTCCAATTCAATCAGAGTGCCGAAAAATTCCTTGGGGTGGATAAACAGAACGGGTTTGCCATGGGCACCAATCTTCGGCGCGCCATCGCCCAACACTCGCGCACCTTCGGCCACCAGTTGATCCCGCGCCGCGAGAATGTCATCAACTTCATAACAAAGGTGATGCATGCCGCCGGATGGGTTCTTTTCCAGGAACGGCTTTAAAGTGGAAGCCTCTCCCAAGGGTTCCAGCAACTCAATTTTGGTATTGGGCAATTCCACAAACACCAGCCTTACACCATGTTCGGGCAGGCTCTGCGCAGCTGAAACAATGGCCCCAAGCTTTTTGCGGTAAGCCTGCACCGCCTCTTCAAGCTGTGGCACCACCAAAGCCACATGGTTCAATCGCCCGATCACGCCGCGTCCCTCTCTTGCAATCCGTCACAAAGCCAGGCGCGCGCCGCAGGCATGGCCACTTGTCGGGGGCCAAACACGTGCCGCTCCAAGAAGAAGCCCGTCAGCTTGAAACCTTCCAGCACATCGCGCGCTTCCATGGCGTCGCCGCCGTTCAGGAAGGATGGCAATTGAAACAACTTCTCATGATAGGGCAGCCCCGCCCCGCGCGAAACGGCGCGGCCTGAGCGTGGCGAGACATAGGCCAATTCCTCCAACTGTCCCGTGGCGGCACAGCGTGACAGATCAAGGCCAAAGCCCAACTCATCCAACAGCCCCATTTCCCAGCGCACCAGAAGCGCTGGCCAAATCGCATCATCTTCCATCGCAGAAAGAACCACATGCGCCGCCTGATAAAGTTTGGGATGTGGTTCGCGTTCTGGCAAAACCTGACACAGCGCCATCAATGTATTCATACCCGCAAGTCGCAATCCATGCGCCAGAATAAAACCCGCCTTGAGGCTCAGGCCTTCAATTTGAAACGTTCCGAGATGTTCTTCCAGCCGCGCCCGCCACGTGGCCATGACAAGATTGCCCGGCTGCAACACAGGGCGCTGCTGGCGTGAGCGGCCTCCGCGCACCATGCCCAGGCACCGCCCATGATCGGCGGTGAAGATTTCCACAATGGCCGAAGTTTCGCCATGGGCGCGAACCCCAATGACAACCCCTTCATCGCGCCATTCCATTTTGCTCTAAAGCTCCAGCCCCATCATCCGCAAACGCTCCGGGTCATCGGCCCAATTTTCGCGCACTTTCACAAAGAGAAAAAGATGAACCTTGCGCCCGAATGATTCTTCCATTTCAGCACGGGCCAATTGCCCAAGCAACTTGATCTGTTGCCCGCCCTTGCCCAACACAATGGCCTTCTGGGTCTCGCGCGCCACAAAAATGGCCTGCTGGATTTTGACGGACCCGTCTTTGCGTTCTTCCCATGTCTCGGTTTCAACCGTCGAGGCATAGGGCAGCTCTTCATGCAGCCGCTCATAAATCTTCTCGCGTGTGATCTCGGCGGCAAGAAAACGCAAATGCACATCCGCCGTCTGGTCTTCCGGGTAGAGCCAATGGCCGAATGGCATCAAAGCCGCCAAACGCTCGCCCAGCTTCACCACACCAGACCCGGTGACGGCGCTCACCATGAAAGTCTCACTGAAGGAATGGGCCGCATTCAACTCTTCTGAAAGCGGCAAGAGTTTTTCTGCGGGAATAAGATCAATCTTATTGATTACCAAGATGGCCTTGATGTTCTGTGTCTTGAAGTTGGCGATGATCGCTTGGGCTTCTTCATCAAGCCCGCGCCGCGCATCAATCAATAACACAACGGCATCAGCATCATTGGCACCACCCCAGGCATTGCCGACCATGGCATGATCCAACTTCCGCCGTGGCTTGAAAATGCCGGGCGTGTCGACCAGCACCACTTGCGAAGGCCCATTCATATAAATCGCCCGGATGCGCGCCCGCGTCGTTTGCACCTTGTGGGAAACGATGGAAATCTTCGCGCCCACCAGTTTGTTCACCAGCGTCGACTTGCCGGCATTGGGCGCACCAATAATGGCCACAAACCCGCAGCGCTTTTCCTGTTCCGTCATCACCGCAATCCCTCGCGCGCAATAAAGGCTTGCGCTGCCGCCATTTCGGCCAATTGTTTTGACGTGCCCTTGCCTTCGACAGCTTCGAACGCACCAACCTTCAAGCCCACCGTGAAGACCGGAGCATGCTGTAGGCCTTCACGTCGCAATATCTCATATTGTGGCAGGGCCAAGGCCCGGCCCAAAGCCCATTCTTGCACAAAGGTTTTGGCATCTTTGAGGCTGAAAGGTTCCGCCTCCAACATTGCTTGCCAGTATTTCAGGACAAAGCCACGCGCCACATCCATGCCGCCATCAAGATAGAGCGCGCCGATCAAGGCCTCCACCACATCGCCCAAAACCGAAACAATGCGTTGCACACCTTTGCGTTTTTCAACGCGGCCAACAATGATGAAGTCATCCAGCTTCAAGGCCTCACCCACCCGCGCACAGGTCTCAGCCCGCACCAAAAGCGAAAGCCTTGCAGCAAGCGGCCCTTCCTGTTCGGCGGGAAAACGGCGATAGAGCGCATCAGCGATCACCAGGCTCAACACCCGGTCACCCAAGAACTCGAGACGTTGGTAGTCATCGCGTGCTGTCTCATGGCTGCCGTGAGTCAGCGCCGCCTGCAACATGGCAGGATCGCGGAAAACATGGCCCAACTGGCTCTCAAGCTTGGGAGCCAAAGCCTGTTCAACCAATGTCAATGCACCCTGTTGAAGAAGCGCGGCCAGCGGACTTCAAACGGCCAGGTCCAGGGCTGGAAAATTGATGCGCTGGGTTTGAACGAGAAGAAAATCAGATCCGCCCGGCCTACGAAATTCTCAATCGGCACATAACCAACCTTGTTCAGGTAACGCGAGTCCTGGCTGTTGTCGCGGTTGTCGCCCATCATGAAATAATGGTTTTCTGGAACGACATATTCGTCCGTATTGTCGGCATCGGTGTCGCCGAAATCGAGGACGTTATAGGTAACACCATTGGGCAGTGTTTCAGTGAACTGCGCCACCACCGGGCCACCGCCCGTTTCGTTGTTCGGGTCCACATAATCGGCAA
The DNA here is from genome assembly GCA_043739165.1 of Hyphomicrobiales bacterium. Classification (GTDB taxonomy): domain Bacteria; phylum Pseudomonadota; class Alphaproteobacteria; order Rhizobiales; family Aestuariivirgaceae; genus Aestuariivirga. The sequence goes on from JAYUEP010000118.1 coordinate 5,949, forward strand.
CGCGCTCTTTTTTCACTTCCGTGCCATTGATGAACAATACGCCATGTTTCATCTGGATGTGATCACCCGGCAGGCCGATGACGCGCTTGATATAGTCGATGGTCAGGTCCTGCGGATATTTGAACACGGCCACATCGCCACGCTTAGGCAGATCGGCCAAAACCTTGCGGCCCGGAAAATCAACGAATGAGCAACACTTCACCAAGGGCTCGCCCGTGAACCAGCCCGCCTGAAAGTTAAACGAATACTTCCCATACCCATAGGAAAGCTTTGAAGCAAAAAGATAATCCCCAATATTCAACGTCGGATACATGGATGCCGAAGGAATGTTGAAAGGCTGAAATAGGAAGGTGCGCACGAAAAACGCAATGACCAGCGCCTGCACAATAACCTTGGCTGTCTCCCAAATTTCGCTGGCCACCGTCCGTTCAGCCATCATGCTTGCGTCTCTGCTCATGTCCACAGGCCCAAATCGGGCCTCCCCTTTTTTGTCTCTATATCGTCAAGAGCATGTGCGATGCAATGAAGCCGGTTTCAAGGCCACCATCTGTGTCTTGCATGACACAGTGCTCATCTCCACGCCGATCAAACGGGCAAGGCCTCAATCATCACAATGGCTTGCGCATAAGGGAAATCATCTGTGATGGTGAGGTGGATTTTGGCCTCCATCCCGGTGGGCGTGATCCGCGCCAGCTGCGCCTTTGCCCCTCCTGTCAACACCATGGTGGGCCGCCCCGAGGGTTCATTGACAACCCCCATGTCACGCCAGAACACCCCGCGCCGGAAGCCCGTGCCCAAAGCTTTGGAACAGGCTTCCTTGGCCGCAAAACGCTTGGCATAGGAGGCTGCCCTTTGGGCGCGCTTGTCAGATTTGCGTTTTTCAACATCGGTAAAAATCCGTTCGGTGAAACGTGTTCCAAATTTCTCGAGCGTCTTCTCGACGCGGCGGATGTCTACGATATCATTGCCCAGCCCGATGATCATTTCTTGAGGCCCCGGCTGCCGGGTTTATAGGCCGGAACAGCAGCCAATTCCGGCGGCAGCGCATCGGCCGCATAAGTTGGTACATCAAGCGATGTCAAGGCATGCAACGGAACGCCGACATCGGCCTTGCCGCCTGAGCGGTTGATGAGGCAGGCCGCTGCCACCACAGCGCCACCTTCTTCTGCAATGCCGTCAATACATTCGCGCGAGGAGAGCCCGGTGGTCACGATATCTTCCACCATCAAAACCCGAGCACCTTTTTCAATGGTGAAACCACGCCGCAGCGTGAGCTTGCCATCCACCCGCTCGAAGAAAATCGAAGGCACGCCCAGTTGTCGCGCCATTTCATAGCCGACAACCACGCCACCCATCGCCGGTGAGGCCACGAGATCAATCCTGCCATGCCCGCCAGCGCGGACTTGATCGGCCAATGCCGCACATAGCCGCCCCGCGCGCGCCGGGTCCATCAACACCCTGGCGCATTGCAGATAGCGCGGGGAATGCAGGCCGGAGGACAGGATGAAATGCCCTTCCAGCAACGCGCCTGCCGCCCGAAATTCATCCAGAACCTGCTCACGCGTCAATGCCATTATCCCGTCACCCTGTTCACTTCTGAAACCAATGGCTTGGCCTTTAGCTCATTCATGATTTCGTTTAAATGGCGGATGTCAAAAACCTCCAGCAGAATGACGAGATCAAAGAAATCCCGAACACCGTGCCTTGCATGCATCGTCAACGCATCGATATTGCCCCCTTGGTCGCCGATCACTTGCGTCACTTGCGCCAAAGCCCCGACTTCATTGGCCAGAACGATGCTGACCCGCGCCGGAAACCGTGACCCCTCTTCGGCCACACCCCAGGTGAGATCAACCCAGCGCTCAGGCTCTTGGTCAAACTGTTCCAGCGCCGCCGCAAAAATCGGATAGATCGTGATCCCCTCACCCGGTGTGACAATGCCCACAATGCGCTCGCCCGGGACCGCCCCGGTGGCTTGGAATATCTTCAACGCCATATTGGCAGCAGCACCGCGCACCGGAAGCGAGAACTTGCTGTCGTCGTGCTTGCTGCCGGCCTTGCGGCGCACCGCTTTCATATCCTTGGGATCCACAACCAATCCCATGGCCTTCAGCAAGTCAGAAGCCTTGAGATCACCACGCCCGATCGCCGCCAGTGCATCATCCACATTGCGATGGCCTAGTCTCGGCACAGCGACGGCAACTTCCTTTTCGTTGAAATCCTTCTTTTGTCGCGCCAAAAGTTTTTCAACCAACTCGCGCCCGATGCCGGCATATTGCTTGCGAATATCGGCCCGCGTGGCGCGGCGGATCGCGGCCTTGGCCTTGCCTGTGACCACAATGGCTTCCCATGCCGGCGGTGGTGAAGCGGCATCAGAGCGGATGATCACGACTTCATCGCCATTGGCCAGCTTTGTGACCAAGGCAGCGTTGCGGCCATTGATCTTACAGCCGACGCAACTGTCGCCAATCGACGTGTGCAAGGCATAGGCAAAATCAATCGGCGTTGCCCCGCTGGGCAGCGCAATCAGCTTGCCCTTGGGCGTGAAGCAAAAGACCTGATCATGGAACAACTCAAGGCGCGTATGTTCCAGAAACTCTTTCGGGCTGTCACCTTCCTGAAGCACTTCCATCAAATGGCGCAGCCAGCGATAGGCATTGGATTCGGAAGCCGGAATGCGTACCCCGTCCTTGGCTTGGACCGCATCGCGCACATCCTTGTAAAGCGCATGGGCCGCAACCCCGCGCTCGGCAATATCATGCATCGCATAAGTTCGAATTTGCATTTCAACCCGCTGCGAATGCGGGCCGATCACAATCGTATGCAGCGAGCGATAGTCATTTTGTTTCGGGCTGGAGATATAATCCTTGAACCGGCCGGGAACCAAAATCCATTTCTGATGCACGACGCCAAGTGCCAGGTAACATTGGTCCACCGTATCGACCAAAACGCGAAAGCCGAAGATGTCCGATAGTTGATCAAGCGAAAGATGCTTGCGCTCCATCTTGCGCCAAATGGAATAGGGCCTTTTCTCGCGCCCTTTGACTTCTGCCGTGATGCCATGTTCGGCCAAGGCTTCTGTCAATTGCTTTTCGATTTCACGCAACAGATCGCCGCTCTCTTTGCGCAGGCGCTCAAGCCGCGCCAGAATAAGCTTGCTGGCCTCGGGGTTCAAAACCCCGAAGGCAATGTCTTCCATCTCCTCGCGCACCAGCTGCATGCCCATGCGGCCCGCAAGGGGCGCATAGATTTCCATCGTCTCTTGCGCGATGCGCTGGCGCTTTTCGGGCTTCACATGATGCAAGGTGCGCATGTTGTGCAGCCGGTCTGCCAGCTTCACCAAGAGCACGCGCACATCGCGTGACATGGCGAGCAAAAGCTTGCGCAGGTTTTCCGCTTGCGTCGCCTCCTTCGTCACCATGTCCAGCTTGGCAATCTTGGTCAGGCCATCAACCAGCGAGGCAATTTCAAAGCCAAATTTTTCAACAATCTCCTGCTGTGTAGCTTCAGTGTCTTCCACCGTGTCATGAAGAAGTGCGGCAGCAATGGTGGCAGAGTCGAGCTTCATGTCGGTGAGGATCGCGGCCACTTCCAACGGATGGTTGAAATAGGCCTCGCCCGACGCGCGCGTCTGCGTGCCATGCGCCTTCATCGCATAAACATAGGCGCGGTTGAGCAAATCCTCATCCGCCTGCGGGTCATAGCGCATCACCCGCTCGACCAATTCATACTGACGCATCATAATGGTAACAATAACGAAAAGCCGCTGATACGCCAGCCCGTTGTGTTATAATCAGGCCTTCATCAGAGCGACATATCCGCCGCGCAAGAACCAACTATATTTTGCTTGAGGGAGTCTGATCCATGAACCGCACTGTCTTGAAAACCTTGTTGCTCAGCACCGTCATCTTGGCGGGCCCACCGCTTCCGGCGAGAGCCGACGACAATCCACTGGCTAAGATCAACACTGTCGTGGTGATTTATGCCGAAAACCGCTCCTTCGACAATCTTTACGGCCTGTTTCCCGGTGCCGATGGCGTTCAAAACCTGAAGCCGGAGCAGTTCACCCAAGTTGATCGTGACGGCAAGCCGCTGGCCGAGTTGCCGCCGAGCTGGGGCGGACTATCAGCCAAGGACGTGACACCCGCGATCAGCGAGGTACAAACCCTGCACTTCGCCAACCGCCCCTTCCGCATTGATGATGAAAAGGGCCTGAACTTCCCATTCGAGAAGCCCACGCGCGATCTTTGGCACCGCTTCTACCAGGAGCAGATGCAAATTGGTGGTGGCAAGAACGACAAGTTCGCCGCCTGGTCCGATGGTGGTGGCGCAGTGATGGGTACCTATGACGGCTCCAAGCTGCCGATGTGGGCCGTGGCCAAAAAATATGTGCTGGCTGATCACTTCTTCTTTGGTGCCTTTGGTGGTTCATTCATCAACCACTTCATGCTGGTTTGTGCCTGTGTGCCTAAATATCCAGATGTCGCGAATTCACCGGCCAAGCCCCTGATCGCCAGCGTCAACGATGACGGTGTGAGCTTAAAGACCGTGGCCGAGAGCCCCGCCTCCGCCTTGCAGGGGCCGCCAAAGTTTGAGAGCGATGGTGCAATTACGCCGGATGGCTTCGCCGTCAACACCATGCAGCCGCCCTATCAGCCTTCGGCCAACAAACCGGCAGCAGGCGGTGATGCAACACTGGCAGACCCCGCGGCCAAAAACACTTTGCCACCGCAAACCATGCCCCATATTGGCGACAGCCTATCGGCAAAGAATGTGACTTGGGCCTGGTATGCAGGTGCCTGGTCCGCCGCCCTCGATGGCAAGGGCACTGGCCCCGTGCCGAATTTCCAGTTCCATCACCAGCCATTCAACTATTTCGCCGACATGGCACCGGGTACGCCAGCACGCGCCGAACATCTGAAGGACGGCGGCTTGGCGGGTGTTGAATTCCTCAAGGACGTCGATACCGGCAAGCTGGCACAAGTGACGTTCTACAAGCCGCAGGGCAACCTGAACGAACATCCCGGCTATACCGATATCATTTCGGGTGACCAGCATATCGCCGATGTCATCAGCCACCTCGAAAAGAGCCCGCAATGGCCGGGGATGCTCGTCGTCGTCTCCTATGACGAGAATGGCGGCTTCTGGGATCATGTCGCCCCACCCAAGGCCGATCGTTGGGGCCCCGGTAACCGCGTTCCCACCATCATCGTCTCGCCCTTCGCCAAGATGGGCACGGTCGATCACACACCTTACGACACAACGTCAATCTTGCGCTTCATCACCAAGCGCTTCGCACTGGAGCCCCTGGCCGGTCTGGTGGAACGCGATGCCGCCCTCAAGGCCAACAACCAGCCACCGTTGGGTGATCTGACACAGGCGCTCGACATCAAGTAAGCCCACCGCGCCCACATTAAAAAACGCCCGCTGTTCAGCGGGCGTTTTCGATTCTCAATTCAATTTTGGTGAAATCAATAGCCGTTGCGCTGGCTGCCGGGGCTTTCGGCGGGCGGCATGCCTTCGAGGCCGCGCAGCAATTCTTCTTCGGTCATCTGTTCCATTGCACCCTGTTCTGCAGAGTCATCAACCATGCTCATGTCACCCGATTGGGCAATGAGTGGCATTTCGGTCTCTTCAGCTTCGTCCACTTCAACCTGCTTCTGCATGGCGTGGATGAATTCTTCGCGCAGGTCATCAGAGTTGATATTCTCGGACGCGATCTCGCGCAGTGAAACGACGGGGTCCTTGTCGTTGTCGCGGTCAACAGTCAGCGGCGTGCCTTGGGCAATGTTGCGGGCACGGTGCGAAGCCAGAAGAACCAATTCAAAGCGGTTCGGCAGCTTGTCGATGCAGTCTTCAATTGTAACGCGGGCCATCAAAAACTCCTCAAAGGGCAAAGGCGGGAAGTGCAAACAGCACCTCCCTAGAATCCATGGGATACTGGGGTTGGCGGGCTTCTAGCGGGCTTGTCAGGGCTTTGCAAGTGCGGCGCGGTAGGCCGCCACATCGGCATGGCGGATAAGCAAGGGAATGTTGAATTGCAGGAGATCATAGGCAAAGCCACCCTGCTCCATCTCGGCAATGGCCTTGTCCTTGGGCCAGCCTTGCACCACCACACGGTACATGGCCATCACCGCCCCCGTCCGGTCCGCGCCGCGCTGGCAATGAACCAGAACCGGACCCCGCTTTTCTGCGGCGATGATCAGGCGCAGCGCCTTGATCACATCGGCATCGCTCATGAACGTGCTCATCGGAGCCGAAGCTGTGACAATCTTGGTTCCCTTGAGAAACGGCGCGTCCGAATGCCCAAGGCGCAGGTCAACATCGGTGGTGATGTGGTACTGCGCTTCCAACTGCTTGAAGCCATCTGCCGTCGGTTGGGCAGAACGGAACAGCGTGTCGCTCACCTGATTGAGATTGGATGCTCCCACCACTGTCAACGGCTTGGCCCAAGAGGCATCGCGCGCCAAGGCGAGGCCCGGCAAAGCCAAAACCAGCAGTAGTGTCAGAAGCAATCGGCGCATTGTCATGCTTTCATCTTCAGCCACAACGTGGCCAAACCAAGGAACGAGAAAAAGCCCGTCACATCTGTGACTGTGGTCAAGAACACCGCGGCCGAAACCGCAGGGTCACTCTCAAACCAATCCAGCGCCAAGGGCAGCAAGATCCCAGCCAGCGCCGCCGCCAGAAGATTGATGATCATCGCAGCTCCGATGATCAGGCCCAAGGCACTGAAGCCAAACCACCACCAAGTGAACAGCCCCATGATGATGGCAAAGAGAAATCCATTGATCAACCCAACGGCACATTCACGCCAAACCACGCGAAGCGCATTGAACGGCCCCAACTGCCGCGTGGCCAAGGCGCGCACCGCAACTGTCATCGTCTGTGTGCCAGCATTGCCGCCCATCGAGGCAACAATCGGCATCAACACCGCCAGCGCCACCATTTGCTGGATGGTGGCATCAAACCATGAGATCACCCAGGACGCCAAAATCGCGGTCAGCAAATTGACAAACAACCACAGGAATCGCGATTTGGTAACGGTGAGAACCTGCCCGGCAATTTCTTCACTTGCAGCCACACCGCCAAGGCGCAGCATGTCATCTTCCGCTTGCTCTTGAATGATGTCGAGAACGTCATCCACCATCAATGTGCCGACAAGCCGTCCCGAGCCATCGGTCACCGCAGCTGAAACCAGGTTATATTGCTCGAACTTATAGGCCACATCTTCTTTGGTGTCGGTCACCTTGAACACGGTCTGGTCCGTATCCATCAGGGCCGCCACATCGCGCTCACGCGCCGTGCGCATGATGCGTGAAAGCGGCAGTGCGCCTTTCAGGTGAAAGTCGGCATCTGTCACATAGATTTCAACAAAATGTTCTGGAAGGCCGCGCGTCGCCCGTGTGTGGTCAATCACCTTGCCAACCGTCCAGAACGCAGGCACCGCCACAAACTCCGTCTGCATCAAACGGCCCGCCGTATCTTCGGGATAGTCCAAGGCACGGTTCAGTGTGACCCGGTCTTCCTTCGGAATCTTGGCGAGAATTTCGCTGCGCTGTTTGCGGTCAAGATCTTCGAGCAGGTAAACGGCGTCGTCCGTGTCAAGCTTCTTGATCGCCGCCGCCATCACATCCGGCGGCAGCTCTTCAACGATGGAGTCACGCGTGCCCTCGTCCAACTCAGCCAGGGCTTCAACGTCAAAAAACTTGCCCAGTAAATTGACAAGTGAAACACGGTCCAGCGCTGAAAGGGCTTCCATTGCATCAGCCAAATCGGCCGCATGCAAATCACGCGTCAGGCTGCGCGCCTGTTTGGCATCTTGCCCAACCAATGCAGATTTAATGTCTTCAAGAAATTCCGGGCGCAGTGCGCCCCAAGCATCTCGCAACCGCGTGTCATGGGAGAAATCATTCATGCGTCAACCCCAAACCCTGCAACTTGCTTAACACAAGCTTGCACCAAACATTCCACATTCAGGGAATGGTGCGGCCGAGAGGACTCGAACCTCCACGAGTTTCCCCGTTACCACCTCAAGGTAGTGCGTCTACCAATTCCGCCACGGCCGCATGTCAGTAGGAAACGAGCGGCTGATTAACAGGCGCATTTGATTTCCGCAACCCCCGATCACCCCCCAGGCAGATAAAAACCATGGTTAACAGATGGAAAACAAAAACACTAGCAATTACATCAACTTATACCGCGCAAACGAACGAGGTCGAAATCTGCCTTTGATAGCCTGCTCCCAACAAGAAAAACAAAAACAACGGGGCTTCAGATGCGTAACGTGGCAAAGGCAGGGTTGGTGATACTGGGTTTGGCAGCAATGTCGGCTTCGTCGCTCGCTGCCACCAGCAACTTCGTAAGGCCCGTCGCCAACACCCTGCGTGCTGCAGAGTTTGGCAAGACCTTGCCCCCCATCGGTTACGTCGATTTCTGCGGGCGGGGCGAAGATGAATGCAAATTCCATGGCGGCAAGATCGAAGCCCAGAACGTTACATCCGAAACCTGGGGCCAGATCGAACAGGTCAACAAATACGTCAACACCAAGATCCGCCCCGCCACCGACATGGAACTCTACCATGTCGCTGACTACTGGACCTACCCCGTCGATGCAGGTGACTGCGAAGACTACGCGCTGTTGAAGAAGCGCTACCTGCAAGGCCTGGGATTCAGCGCAGATGTCTTGTTGATGACGGTGGTGCTCGACGAAAACAATGAAGGCCACGCCGTCCTGACGATCTCTACCAACAAGGGTGACTATGTGCTCGACAATCGCCGCCGCGAAATTCTGCGCTGGGACGAGACGGGCTACACGTTCTTGAAACGGCAATCGCAAATTCAGGCCAACCAATGGGTCAGCCTGCAACCCGTGCAGCCACAGGCGAGCACAATTCAAATTCCGGTGGGCACCAAAAGCAAGTGATGCGCATCATCTGATTTAAAGTTTGACTAGCCCGGCTGGCGTCCCCCCATCCCCCAAGCGGCCGGGCAACCTGGGAGCCGACACTGAACCCCCACCCCAACAGTGTCGGCTCCACTTCTTTTTAGATCGCCACCAATCCCGCTTTGAAGCGCCGCCAATTGCGTTGATAGCCTTCAGCCGATTTCAGCAACCTGGCCTGTTCATCTTCGCCCAGCACGCGCGCCACTTTCCCGGGCGCACCGATCACCAATGAGCCATCGGGGATGACTTTGCCCTCGGGGATCAGAGCATGTGCACCAATCAAACAGCGTGCGCCGATGACGGCATGGTTCAGCACCACTACCCCCATGCCGATCAGGCTTTGCTCACCAATCTTGCAGCCATGCAGAATGGCCTTGTGGCCCACAGTGCAATTGCGGCCAATCTCCAGAGGTGC
>JAYUEP010000119.1:0-5035 GCA_043739165.1 Hyphomicrobiales bacterium
CAAGCGCGTCATTGCCTATTCCACCTGTTCGCAGCTCGGCTACATGTTCGTGGCCATGGGCGTGGGCGCTTATGGCGTCGGCATTTTCCATCTCTTCACCCACGCATTCTTCAAGGCGCTGTTGTTCTTGGGCGCAGGTTCCGTGATCCACGCGATGTCGGGCGAGCAGGACATGCGCAAGATGGGCGGTCTTGCACCACACATCCGCATGACATGGATCTTGATGTTGATCGGCACTTTTGCTTTGACTGGTGTAGGCATTCCCGGCATCGGCGGCTTTGCCGGATTCCATTCCAAGGATGCCATCATCGAAGCCTCTTATGCAGCGGGAACGGCGCAAGGCTTTTTTGCTTTCACATTGCTGGTGATCGCCGCCTTCTGCACTTCATTCTATTCCTGGCGCCTGGCCTTCATGACGTTCAATGGCCCCACCCGCGCCGATGCTGACACGGTCTCACATATCCACGAAAGTCCACCCGTCATGCTCGTGCCTCTCTATGTCTTGGCAGCGGGTGCTTGCATCGCGGGCATTGTATTCCAGGGTTGGTTCATGGGCGAAGGACAGGCTGAGTTCTGGGGTGCTGCCATCACGCGCGCGCAGGACAATCATATCCTGCAAGCCATGGAAGAAGTTCCGGGTCTTGTGAAATGGGCGGCTACGCTTGCGATGGTCGCAGGCCTGGCGCTGGCCTATCTCTTCTACATCCGCAGGCCAGAACTGCCCAAGGCTTGGGCAACGCTCAATGCGCCGCTCTATCAGTTCCTTTTGAACAAGTGGTATTTTGATGAGATCTATGACGCGATCTTTGTCAGGCCCGCCATGTGGCTCGGCCGCTTCTTGTGGAAGAAGGGCGACGGCGCGGTGATCGACGGCTTCGGCCCCGATGGTGTATCGGCCCGTGTGGCTGATGTCACAGGCCAAGTCGTGCGCCTGCAGACGGGGTATCTCTATCACTATGCCTTCGCCATGTTGATCGGCGTCGCCGCACTCATCTCTTGGTTCTCATTCGGGGGCGTCCACTGATGCAACACTTGCTCTCTGTCGTCACCTTCCTGCCCTTGGCAGGTGTCGCCTTCATTCTGTTTGGATATGGCGAAGATGAAGCCGCCGCGCGCCGCGCGCGCTGGGCAGCACTGTGGACGACGATTGTCACCTTTCTCGTTTCACTTCTGATTCTGCCGAACTTCCATTCTGGTCAGGCCGGGTTCCAACTGGTAGAAAACCATGAATGGATGGGCTTTGCGGCTTACCGCATGGGGATCGACGGCATTTCCATGCCCTTTGTCATCCTCACCACCTTCTTGATGCCGATCTGCATTGGTGCATCATGGTTCGTGAAGACACGCGTGCGCGAATACATGATCGCGTTTCTGGTTCTGGAAACATTGATGATCGGCGTGTTCTGCGCTTTGGATTTGGTGCTCTTCTACGTCTTCTTTGAAGCTGGCCTCATCCCAATGTTCTTGATCATCGGTGTCTGGGGCGGTGCGCGCCGCGTCTATGCTTCGTTCAAGTTCTTCCTCTACACATTGCTGGGCTCAGTGCTCATGCTCATCGCCATCATCGCCATGTATTGGCAGGCGGGCACCACGGATATTGCCGTGCTGCTGACGCGCGATCACGGCTTCCCGGCTGCGATGCAAACCTGGCTCTGGCTCGCCTTCTTCGCCTCCTTCGCGGTGAAAATGCCAATGTGGCCGGTGCACACCTGGTTGCCGGATGCGCACGTCGAAGCGCCCACCGCCGGTTCAGTGATCCTCGCCGCCATTCTGCTGAAGATGGGTGGATACGGTTTCCTGCGCTTCTCGTTGCCAATGTTCCCGGACGCCAGCCATTATTTCCAGCCTTTGGTTTATACGCTCTCCATCATCGCAATTATTTACACCGCACTCGTGGCCCTGATGCAGGAAGACATGAAGAAGCTGATTGCCTATTCTTCTGTGGCTCACATGGGTTTTGTTACCATGGGCATCTTCTCCTTCACGCGCCAAGGCATTGATGGGGCCATCTTCCAGATGATCAGCCACGGTCTTGTCTCCGCCGCACTCTTCCTCTGCGTCGGTGTGATCTATGACCGGATGCACACAAGGGATATCGCTGCCTATGGTGGCCTTGTGAACCGCATGCCGCTCTATGCCTTTGTCTTCATGTTCTTCACCATGGCCAATGTGGGCTTGCCGGGCACATCTGGCTTCGTGGGGGAATTCATGGCGCTGTTGGGAACTTTCCACAACAACACCTGGGTCGCCTTCTTTGCAACTTCCGGCGTGATCCTGTCGGCCTGCTATGCGCTCTGGCTTTACCGTCGTGTGGCGCTGGGCGAATTGGTGAAGGCCTCGTTGGCCCATATCCCGGATATGACGCCGCGCGAATTGGCCATTCTCGGCCCGCTGGCCGTGCTGACGGTTTTCTTCGGCTTTTATCCAGCCCCAATCCTCGATCTCTTCGGCCTTCCGGTCGAAGCCCTTTTGAAAACCTTGCACATTGCCTCCAATGATGTGGGCAATGTCATCTCAGTCGCGATGCGGTGATCCATGAGCACTCTCCAACAGCTTGGCCTTGGTGCCGTTCTTCCTGAGGTGGCGCTGGCCTTGATGGCCATGCTGCTATTGATGGAAGGCGTGTTCTCAAAGCGCGTCACACCAGCGGCGATTCGCTGGGGTGCCATCGCCGCCTTCGCCGCCGTGGGCCTGATGGTCGCGTGGAAATCAGGTACCGGTTCGATCGTAGCTTTTGGTGGCGCCTTCGTGGCCGATCCCTTTGCCCGCTTCATGAAGGTTCTGGCCTTGATCGGCTCCGGCGTGACGCTGGCCATGTCTGGAAAATATCTTGTCCGTACACGGATGGATAGCAACGAATATCCCGTGCTCATCGTGCTTGCCACGCTGGGTATGATGCTGATGATTTCCGCCAATGACTTGATCTCGCTTTATCTCGGCATCGAATTGCAATCACTGGCACTCTATGTCGTCGCCGCCATCAACCGCGACAATGTCAAAGCCTCGGAAGCCGGGCTGAAATATTTCGTTCTGGGCGCACTTTCATCAGGCATGTTGCTTTACGGCGCGTCGCTGGTTTACGGCCTGACCGGACACACGGGCTTTGCCGAAATTGGCAATAGCCTGGCAGGCCAGGCTCCAAGCCTTGGCATCATCTTTGGCATCGTCTTCATCATGGCAGGCCTTGCCTTCAAGGTCTCCGCCGTGCCGTTTCATATGTGGACGCCCGATGTCTATGAAGGGGCACCCACACCTGTCACCGCCTTTTTTGCAGCAGCACCGAAGCTTGCGGCCATTGCCTTGTTCACCCGAGTCATGGTGGGCCCCTTCGCCCACGTGACGCATGAGTGGCAGCAGATTGCGGTTTTCATTTCGATTGCCTCGATGGCTTTGGGTGCCTTTGCGGCCATCGGCCAAACCAATATCAAACGCCTGATGGCCTACTCATCGATTGCCAACATGGGCTTTGCACTGGTGGGTCTTGCATCCGGAACGGTTGAGGGCGTTCAGGGCATGATTGTTTACATGATGATCTATGTAGTGACGGTTCTCGGCACTTTCGCCTGCATCATGGCCATGCGTCGCAAGGGCATTTATGTCGAACAGATTACCGATCTCGCCGGCCTCTCGCGCCGCGACAAGGGCCTCGCTTTCGTGCTGGCCATGATGATGTTTTCGATGGCGGGCATTCCGCCGCTGGCGGGGTTCTTCGGCAAGCTCTTTGTGTTCCTCGCCGCCGTGAAGGCCGGGCTTTACGCGCTGGCTATCCTTGGCGTTCTCGCCTCCGTGGTGGGTGCCTACTATTACCTGCGCGTCATCAAGCTCATGTATTTCGATGAACCTGCCGAAGCCTTTGATGGCGCGGATATGGAATTGGCCATCGTTGCCTATGCCGCCTGCGCCTTTGTGGTAGGCTTCATCATCTTCGCCCAGCCGCTTCTGAAGCTGGCAAGTGGCGCAGCGGCCTCGCTGTTTTAGAGCGAGTTTGGCTTTTCGCGATCCCATGTTCTGTCACCCCAGCCAAGGCTGGGGTATTGCTTTCTTCAAAGCGATGACAAAGCTGGATGCCAGCCTTCGCTGGCATGACGGAGTGAATAGGACGGCCTTATTCATATGATCCCCATCCACCGCTATCCCACCATCGATTCAACCAATCTCGAAGCCCGCCGCCTGGCGGATGGGGGGCCGGTGGGACCATTGTGGATCATCGCAGGTGAGCAGACGTCAGGCCGGGGCAGGCTGGGGCGGCATTGGGTCTCAAGGCCCGGCAATCTCTATAGCACCTGTTTGCTGCCCGTTGCGGCCCCACCGAACACCTTGGGCCAGCTCAGTTTCGTGGCCGCCATCGCCGTTCACCAAACCGCAAGTGCTTTTGCAGGCCCAGCAGCCATCTCATTGAAATGGCCGAATGATTGCCTTTTGAACGGGGCCAAATTCTGCGGCATTCTGGTGGAAGCTTTGAGGCCAGGCCTTGTGGCCATCGGCATTGGCATCAACATCGCCCATGTCCCGGAAGGCCTGCCCTACAGAGCGGCACGGCTGGAAGGCACCGAAGTTGAACCCATATTTGAGCAGCTGCAACTAAACCTCTCAAACAACATGAAAATCTGGGATGAGGGCAGGGGCTTTGAGGCTATCCGCAAGGCTTGGCTGCAACGCTGCCATCACGTGAACCAGCCGATTTCCGTTGATGGTGAGGTGGGCCAATTCGCGGGCCTCGCCCCCGATGGCGCGCTCCTGTTCAAACGCGCTAACGGTGAAACAAAGCTTGTCTATGCAGGCGACATAAGCCTGGAGTATCAGCCTAAGCCATGAACGCAAAACGCAAGATTGATACCTCGCCAGATCTCGTCCTTCTGCCATTGGGCGGTACGGGTGAGATCGGCATGAACTGTTATTGTTACGGCGTCGGCCCCGCAGGCAACCGTGACTGGCTGATGGTTGATCTCGGTGTGAAATTCGGCGACGAGCAAGACCCCGGCATTGATGTGATCCTGCCGGACGTGGGTTTCATCGCCAAGAACCGCAAGAAATT
>JAYUEP010000120.1:0-5031 GCA_043739165.1 Hyphomicrobiales bacterium
AGGCGCTTGGCCTCCACCTGCCCCACATCATCCAGCACATCGGCCATCACCACAGTGGCACCCTGTTTCACAAATTCTTCAGCAATGGCCAAGCCAATGCCGCGGGCAGCTCCGGTGACGATGGCGACACGGTTCTTCAGTTTCATCTTGATCCTCTCAATAACGTTCGGCCGGAGCAACACTCCTGGCAAATATGGCAATGATGAGTGCGGCCACCACTGTCAAGGCAAGCCCGATTTGCAATGTGGTGATTTGCGCTACAAAGCCAATGATGGGCGGGCCCGCCAAAAACCCGGCATAGCCCATGGACACAACGGCAGCGATCCCGCGCCCCGGCGCTTCCGGCTCCAACCTGCCTCCGCCCGCAAAAAGAACTGGCGCCAGATTGCCAATGCCAATTCCGCCAAACGTATAGCCAACAAACGCCATGAGCAGATTGGGCGCAAGCAAGGCGCAGCTCATGCCGAAAGCGGCCAGCACGGCGCTGGCCACCACCAGATTGACCGCCCCAAACCTCTGGCGCAAGGCATCGCCCGCAAAACGTGAGATGGACATGCCGCCTTGATAAAAGGCAAAACCAAATGCCGCCTGCGCTGCATCGACGGCAAAGCGATCCTTGGTGAAAATGCCTGCCCAATCCGCAACAGATCCTTCCACCATCAGGGCCAGAAAACACAGACTGCCCAGCGCCACTGTGGCCCGCGTCGGCCAGCCGAAATGGGATTCCGACAAGCCTTTGTCAGCGTCCGAAGGCAGAAAATATTGTGCCGTCAAACAGTGAGCCGCAGCAAAGAAAACCATGGAAGCGAAGGCCTCGATGGCGGGCGAAGTCTGCGCCATCAACCATGACCCGGCAAAAGCCCCAAGCGCACAGCCCACGCTCCAAGCCGCATGCAGGCCGGAGATGATGGGCCGTCCCAACGCCTTTTCAACTGCAAGCCCATGGGCATTCATCGAGACATCCATCGACCCCATGCCCAGCCCCATGACAACTGCCCCTGCCACAAACAGAGGCAGCGTCGGCGCAAATACAGGCCCCAGAAATCCAATGGCAAAGAGCAGCCCACCGAACAGTGTCATGCGCGCACTGCCAAAACGATTGATCATGGCACCCGTAAACGGCATCGAAGCCACAGCACCCGCGGCAATGGCCAGCAGGGCCAGGCCGAAAACACCCGTGCCCACCTGAAGCCGGTCTTTGGCCAGCGGGATATGTGGAACCCAAGCGCCGACAAGAATGCCAGCCAAAAGAAACGTGATGAAAATCGCCCAGCGGGCACGGAGTGGAAAATCTGTTGTCATGCATGTTCTGCATACAGACTGTGGGCTGCAGTGTTAAAACATTTGTGAATTTTCCTTCATGCAATGCTATGGGGGCGCATGACAATTGCACCGACCTCCAAATATGCCTTCAGTTTCGTCTTCATCACTGTGTTGCTGGACATGGTGGGCTTTGGCCTGATCATCCCGGTGCAGCCCGCGCTGATCGGCAGCGTGGCCCATGTTGATGTCGCCCATGCCTCGATGATCGGTGGCTGGATGATGTTTGCATTTTCATTGGGGCAATTTCTGCTTGGCCCCACGCTGGGCAACCTGTCCGACGCCTACGGGCGCAGACCCCTGCTCTTGATGGCCGTCTTCGGTCTGGGTTGCGATTATCTGATCACGGCACTGGCTCCCAGCGTGGGCTGGCTCTTCGTCGGCCGAACCCTCGCCGGTGTTTTGGGATCATCCTATGTCATCGCCAATGCCTTCATCGCCGACGTGACCCCGCCCGAGGGCCGCGCCAAGGCTTTCGGCATGATGGGCGCTGCTTTCGGTCTGGGCTTTGTCATTGGCCCCGCGATCGGCGGGCTTCTTGGCGCTTACGGCCCGCGTGTGCCTTTCTTCGTGGCAGCAGCCATCTCGGCACTCAACTTTATCTTCGGCTATTTCGTGCTGCCGGAAACCCTGCCCCGCGAGAAGCGCCGGGCCTTTGATCTCTCCCGCGCCAACCCGGTGGGCACGTTCAAAATCTTCATGAAATACCGCCAAGTGTTACCGCTGTGTGTGGCGCTCTTTATGTATTTCTTTGCCACTTCGGTTTACCCCGCGATCTGGCCCTTCTGGGGCACGGCCCGCTTTGGCTGGAACTCAGCCATGCTGGGCATCACGCTGGCGGCCTTTGGCCTGATTATGGCGCTGATGCAGGCAACCATGGTCGGCCCCACCGTCAAACGCATTGGCGAGTGGAACGCGGCTTTGGTCGGCATGGCGGCCGCGGGTTTAGGCGCGCTGCTCTTTGGCCTCGCACCAAGCCTGCTCTGGGTGCTGCTCATCCTTTTTATTCACGCGCCAGAGAGCTTCGTGCATCCGATGCTCACCGCCATCATGTCCAAGGAAGTGCCCGATGACGCACAGGGCGAATTGCAGGGCGGCATCTCATCCATAATGAACATCGCCATGATGCTGGGCACGGTGTTTTACTCACAGGCCTTCGGCTATTTCCTGCAGCCCAATCCTTATTTGGTTTCGTCGAGTGCGACCTTTTTTATCGCCTTTGGGTTGGTGGGGTTTACCCTGCTCTACCTGCTGAGCGCCAAAGCGAGCCAACGCCACCTCATCAGCAAGTTTTAATCAACTTAATGACCAACTATTAACAGTTCGACCCTTATAGATTTGACTTCACAGGGTGTGGGGATGCCAGAAGTTGTATTGATCATTTGGCGCTGGGGCCAAAACAGAAGCATCATGTTGGCTCAAAGCTTTTCGGCACATTGGGTCATCTTGTTCATTCCCTTGATCTGCCTTGCGATTAATGCCGTCTGGTTGTCCGGCTTGCCTCACCCCCATCTCATCCCCATTTTGGCTGTGTTTCTCGGAACAATGGTAGAAATGGTCCCGATCGGCATTGCTTTGGCGGTCACCGTAAGGGCATTGCAATACTTACTCGTGATCAAGCCCAAAAGCCCAATCCGCGCACTCATCGCTGATGCCGTCAATGTTTTGACCAAACCGGCATCGTTCATCAATGGTTTTCCGGTGCTCATGGCCATTGTGGTTTACAACAAGGCCTTCCTCGATCTGAAGCCACAGATCCCCTTTCTCAATCCGTTCAAATGGGACCAAACATTTGCCTGGCTTGACCGCACCTTGCACTTTGGCATCGATCCTTGGCGCATCCTTCAGCCAGTGATGGGTTTCAGCTACGTCACATTCGCATCTTGCGTGCTTTATAATTTGTGGTTCTTTGTTCTTCTTGGCAGCCTGTTTTGGTTTGCTTTCCAGGAAAAATCCACCGAGCTCCGCACCCGTTTTTTTCTGTCCTACATGCTCATCTGGTGGCTTGGGGGCGAGTTACTGGCTGACTATTTCTCGTCCGCAGGCCCGGCCTATTACAGCCGCCTCGGCCTGACGCCCGACCCTTACGCGGAATTGATGACCTATCTCCACGGCGCGAATTCCCAATTCACCATCTGGTCACTCGGCACCCAGGACATGCTCTGGAACAGCTATTTGGAAAATTCCGGTTACATGGGAATTTCCGCCTTCCCGTCAATGCACAATGCCAGCGCTGTCCTTTTTGCGCTCGCCTTCCGTCACATCAACAAGTATCTGGGGTGGTTCTTCATGGCCTATGCCGCCATCATCTTGGTGACGTCAGTGCATTTGGCCTGGCACTATGCGGTTGATGGCTATGCAGCGATCATCATTTCCTGCACCTGCTGGTGGCTTTGCGGTCTTGTTGCCCGCGCCATCCACCGCCAGCCCACCATGCAGAGACACACCCAGAATCTGGCCGTGCTGGCATCCTGACCACAGATGTGGCAGAGCAAGGCGATGATCGCCTCGCTACCCGAAGACAAAGCCACCGCCCGCAAAGCTGCCGCAGCCGCCCGCCAACACGCGCATGAAGCAGCGCAGGCGGACGCACCATCAAAACTTGCCGCACGCACCATTCCAGCTTCCCCGCGCCAAGGCTTTGACGTGGTCTCGGCCTTCTATCCCTACCGCTCGGAGATCGACACACGCCCCCTGCTGGGCCGTTTGGCGGGTGAAGGCTGGAAAACCTGTTTGCCTGTGGTGATCGCGGCGGGCGAGCCATTGCTCTTTCGCCGCTGGCTGCCGGGCGCACCGACAATCAAGGGAGCAATGAATATCGATTGCCCACCCGAAGATGCGCAGGTGCTGGAACCAGATGTGCTCATCGTGCCGCTTCTGGCCTTTGACCGCGCGGGCTACCGCCTCGGCTATGGCGGAGGCTTCTATGACCGCACGCTGGCCAAGCTGCGCACCAAAAAGAAAATCATCGCCATTGGTGCCGCCTATGCCGCACAAGAGGCAACACAAGTGCCCCACGCAGCACACGATCAGCGGCTTGATTTCATCATCACCGAGAAAGAAGTCATCACATGCGCCTGATGTTCCTGGGCGACGTGGTGGGCCGCAGCGGCCGTGAAGCCGTGTATACGCACCTCCCCATCTTGCGCGAACAGCTGAAGCCCGATCTCTTGGTGGTGAACGGTGAAAACGCTGCCCACGGTTTCGGTATCACCGAAGAGATATTTCTGAAACTGCGCGAAGCCGGTGCCGATGTGGTGACACTCGGCAACCATGCCTTCGACCAGCGCGAGGCGCTCATCTTCATTGCGCGTCAAGATCGTTTGATCCGCCCGCTCAATTGGCCGCAAGGCTGCCCCGGCCGTGGCACAACACTGGTTGAAACCGCAAAAGGCCAGCGCGTGCTGGTGATCAATGCCATGGGCCGCGTGATGATCGAGCCAGTGCTGGATGATCCCTTCCCTGCGGTCAACCGCGAGATCGAGGCCTGCAAATTGGGCGAAGGCTGTGATGCGATCCTGATCGACATGCACGCTGAAGTCTCATCCGAGAAAATGGCCATGGGCCATTTCTGCGATGGCCGCGCCTCTTTGGTGGTGGGCACGCACACGCACACACCTACAGCGGATCACCACATCTTGAGTGGCGGCACAGCCTATATGACGGATGCAGGAATGTGCGGCGACTATGACAGTGTCATCGGTATGGAGA
>JAYUEP010000121.1:0-4983 GCA_043739165.1 Hyphomicrobiales bacterium
TTCGAAGTGATGGCCAGTTCGTGCCCCGGCAAATGCTTGGGCACAAAAGGTGCCGCTCCCGTGGCGATCAGAATATATTTTGCAGTGACTTTGCGCCCCGACGCAAGCTGCACTGTGTTACGATCCAACAGCGTGGCGCGTTCCATGGTGAGTTCCGCGCCAGAGGATTCAAGATTGCGGATATAGGCCTTGTTCAGGCGGTCGATTTCCTTGTCTTTGTTTTCGATCAGTTTCAACCAATCGAACGAGACTTTCTCGGTGGTCCAGCCAAAACCTACGGCATCTTCAAATTCCTCGGCGAACTTGGACGCGTAAACCAAAAGCTTCTTGGGCACGCAGCCACGAATGACGCAAGTTCCGCCCACACGGTATTCTTCAGCAACCACGACCTTGGCGCCATGTTTGGCAGCGATACGCGCGGCCCGCACGCCGCCGGAGCCTGCGCCGATGACGAAGAGGTCGTAGTCAAAACTTGTCACTTGCGGGTGATCTCCTCAACACCCTTGTCGGTGCCCAGCATCACTACACCGCAGATGCCAATGAAGAGGCCCACGTCGATGACGCCCGGCATGTTGTTCAAGACGCCTTCGAGCCTGTCTGGGTCTGCTATCTTTTCCAAATTCAGATCGATGATAGCGTTGCCGCTTTCGGTGACGAAGGGTTTGCCTTCGGCATTGGCGCGCAGGCGCATTTTCGCTTTGGTGTATCCTAGGTGATGTAGGGCTTTCTCAATCTTCCAAGCCGTGGGATTGACACCCCATCTTGAAATTTCGACAGGGAGCGGAAACTTGCCCAGCGTCTCGACCTTCTTTGACTCATCACAAATGCAGACAACAAAGCGCGAAGACGAAGCCACGATTTTCTCGCGGTGCAAGGCCCCGCCGCCGCCCTTGATCATGCGGAACTGCGGATCAATTTCATCTGCACCATCCACCGTGAAATCAAGATAGGGCACCTCTTCGATGGTTTTCACATTCATGCCCAGTCTCAGAGCCAAGGCGGAAGTGGGTGCGGACGTCGACACAAAAACCGTGTTCAACCTTTCGCGTTTCACTTTGGTTGCCGCCGCTTCGATGAAGAAATTGGCCGTGGAACCTGTGCCCAAGCCGATCTTCACATCATTCTCAACGACTTTCAGTGCGAATTCCGCTGCCGCCTTCTTTTGTGTTTCTGCACTCATTTGTCGAGCCCGCCCATCATCATGTATTTGATCTCCAGATATTCTTCCATGCCATGGGCAGAGCCTTCACGGCCAATACCACTTTGCTTGACACCGCCGAAGGGCGCTTCAGCAGTTGAAATCAAGCCTTCGTTGATGCCGACCATGCCGTAATCCAGCGCTTCGCCGACACGCCAGATGCGGCCAATGTCTCGCGTATAGAAATAACAGGCGAGGCCAAATTCCGTGGCATTGGCCATGGCGATGGCTTCTTCCTCTGTTTTGAATTTGAACAGCGGAGCCACAGGGCCAAAGGTTTCTTCACGCGCCACGGCCATCTGGGCCGTGACGCCGGTGATGATCGTCGGCTCAAAGAAATTGCCGCCCAAATGTTTGCCTCCATAAGCGACCTTGCCGCCCTTGGCGACAGCATCGGCGATATGTTCTTCAACCTTCTTCACAGCGGCCGCATTGATCAGCGGGCCTGTCGTCACGCCATCGCCCACGCCATTGCCGACCTTGAGCTTGGCCACCGCAAGGCTGAGCTTTTCGGCGAACTTGTCGTAGACACCTTCCTGCACCAACAGGCGGTTGGCGCAGACACAGGTTTGGCCATTGTTGCGATATTTCGAAGCCATGGCCCCCGCTACGGCTGCATCCAAATCGGCATCGTCAAAAACAATAAAAGGCGCATTGCCGCCCAGTTCCAAGCCCATTTTCTTGATCGTGGGGGCACATTGGGCCATCAACATGCGACCGATTTCAGTTGAACCTGTGAAGGTAAGACCGCGCACGATGGGGTTGGCGCACAGTTCGCCGCCAATCTCTGAGGCCTTGCCTGTCAAGACCGAGAACACGCCAGCCGGAATGCCAGCGCGGGCACCCAGTTCTGCCATGGCAAGTGCCGACAAGGGCGTTTCGCCCGCAGGCTTCACGACCATGGTGCAACCTGCCGCAAGGGCAGCACCGGCCTTGCGGGTAATCATGGCGTTGGGGAAGTTCCACGGCGTGATGCAGGCGATGACGCCCACAGGCTGCTTGATCACAATGGCGCGGCCATGAGGGAATGGCACTGGAACTGTTTCACCATAAACGCGGCGAGCTTCCTCGGCGAACCATTCAATGAAGCTTGCACCATAGGCGATTTCGCCACGGCTTTCTGAGAGTGGCTTGCCCTGTTCGGCGGTAAGGATTTGCGCCAGGTCTTCCTGATTTTCCATCATCAGGTTGAACCATTTGCGCAGGATCGCGGCGCGTTCCTTGGCAGTTTTCTTGGCCCAGGGCTTAAAGGCCTTGTCGGCGGCTTCAATGGCAGCGCGGGTTTCTTTGGTTCCAAGTTTTGGTACTTGGCCGATGACGCGGCCATCCACCGGGTTCGTCACATCAATGATGTCTGCGCCCGAAACCCATTTGCCATCGATGTAGCATTGGTCCTTGAGCAGCGACTTGTCTTTGAGCAGGTCTTTCAGCGCCTGGGTTTTCAACACATCCATCGGGAGACTCCATCACGGTTTGAGCTTGGCATGGGGCGGGGCTTAGCATAGGGAGTTTCACCATACAAACAGACCAGCCATGTTGGAAACGCGATGCCAGTTGAAGCGCTGATATTTGATCTTGATGGAACCCTGGTGGACACCGCACCTGACCTTTGGGCGGCTACCAACCATGTGATGAAAACCCTGAAGCGGCGCGACGTGACCATGGCAGAAGTGCGCAGTTTTGTGGGCCATGGGGCCAAGGCCCTGATTGCGCGCGGCTGTGAGGCGACGGGCGATCCCGTCGATGCCCGCGCCATAGAGAGCCTATATCAGGAGTTCATCATCTACTACGCCGCCAATATTGCCGAGGCGAGCAAGCCCTACCCCGGGTTGATTACGTTTCTTGACCGCTGCCGCGCCTCTGGCCTGGTGATGGGCGTCTGCACCAACAAGCTGGAGAGCCTCTCGGTGCGGCTGGTTCATGCGCTGGGCCTTTCACCTTATTTCGGAGCGATCGTAGGGCCGGATACTATTGGCGTGGCCAAACCAGACCCAAGGCCCTTCCACGAAACCTTGTTGCGGCTTGGCAAAGCAGATGCAAAGGCGGTGATGTTTGGCGACAGCGAGACGGATATCAAAACCGCGCATAACGCCGGCGTTCCGGTGATTGCGGTGAGCTTTGGCTATACGCCGCAGCATGTTTCAACTTTCAACCCGACACGGGTGATCGATCACTATGACGAGGCTTGGGCTGCGTTGCAGGCTGTTGCGAACCGGAAATGAAATTGCCGACCCGGAAGGTCGGCAATTTTGGGATTCGGATCGCTGGATGAAATCAGAAGCGGAAGCTTACACCAGCTGAAATGATCCAAGGGTTGAAGTGCGCGTTGCTTGGACCAATGCTGGTGGTCACGTTGGCAGATGCAAACATTTTTTTCACATCGACAAATACGCCGACGTTTTTGGCCACATCAGCTTCTGCACCCGCTTGCAAAACAGCACCAAAACCATTGTCGATATTGAGAACAGCGTTTGGCGCCTTTGGTGTCGTGCTAAAAACAACGTTATAGGCAACACCCGCGCCCAAATATGGCCTGATCTGACCTTCGGTGTTGAAATGAAACTGGCCGCCCAGAATGAATGAGCCAAAAGTCACAGAACCCGGATTTGCCACTGCCGCCGGGACTCCGGTTAAAGTGATATCAGTGGTTGGGGGAATGCCGGCCGCAATCGAAAAGCTGAACTGATCGCTAAAATAGCGGCCCGCTTCAACAACACCCGTGATATTGTTGCCAAGTTGCAAGCCCGGATTGAAGGCCGCCAGTCTGGCAGGTGGCGTGTTGAAGCCCGGGTCGTAAAAAACGCCCGCTGCGCCAACATGCACAAACCAGTCCTTTGGTTCCATCACGGGGCCAACGTCTGCGGCGTGTGCAACGCCTGCAAAGGCGGCACATGACAATGCCAAAGCTGCAATCAGTTTCTTCATGTTCCCAACCCTTGTTCCTGTTACGCACCCGTTATCCGGATGTTATTTTTAATGATTTGTTAACGGTCTAGGGCAAGGCGCGAACCGGTTCAAGTGCCAAATTTTTGGGCAACAAGGCGATCAGCCAAACCGCTCCGGCAGGTGATCTTCGCGGGCCAGATTGGAGAATTTGGTGAGCTTGCCTTCAAATTGCAGCTCAATAGTTCCGGTAGGGCCGTGGCGTTGCTTGCCGATGATCACTTCGGCCTTGCCATGGGCGCGGTCCATCTTTTCCTGCCAGGCCTGGAATTCCGGCGTGCCTTCATTGGGCATCAAGCGTTCGAGATAGTATTCCTCGCGGAACACGAAGAGCACCACGTCCGCGTCCTGCTCAATCGAACCAGACTCACGCAGGTCTGACAATTGTGGGCGCTTGTCTTCGCGGTTTTCCACCTGACGCGACAGCTGCGAGAGCGCGATCACAGGCACATTGAGTTCCTTGGCCAGCGCCTTGAGGCCGACGGTGATTTCAGTCACTTCCTGCACACGGCCTTCGGCAGCCTTGCGCGAAGAACCGGCGAGAAGCTGCAAGTAGTCCACGATCACCAGACCCAGCCCGCGCTGGCGTTTCAAGCGGCGCGCGCGCGAAGCCAGTTGGGCGATGGTGAGGCCACCAGTTGAGTCAATATAGAGTGGCAGGGCCTGAAGCTCACGGCTGACATCCACCAGCTTTTGAAATTCATCCTCGGTGATCTTGCCGCGACGAATAAGTTCAGAAGAAACCGCCGTCTGTTCGGCGATGATGCGTGTGGCCAATTGTTCAGAGGACATTTCGAGCGAGAAAAAGGCAACCACCCCGCCATCCAATATTTTGGTTGATC
>JAYUEP010000122.1:0-15010 GCA_043739165.1 Hyphomicrobiales bacterium
GAAGTCTTTAACCCGGCCTTTGATATCGGTCCGAAAGGCGCAGACCTGGGCTTCTATATCAATGATTGCATCGTGCGCGCCCTTGGCGGCGTTGTCAGCGCCGAGCATCCACTCTTTCTGAAACTTCAATTCAATGGTGCAAAGGCAATGCATGAATTGGCCAGCTACGATCCCGGCAATTTGGTCGTCGGCATTTTGGGCGGCGGCCGTGGCACCACGCGCGATACGTTTGAATTGGCCGCACAGGCCGAAGCCTCGGGCGCTCGGGTAGCGCTCTTTGGCCGCAAAATCAATTTGGCGGAAAGCCCCATCAAACTTGTGGAACTGATGCGTCTGGTGATTGAAAAGGATTTGACCGCAGCGGAGGCCGTAAAAGCCTATCATGATCACATGGCCAAGAACCGGCTCACGCCGGATCGGCCGTTGGCCGAAGATGTGGAAATTACTGATCCCGTCCTGAAAGCTTGAGATGAGCCGCAGCGGCATTCTTTGCGGCGGTGCATGGTGCGTGGACCGCAACATGCAGGTGAACCATTGGCCGCCCGAAGAGACCGTTGCGCCCATCATTGCCAGCGAGGATTTCGGCGGCTGCCCCGGCCATAACATGTCCTCGGCCTTGAAGCGTTTGGGAGCACCCTTCCCCGTCGCAGCACAAGGACTTGTGGGCGACGACGAACATGGGCACCTCCTCTTCCAAATATGCGATGAACTGGGCATCGAACGTTCAGCGCTGGAGATGCGCAAAGGCGTGGCAACGTCGCTCACCTATGCCGTGACCGCGAGAGATACGGGCAAACGCACCTTCTTCCATCAATCCGGTGCGCTCGCCTTGCAAAGCCCGGACGATTTTGATTTCTCCAACAGCAATTGCAAATTCGTTCACCTCGGTCTTCCGGGCATCCACAAGATTTTGGATGGGCCGTGGAAGGGCGAAGCGTCAGGCTGGACCGCTGTGCTCAAGAAAGCGCGTTCAGCGGGGCTGAAAACAAATATGGAATTACTGACTGTAGAGCCAGAGAAAATTCGTTCCGTGGCCACACCTTTCCTGCCCTTTCTGGATATGCTGGTGATCAACGATCAAGAAGTGGGTGCCATTACTGAAATTGAAACTGTGAAAGATGGCCGGGCCGACGCAACCGCTTGCAGGGCTGCGGCATCAAGTCTGATGCAACGCTATCCACTTTCGCTGATCGTCATCCATTTCCCGCAAGGGGCTGTCGCCCTGTCGCGCAGCGGCGAAGTTGCCGAACACGTTTCCGTCAACGTGCCTAAATCGGCAATTGTCGGCAGCAATGGTGCCGGTGATTGTTTCGCGGCGGGCGTTCTGCTCGGCCAGCACGAAGGCTGGCCCCTGATGCGATGCTTGAAACTGGCCCATGCCAGTGCAGCCATGTCATTACGCTCTGCCGCCACAACGGCATCAGTGGCACCATGGCAAGAATGCCTCACCCAGGCTGATGGGTGGGGTTGGCGCTAAGTCTTCTTCTGGGGCGGCGAAAGTGGATACTGTCCTTGCGTCACTTGATGATAAACCATCGCAAGGCCCACCAGCACAACGCTCCCGACAAAGACCGGAAACAGCAGAAACATCCAACTCTTGGCGCTTGTATAGGCCACTAGCGCCAAAGCCCCTGCCGGAGGATGCACCACACGCAAAGCCATCATCGCCATGATGGCGAAGCCGACAGCTACACCATCCATCACAAAACTACCCGGCCAAATCCATTGGCACAGCATACCCACCGCCGCGGCCACCAAATTGCCGCCCACCACATTGATGGGCTGCGACAAGGGGCTGGCATGGGCCGTGAATAACAAAACGCATGTTGCGCCAAAGGGTGCAGCCAACATTGGTAAATTGCCAAATTCACTGAGCGCCGCCAAGATCAGCACAGCCAGACAAGCACCAAGGCCAGCAACCGGAATGGCCCGAAACACAGGCAGCGGTTGATGGCGGTGCGTAAAGCGTTTCATGGCTTCTCCTCGGCACCTGCCAGTGTCGCTGCCTTCTTCTCCAACTTGTCCATCAGACGCATCACGGCGCGCGGTGGCACTTCGCGCAAGACGCCATTGTTGAGATCACCCAATTCAAACGGGCCATATTGGGTCCGGATCAGGCGGTTCACTTGCCCGCCGAAATGTTGCACCAAGCGGCGGATTTCGCGGTTCTTGCCCTCTGTGAGAACAACGCGGTACCACGAGTTGGTGCGCCCACCCTTGTCTTCTTCTTCGACAAATGAGGCCCCACGGTAGCGAATGCCCTCAATCGTGACACCGCGCGCCAGCATTTCCAACTCGCGTTCCGAAAAACGGCCCTTGACGCGCACGCGGTAATGCCGCTCCAACGCCATGGCGGGCGACATCATCGCCTGTGCCAAGGGCCCATCCGATGAAAGCACCAGCAACCCCTCGGAGTTCACGTCCAAGCGCCCTACGCTCATCAAACGCGGCAAGCCTGGTTCCAGCATGGAGGGCAAGTCAAAAACCGTCGGACGGTTTTGATGGTCACGGTTCGTTACCAAATAATCCACGGGCTTGTTGAGCAAGAACAGACGCGGCAAAGCCGCACGTGCGGGCGAAACGGGCTTGCCATCCAGCAGAACCACATCGCCCTCCTCCACCGGTGTCGTCGCCAAGGCTGCCGCACCATTCACTTGAATGCGCCCGGCCTCAACCAGCCTTTCAGCTTCGCGGCGCGAGCCAACGCCCGCACGTTGCAAAAAAACATTGAGCCGCATCAGCCGCCCGTAACTGGCGGGAAGAAAGCCACTTCGCTTGCACCCAGCAGCGAGGCATTAAGCGCTGCATGTTTCTGATTGACCGCCACTTTCAGCGTGCGCAAATCCGCAAAGGCTTCGGCCACGCGTTCATCACTGGCTTTCAGAAAATCCACCAGCGCCTGAACATTCTCGACTGTGGCAGGAACATCAATCTCGTCCTGCCCCCGTCCAATGATTTGCCGGAACCTTGCGAAATA
This sequence comes from Hyphomicrobiales bacterium, assembly GCA_043739165.1. Taxonomy (GTDB): domain Bacteria; phylum Pseudomonadota; class Alphaproteobacteria; order Rhizobiales; family Aestuariivirgaceae; genus Aestuariivirga. The sequence continues at coordinate 2,978 of JAYUEP010000122.1, forward strand.
AAGAATTTTCATTCCTCATCCACCACATGGCGAAGGCCGGCGCGGAAATAGTCATAACCTGTGTAAAGCGTCAGCGCCGCGGCGATCCACAACAACACAAGCCCAGCCATTGTCACCCCGGGAACCAGAGCGTCGCCCGCAGGGCCGGCGATCAGAAAGCCAATGGCTAAAAGCTGCGCGGTCGTTTTCCATTTGGCAATCTTGGTGACAGGCACCGATACCCGCAACTCACCCAAAAACTCGCGCAAGCCCGAAACCAAAACTTCACGCGCCGTGATGATGATGGCTGCCCACAAATGCCCACCAGAGAGGCTGCCATCCGTCGCCAGAACCAAAAGCACAACCGAAACCAGAACCTTGTCGGCGATGGGGTCAAGCATCCGGCCCAAGGCCGATTGCTGCTGCCACAAACGCGCCAGATAGCCATCGAGAAAATCAGATATGGCTGCAACCACATAGATCAGAACTGCAAGCCAGCGCGCCGTATTGCCGCCATACATCAACAACCCGGCAAGAACAGGCACAGCGACGATGCGCCCATACGTCAGCACATTTGGCCACCACCAGATTTTCTGGCCTGATACATTCCGCCTGATTGTTTGCTCCGTCATGCTCAACTCTCTGGGTGGAAATGGTCAAAAATGGCTTGAGCCAGAGTTGCACTCACGCCATCAACGCCCGCCAAATCAGAGACATTGGCGCGTGAAACAGCTTTGGCCGAACCGAAGGAAAGGAGCAAGGCCTTCTTGCGCGCAGGTCCTATGCCCGCAATCTCATCCAGGGGGTTGACCCCAATGGCGCGTGATCGCCGCGCCCGGTGAGAACCAATGGCAAAACGGTGCGCTTCGTCACGCAAGCGCTGGGTGTAGTAAAGCACCGGATCGCGCGCCTCGAGCATGAAGGAAGGCCGGCCTTCCATATAAAAATGCTCGCGGCCAGCATCCCGGTCTGGCCCCTTGGCCACGCCGACAAGCGGCATGTCATGCAATCCCAATTCCGCCATCACCGCCTTGGCCGCCGAAAGCTGGCCCTGCCCGCCGTCGATCAACACGAGATCCGGCCAGTTGAGCGAGGCTTCATCGTCCTGCTCATCACCATGTTCCTTCAGTAACCGCGTGAAGCGCCGCGTCAGCATTTCGCGCATCATGCCAAAATCATCCCCCTTGAGAGCCTCGGCATCCATATTGAATTTGCGGTATTGCGCCTTGATGAAGCCCTCGGGGCCCGCCACGATCATGCCCCCCACCGCATGGGCACCCTGAATGTGGCTGTTGTCATAAACCTCAATCCGCTGCGGAACGCTGGGCAGGTCAAACACCTGGGCAACGCCTTCCAGCAATTTGGCTTGTGATGATGTTTCCGCCATCCGCCGACCATTGGCTTCGCGCGCGTTAATGACCGCATGCTCGACCAACGCCTTTTTCTCGCCGCGCTGGGGCACAAGAATTTCAACGCCGTGACCAGCATGCGTAGTGAAGGCCTCTTCCAACAAGGCCTGCTCCTCCGCCTCATGCGAAAGGATGATCTGCGCCGGGATCGGCTTGTCGTCATAAAACTGACCCAGAAAACTGGCGAGAACTTCGGCTTCGGCCAGCGACTTGTCGGCCTTGGGAAAATAGGCCCGCGTGCCCCAGTTCTGGCCGGAGCGGATGAAGAACACCTGGATGCAATATTGCCCGCCATCATGGGCCAGACCAAAGACATCGGCCTCATCCACCCCTTGCGGGTTAATGCCCTGCGTCTGCGTGACGAAGCTCAAAGCATGAATACGGTCACGAATGCGCGCTGCATCTTCAAACGCCAAAGCCTCGGCAGCGGCCTCCATGGCCCGGCCCAATTCGGCTTTCACTTCTGTGCTCTTGCCGGAAAGAAAGCCTTCAGCTTCTTTGACCAAAATATCATAGGCAGGCTTCTCAATTATGCCCACGCAAGGTGCAGAACAACGCTTGATCTGATGAAGTAAGCAGGGTCGTGTGCGATTGGCAAACACGCTGTCATTGCAACTGCGCAACAAAAAGGCCTTCTGCAAAGTGTTGATGGCATTGTTGACCGCCCCTGCTGAAGCAAAGGGTCCATAGTAGCTGCCTTTGGCATTGCGCGCCCCGCGGTGCTTGGCCAGCTGCGCAAATTCATGGTCCTTGGCAATCAGGATATAGGGAAAGCTTTTGTCATCGCGCAGGATCACGTTGAACTTGGGCCGCAACTTCTTGATCAGGTTGGCTTCAAGGAGCAGAGCTTCGGCCTCAGAGGCCGTCACCACAAATTCCATATTGCGCGTCAGCGAAATCATCAAGGCAATGCGGTTGTTGTGGCCTTGCCCGCGCGCATAATTTGAAACCCGGTTTTTGAGATTGCGCGCCTTGCCAACATAGATGGCATCACCCTTCTCATCGAACATGCGGTAAACCCCGGGCTTCGAAGGAAGCCGCGTGACAAAATCGCGGATGAGATCAGCGCCAATGAGGGCAGGAGAGTCGGACATGGCCCCTATTTAGGGCACCCGGGACGATTTATCCACGCGCCCGCTCAATTTCCACGCCCACGCTGCGCGCATTGGGGATGATGTCCGGCTTTTCGATCCGCACCCGCGCCGCCGCCACTCGTCTGTCCTTCAAACAAGCGTCAGCAAACTTCTCAGCCAGTGTCTCGACCAAATTGACGTGGCCTTCCGCCACGATGGCTTCACATTTCTTGACGATGATTTCATAGGAAACCACATGGCTGATGTCGTCGGGCATGGGCCCCTCAGACTCCTGCACCGAAAGATCGATATTGACCACAATGCGCTGCGGCTTGATCTTTTCGGCGTCGTGAATACCAATCAGTGCCAGCATGGTGAGATCGCGCACAAAGACATGGCGCACATGGCCCGCAGCATCCGCCACATGATGTGATATTTTCGCCGTTGAACTCATTCCTTCACCTCAACCACATCGCGCGTCTGCCACACCAAATGTTGCCCACCATCAAGTGCAATCATCTGCCCAGTGAGCGCAGGCTGTGACAATATGAATTTTGCGGCTTCAGAGATTTCCTTGGGCGACGTGCCGCGCCCCAGAAGCGTCAGGCTTTCCTGCTTGGCAAACTCTGCTTTGTCCATCCTCGCCGAAGGCAGCGCCGGGCCGGGGCCAATGGCATTCACACGAATGCGCGGCGCCAAGGCCTGCGCCAAGGTACGCGTGGCCGTCCACAAGCCAGATTTCGACATTGTGTAAGAGAAAAAGCGCGGGTTCAAACGCCACACACGTTGATCCACAATATTGATGATATTGCCCTGCCGGTTTAACGGCAACGCCTTGGCGAAGGCTTGGGCCAACATCACCGGCGCACGCAGATTGATATCCATATGGCGCTGCCAGCTGGAAAGTGAAATATCGCCCACCTCATCCGTCTCGAAGATGGAGGCGTTGTTGATTAAGCCATCAATTGCACCCAGCTGTCGCGTCGCTTCGCCCACCAGGCGCTCGGCAATATCGGCATCCGCAAGATCACCCTGCACCAGCGCCGCTTTGCGGCCCATGGCCTGAATGAGGCCAACAACGTCTTCGGCCTCGCCGCGTGAAGCGTTGAAATGGACGGCGATATCATTGCCCGCCGCCGCCAAATCCAGCGCCAATTGCCGCCCAATGCGCTTGGCCGCCCCGGTAATGAGAATGGCACCACTCATTCAGCAGCTTTCGGAAGCAGGATGACATAATGCTTCTTCACTTTGCGAACCGTCTCCCACGTGCCTTTGAACCCTGCCGGGATGATGAAGGCATCGCCCTTCGAAAGCGTCCAGCTCTTGCCGTCCTTACGTGTCAAAATCGCTTCACCCTGAATGAAGTGGCAGAACTCCCACTCATCATAGCAGACATTCACAACACCCTTGGCGCTTTCCCAAATGCCGCAATGGAGCCGCTCATCCTCGCCCGTAAAAGCGTTCCACATTTGGGTGACCGCACTGCCGCTTACCAATTTCTCAGGCGCAGGCTTGGCCACTTGCACTTTGGGCGCACCTTCGCCGGCGGTTTTCAACACAATGATATCAACGCTCAACTATTTGATCCTTCGATATGCGCCAGCAGTTCATCTGCACTGGCCTTGAAATCGCAAGCAATCCAATAATCCTCAGCAGATTGCAACAAGCTTCCCAGTTGCGGCCCTGCCTGATGGCCGCGCGCCAAGAGATCACGGCCCGCAATGGGCAGTTTTGGAATGGGCCACCGTGCCGGCAACTTTGCCATCTTGCCCCAGGCACTCGCGGCAAATTTGGCCTTTGATCGCGCCTGCGCCACCAAAACCGCGTCGTGCCAGGCTGCGGGTCCCAAACCATAGAGCAAAGCCCGCTGTTCCCGTTCGCGCAGTTTGGGTGAAAGTGCTGGCGCTTCATGCAAGGCTTCAAGCCGCGCCGCTTCGTCATTCGAAAGCCGCAACTGCTCGCGCAGCATGGTGGAATCCTTCGCCAACACCAAAAGCCGCAAACCCGCGTCCGGCGGTAAGCGTTGGATCACCCGCCATTCATCCGTATGCGAAAGAATAAGTTTGAGAATGCCCGCCTTGGCCATCACCTTCAATGTTTCAACCGCACGCGGCGCAACCAACAGCTTGAAGAGCTCTTGTCGGATGCGCTCCGCCGAGAGCTGTTTCAGCCCCGCTTTCAATTTCTTGCAAGCCGCCAGTCCAGCCTTGTCGGGCGCACCTTTGGCGTAAGCCGCATGAAAGCGGAAGAAGCGCAAGATGCGCAGATAGTCCTCGGTGATGCGTTCGGCTGGCACCCCAACAAACTTGACTCTCTTTCTCAGAATATCATCATAACCATTTGTATAGTCAGTGATTTCACCGCCGGACGAACAATAGAGTGCATTCACTGTAAAGTCGCGCCGCGCGGCATCTTCGGCAAAGCTTCGGGTAAAGGAAACGACCGCGCGGCGCCCATCTGTCTCCACATCGCGCCGCAATGTCGTCACCTCAAACACCGCCGCGCGGTTGACGACGGTCACTGTTCCATGCGCAAGCCCAGTGGGGTGAACCGCAAAGCCGGAACCCTTGGCTAATTGTATCACATCCTGCGGCAACAGGGTCGTGGCCAGATCAACGTCGGCAATGCCAATCCCCATCAAGGCATTGCGCACGGCACCACCCGCCACGCGCACCTCACCCGCCGCATTGAGAACCGCCATCACTTGTTGGAGGCGTGGCTCATTCAGCCACTTGGCAGTCTTCAGGCTGGGAAGTTTACGCATAGAGTCGGTCATGGAGCTGTCTTATCATGCCGGCGGTGGCGCCCCAAATCAGGCGGTCTTCATAGCGATAAACATAATAGTGGCGCTTCAAGCCCTGCCACTCGCGCCCATCACGCTGGCAATTTTGCGCGTCCATCAGAAAGGCCAGCGGCACTTCAAAAATCTCATCCACTTCACCGGGGCGTGCCACCAGCGAAAACCCATCCATTACCAAAGCGACAACAGGTGTCACTTGATAATGTGTGACAGTGAGATAGGATTCTCCAAACCCCAAAACTTCAACATGCGACGGATGAAGGCCTATTTCCTCTTCGGCCTCACGCAATGCGGCTTTTGCCACACTTTCACCAGCATCCATCCGCCCACCGGGAAACGCAATCTGGCCTGCGTGCTTTGAAAGCCCGACGTGGCGCTGGGTCAGCAGCACCACGGGTTCAGCCCGCAGCACAATGGGGACCAGAACTGCTGCAGGCTTTGGCACAATCCCCTCGGGAATCATGCGCGCACCGTCATTCACATCGTCATCGCTGCGCTCCCAAGTCAGCGCAGGGGCGGCCAGCAATTTGCTGCGGGCCCGCGTGAGGAAATCATCAAAGTCCAGCATCTTGGGCCTTCTTCATGGGGTGGAACACGCCCGAAGACCACAAGCCAAACCATTCGCCCTCAACCTTTCCCAATGCCACAAGATCATAAAACAAGGCCCGCGAAACCAGCGCCTCAAGATTGCGCCGCATCAAAACATAAGGCTTGAGACCACCTGTTCCAGCTTCATCCGCAAAGCGTAAAGGATGTTCCACGCTGACAGCGACTTCATCTTCCACCTGCGTTTCGAGATAAATCACCTGGGTTAAACCACTGCCCTCAACCCGCATCCGCACAGCTGTGAAGGGCGCATCATCAACTGCGATCCCGCACTTCTCAACGGGCGTCACAAGATAATATTTCCCGTCATCATCCAGCCGCAAAATCGATGAAAACAGTTTGACCAGCGGCAGCCGCCCAATGGGAGAATTCATGTAATGCCACAGTCCGTCTGCGGCAATGCGCATGTTGATATCTCCGCAAAACGGAGGGTTCCACAAGTGCACAGGCGGTAAGCCTTTGGCTTTGGAAACCTCGTTCAAACCTTTGAGTGGCTCACTCGCAGAAGACATGTGAAACATCTATAAGTGAAATTGAGTCGGAACATAAGGTCTTAAAAATGGCAATGAAAAGCGTCGAATCCATGGATCAAACCGCAGCCCAGCTGCAATCGGCGCGCAAGGAATTAGGTACAATCGTTTTTGGTCAGGAACATGTGATTGACTTGGCCTTGATCACCATTCTGGCGGGCGGCCATGGGCTGATTGTCGGTGCACCCGGCCTCGCCAAAACCAAATTGGCTGCCACTTTGGGAACCGTTTTGGGTCTTTCCGAAAAACGCATCCAATTCACGCCAGACTTGATGCCTGCAGATATTCTCGGCAGCGAAATCCTCGATGAAGATGACAAGGGCAAACGCGCTTTCCGCTTCGTGCCCGGCCCCATTTTTACGCAACTCCTGATGGCCGATGAAATCAATCGCGCCAGCCCACGCACCCAGTCCGCACTCTTGCAGGCCATGCAGGAGCATCACATCACCGTCGCCGGCCAACGCCACGATTTGCCCGAACCTTTCCATGTGCTCGCCACCCAAAACCCGATTGAACAGGAAGGCACCTATCCGCTGCCCGAAGCGCAGCTCGACCGCTTCCTCATGCAGATCGATATCACCTATCCAGACCTGGAGGCCGAACGCCGCATGCTCTTCGCCACCACTGGGAATGAAGAAGCTGCGCCCAAGCAAGTGATGGACGTTGCAACGCTGATGAATGCCCAACGTCTGACACGCGAAGTGCCCGTCGGTGAGCAAGTCACCACCGCGATCCTCAACGTCGTGCGCGCCGCAAGGCCGGGCGACACAGCGGCAGGCTATATCAATGAGGCCGTATCATGGGGACCGTCGCCCCGGGCTGCCCAAAGCCTCATGCTCTGCACCAAGGCCCGCGCACTCTTGCAAGGCCGCCTGTCACCTTCCGTTGAAGATGTCATCGCGTTGCTCGAGCCCGTCTTGAAACACCGCATGGCGCTCAATTTCGCGGCCCGTGCCGATGGCATCACCATTCCCACCATCGTCGCCAAGCTGGCGCAAACGCTGGCCTGACGTGGTCGCAGCACACCAGGTTGAACACCGCGCCCGCGCTTTGGGCGAAAGCCTGCCGCCCTTGGTGGTACAGGCCGAACGCATTGCTGCCACCGTGATGATGGGCAGTCACGGCCTCAGGCGTGCCGGACCGGGCGAAAACTTCTGGGCCTACCGGAACTATGCGTTCGGTGATTCAACCCAGCGCATCGATTGGCACAAAAGCGCCAAGGCCGACCAAACTTTCATTCGCGACAATGAGTGGGAGGTCGCCAACACCATGTGGCTCTGGGCGAACTTGGGCCCGCGCATGGCGTTTAAATCCCACCTCGCCAGTGAGACGAAACTGCACCATGCGCAGGTTCTGGCCTTGGCCATGGCGGCCCTGGCATTGCGGGCGCATGAACGCGTCGGTCTCTTGGGCACGGGTCAGCGCGCGTCTTACGGCCGCCACGTTCTCCCTCTCTTGGGTCAAAGCCTGACGCAAACCAATGATGGACAACTTCCCAAGCCGGGCACCTTGCAGAAACGATCGACAGCCTTGCTTGTTTCGGATTTTCTGGACGAGCCAGACGTGATCACCAAAGCCATTGGTGCTTTCGCTCAAAGTGGTATGAAAGGCCATCTCGTCCAAATCACCGATCCCGCCGAAGAAGCGCTGCCCTATGAAGGCCGGCTCGAATTTCTGGCGCTGGATGCGCCATTGCGTTTCCGCGCCAACAAGGTTGCTTCGCTACGAGAGGAATATGCCGCAGCTTTCAAGGCGCAGAGGGAAGCCGTAAAATCGGCGGCACGGCGCATCGGCTGGAGCTACACGCTACACCGCACCGATAGGCCTTTGACCAGCGCCGTGCTCGCTCTTCATCAATTGATGGGCACGAGGTGATGGGGTTTCTCGCAAGTCTCTTGTTTGAAACGCCGTTGGCCCTGTGGGCCTTGCTGGCCCTGCCCGTTATTTGGTGGCTGTTGCGCACCACGCCGCCACGCCCACTGGAGCAAGCCTTCCCACCCCTGCGCATCCTGTTGAAATTGCGCAACGCGGAAGAGACCCCCGACAAAATGCCGTGGTGGCTCATGGCCCTACGCTTGGGCTTGGCAGCCGCAATTATCCTTGCCGTCTCCCATCCCTTTATCCGTCACAGCCAAACGCTTTCCACCGCGCAAGGCCCACTGCTCTTGGTGATGGATGATGGCTGGGCCGCCGCCAAGGATTGGCCGCAACGTCAGGAGGCGGCCTTGCGTGTGATCGATGAAGCGCGTTCGCGTGTCATCTATCTTGCAAGCACCACCCTGCCGGAAGCGCCCGTCAGCCAGAACGCCAATGATGCCGAAAAGAAACTGCGGGCCTGGACACCCCAGGCCCTGAACAGCAGTCGCACCAAGACGCTTGAAAAACTTGGTGGCCTCTCCCCCAAGCCCACGGAAATCATTTGGCTCACTGACAATCTCGATTCCCAATCGGCCAAGACTTTTGCCGACGGCCTCGCCAGCTTGGCCCCAACGCAAATCTATGACCTGCCAGGCCACAAGCTGCCCGTCGCACTTGGCAAACCAGCGCTCGCAGGTTCCGACATTTCGGTAACCGCGCTGCGCGGCCCTAAGGCCGAAGACACGACAACCATCCAAGCCTTGGCCGGGGATGGGCGCATATTAACTGAGGCCAAGGTTGAATTCGCAGGCGCCACGGAAAAGCAAGTCCGCCTCAGCTTGCCCGTAGAGCTGCGCAACGAAATCCAAAGTCTCAGCCTCAAGAATGAAAGCCACGCCGGCGCAAAATCGCTACTTGATGACACCTGGCGGCGAAAAACCGTTGCCGTGGAAACAGGCAGCAATGAAGCGGCAGACCAGCCTTTGCTTTCTCCCGCCCACTATGTGACGACAGCACTGCAAGCCGCCGCTGATATTTCAACGCCACAGAACAACGTCGAACTCAAAGCAGCGCTCGATCAAGGCCTTTCCATGTTGGTGCTGGCCGATATCGGAACACTTTCACAAGAGGATCACGATGCCGTTGCGACCTGGCTCGACAAGGGCGGCCTGCTCTTGCGTTTTGCTGGCCCAAGATTGGCAGGCGGAGCCGATGACCTTGTTCCCGTCAAACTGCGCGAAGGGGATCGCAACTTGGGTTCAAGCCTCTCGTGGGAAACACCGCAAGCCATCAAGCCTTTTGCTGAAGAAGGTGTGCTCGCAGGGATCGTCGTGGATCCGCAAATCAAAGTCTCGCGCCAATTGCTGGCCGAGCCAGATGCAGACCTTGCCGCCAACACTTGGGCCAGCCTTGAAGACGGCACACCGTTGATCACCAGCGCCAAACATGGCCGTGGCCGAATTGTCCTGTTCCACGTGACTGCAAATGCGGACTGGTCAAACCTGCCGCTCACCGGAACCTTCGCGCAAGTGATGCAGCGCATCCTCGAACAGGCCCCGGCAGCGGGCAGCCCCAATGATCAAAGTGCCGCGCAAACGCAAGAGGGAGATTTTGCGCCCCGCCTTGTCCTCAGTGGCATGGGTGATTTGGAAACACCCACAGCGCAAGTAAAGCCCGTCGCGCCCAAAGATTTCACTGGGGCCACCGCCACGCCAGAAACGCCCGCTGGTCTCTATGCGCGCGGTCCGCAAAACCGCGCCATCAATTTAAGGCTCACCGCTGCGGACCTGCTGCCCATGCCAGACAGTCTCGGCATCAAACAATTCACCCCGGGTGATGTGCAAAATTTTGCGGCCCCTTTGTTTATTTTGGCCGCGCTTTTGTTCCTCGCGGATTGCCTGGCCGCACTCTTTGTCGGCGGCCATTTGCGCAAGTCAGCGACTGCTGTGTTGCTCTTGGGCTTTCTGCTCGTTCCCGCACCTCAAGATCATGCCAACGCAGCAGCAACCGAAGATCAAGCCATGCAGGCAGCGCTGCAAACCCATCTGGCCTTCGTCAAGACCGGTGACAGCGAGATCGATCAAGCAAGCGAGCAAGGCCTCAAAGGCCTGGGCCTGATCATGGCCAACCGCACAGCGGCAACACTGGGCGCACCCCAAGCCATCGACATCGAAAACGACGACATCGTGTTTTATCCCCTGCTCTATTGGCCAGTGACCGCCGAAGCTGATGCCCCCAACGCAAAAGCATTGGCCCGCATCGCCGCCTATATGAAAAATGGCGGGACGATCTTTTTTGATCTGCGCGACAATGCCGCCAACCCTGGCAGCGGCCCAACGGGCGAGGCGCTGCGCCGCATCTTGTTGAAGCTCGACGTGCCGCCACTGGAACCCGTGCCCGAGAACCACGCGCTGACCAAGAGCTTCTATCTCATGAAAGAATTTCCCGGCCGCTATCAAGGCGCACCACTCTGGGTGGAATCGCAGGATGATCCAGCGGCTTCGGGCTTTGACAATGTCTCCGGCGTTGTGATCGGGGCCAATGACTATGCCGCCGCCTGGGCCTTGGACGACAGTGGCCAACCACTTTACGCCGTGATCCCCGGCCCCGAACGCCAGCGCGAAATGGCCCTGCGCTTTGGCGTCAATCTCGTGATGTATGTCTTGACCGGAAACTACAAGACCGACCAGGTGCATATCCCGGCCATTCTTGAAAGGCTGGGCAAACAATGAGCCTGACTTTTGCGCCCTTGTTCGGCTGGATTTGGCTCGCTGCCTTTGGATTGGCGGTTGCAGGGCTTTGCGCCTTCATGCTTTTCAAACGCATGCGCGGAACGATCCTGCGCATCCTAACGGGTGCCACACTTCTCGCTGCATTGGCCAATCCCGTTTTTCATCAAGATGAGCGCCAACCGCTCAATGATGTGGCGCTGATCGTTGTCGATCATTCGGACAGCCAGAAGCTGGGCAACCGCATGGTCCAATCCGATCAGGCCGTGGAAGAATTGAAGCAGCGCATCGGCACACTGCCCAACACCGAATTGCGCATCTCAACCATTACCTCTGGCCTCGATGCGGGCCGCGAAGGGACGCGCGCTTTTGCAGCATTGGGCCGCGCCATGGCCGATATCCCACATGACCGCTTTGCGGGCGCCATCATTGTCACGGATGGCGAGGTGCATGACGTGCCGGAAGGCAAGGCCCTCGCCACATTACAGGGGCCCATTCACGCCCTGATCAGCGGCAGCCGCAAGGAGAATGACCGTAAACTGGTGATTGACCATGCCCCGCAGTTCACTCTCGTTGGCCAAAGCGCCAAAATCAATTTCCACGTCGAAGACCAAGGTGGTAGCAGCGACATCGCAGTGACCATCACCCACTCCGGCGAAGAGCCGAAGCACTTGGTCGTTCACCCCGGCGCGCAAGGTGAGATCAGCATCGACGTGACCCACGCTGGCAAGAATTTCATTTCGCTGGCCGCCGAAATACGCGCGGGAGAACTCTCTACCGCCAATAACACCGCCTTGGCCACAGTCGAAGGCATCAGGGACCGGCTCCGCGTTCTCCTCGTCTCAGGCCAACCCAACCCCTTGGAACGCACCTGGCGCAATCTGCTGAAGGCGGATTCGGCGGTTGATCTTGTTCATTTCACCATTCTGCGCCCGCCTGAAAAACAGGATGGCACGCCCAATAACGAACTCTCTCTTATTGCCTTCCCCACCAAAGAACTTTTCGTCGACAAGCTCGACAAGTTTGATCTGGTGATTTTTGATCGCTACC
>JAYUEP010000123.1:0-14997 GCA_043739165.1 Hyphomicrobiales bacterium
GGCAAGAGCACCTTGCTGAAATTGATCGCAGGCACGGCGGAGCCCGATCAAGGCAGCGTGTCGGTGGGTGCATCGGTCAAGATGGGTTACTTCGCCCAACACGCAATGGAACTGCTGGACGGCGAACACACGGTGTTTGAATCACTGGAACACGCCTTCCCGCAAGCCACGCAAGGTTCATTGCGCAATCTTGCCGGTGCCTTCGGATTCTCTGGCGATGACGTGGAGAAAAAATGCCGCGTGCTTTCAGGCGGCGAAAAGGCACGGCTGGTAATGGCGCAGATGCTCTACGACCCACCAAACTTCCTCGTGCTCGACGAACCCACCAACCATCTCGACCTCCTCACCAAGGAAATGCTGATCAAGGCCCTCGCAGATTTCGAAGGGACCATGCTTTTCGTCAGCCATGACCGCCATTTCCTCGCCGCCCTTTCCAACCGCGTACTGGAACTCACCCCCGAAGGCATCCACCAATATGGCGGCGGCTACACAGAATATGTGGAACGCACAGGTTATGAAGCGCCGGGAGTGGCCGCTTAGCCCTTCGCCGCCACTTCCAACTTGTCGATCTCAAACTTGCCCATTTGCATCATGGCGCCCATCACGCGGCCTCTCGCTTCTGGTGTTCCTTGCAGCATCAGTTCCATGAATCGCTTAGGCACGATTTGCCAACTGAGGCCGAATTTGTCTTTCAGCCAACCACAGCGTGAGGGCTGGCCACCAGCGACAAGATAGTCCCACAGGAGATCAGTTTCAGCCTGATCCTCAGTGCTCACCATCAGGGAAACCGCTTCTGTGAGTTTGAACATCGGGCCGCCATTCAAGGCCACATAGTCAATGCCCGCCAGTGTGAACTCTACCACAAAGGCTTTCTCGCCGTTGCGGTTCACATGGGTGATTTTCGAATCCTTGAAGGCTGCCACATAGTAGGTGGCGGCCTCCTCGGCATTGTCATCAAACCACAGAAAAGTCTTTATCTTTTGTTTATCGGCCATCACATCGCTCCGGTTTCAACAAACTGTGCCAATTGCTTGAGCGAATCCTGCCAGCCAAGATGGCACATTTCCATTGGGATAAGATCTGGCACACCCGCTTGCTCGATCGTCACATCTGTTCCGCAGGACACTTTTTTCAGAATGACGGTTACAATAATATCACCGGCCAAGTTTGGATCATCAAATTTGTCGTTGTAACGCAGCTTTTCATTGGGCACGAGTTCGAGATAAGTGCCGCCAAAGGAATTGCTGGCGCCGGAATCAAATTCGGTGAATTTCATCCGGAATGTGCCGCCGACTTTGGCGTCCATGTGATCAACGGTGCAAGTGTATCCTGCGGGCGCAATCCATTTGCACATGGCGGCGGGATCAAGAAACGCCTTGTAAACGCGCTGCGGCGGCGCTTTCAACACGCGGTGGAAGTTAAGTGTGTATGGCATGTATGGCTCCTATTTCGTGGCGCTGAGCAGATTGAAATTGGCACCTTGCGGGTCAAAGCCGGAAACGATCCATTGCCCGCCCGGTACCTGATGTGGCCCCATGGCGATCTTGCCGCCAGCCTTGGTGATGCGCGCGGCAGCGGCATCGATGCCATCCACATTGAAATAGTAAAGCCACATCGGCATGGGCAGCATCTTTTGTTGTTTCATCATGCCGCCAATGTCTTTGCCATCAATCTGGAACAGCATGTAATCACCCATCTCGCCCATCGGCATGACATTGCCTTTCGTCCAGCCAAACATTTCAGAATAGAATTTCCACGCAGCATCGAGATCGCCCACATGGGCTTCATTCCAGCCCACCGCGCCCATGGCTGAACTTGGCAACATTTTGCCACCCTCGCGCGGCAGCGGTGCCATGACGTTGAAATTCGCTCCCGTTGGATCACCCACCACGGCGATGCGCCCAACATCAGGCACATCCCAGGGTTCGCGGTGGATCTTGCCACCAAGTTTCTTGATTTTGGCACAAGTGGCATCAACGTCCGTAACAAAGATATAGCCAGACCAGAATGGTGGCATGCCTTTCATATTTTCGGGCGTTGCCATGATGCCGCCCATGCCCGCGCCATTCGCCAGTGTGACAGTGTACTCCGGCATTTGGGCTTCAAATGTCCAGCCAACAACTGCGCCATAGAATTTCTTGGCAGCCTCGACATCAGGTGTCATCAGGTCGTGCCAGATAAAGGGATTTTGCATCTTGGTCATGGGTCTCTCCTGTTGTTAGGTTTCTAGTCCATCAAAGGGTGCACACCATGCCGGCAGTTCCATCAATTGATTGTGCCAGCGCAGCATGTTTGGAAACTCCGCGATTGGAATCTGCGCCTTCTCGGCAAAGGGCAAAAACGTTGCCGCCCTGAAATCAGCATAAGACACGCGGTCATCGACGAGCCACTGTCTTGTGGCGAGATGCTGATCCAATACGGGGGCGTGCTGCATGAAATTCTTCAAGCCTTCATCAAGCTTGGCTTGTGGCGGCGCTTCGCGCGTGAATGTGGGCCATACCACGCGGAAGAAATAGAGCGGGTCTGCGGCACGGTTCAAATGCTGAGTGGCCCAACTGACCCAGCGGATCATTTTCGGCTGCGCCTCACCAACACGCCAGAAATCCGATTTTGCGATAGCCGATAATCTGCAAGCAATGGCATCTGCTTCCCACAGAGATTTGCAATTCTCTTCCAACACCGGAACCAAGGCGTTGGGGTTAAGCGTCTTGAAGGCCTCTTTGTGCGCTGGGTGCTGCGGACTGGCGGCCACAAATTCTACGGGCGATTTGAGATAGCGCGCAACAGCGACAGCCAGGCGCGGATTGGAATTTTTGGAATAATACAGCTTCATCTCAAATCTCAATCCTCTTTAGCGTGATGAAAGAGCAGCTCAATATAGCGGCGCAAATGCAAGATCATGTCGGCGGCCAGCGCCACGTCATTCTTGGCTTTAGCCAGAACGAAAGCACCCTGGATCACCGCCTGCGTATAGAGCGCAAGACTCTCGACTTGCCAAGACGCACGCGGCGCATGACGCATCTTGGCGGCCGCGATCATCTTGCCCACATGATCGGCGTGGGAGCCAATGGCATGAAAACAGGCATCACGGATGGCAGGACTCGTCTCAAATTTTTCCTGCGCCATGGTGCCAAGCAGGCAGGTGCATTCCGGCAGGCTTTGCCCCTGCAAGATTTGGCGGCGAAAATCGATATAACCAATGAATTGATCCAATGGATCTTCAAAGCCATGATAGGGGGCAGCGTCAAAAAGCGCTCCTGTCCATTCCGTCCAGAATCGCGTGGCCGCAACGCCCAGCGCTTCCTTGTTCTCGAAATGATGGAAGAAGGCCCCCTTGGTCACGCCTGCTTCCCGGCAGAGCTCATCCACCGTAGTGGAATCATAACCCTTCTGGCGCACCAATTTGACGGCGGCACCAAGAAGCCGGACACGAGCTGAAGGAATGGCGGCAGCGGTTTCCATGGAAAAAAGATACCAACCAGTTGGTATGTTCGTCAAGTTAAATTGGTGCCTCGGAGGCGGCTGGCTAGCCGTTCCAAGACATTAATTAAATCTCATGACAAAGAACTGACGGATTCGTCCCTTAAGACCCGTCACCTTTGCTGCTATGCAGCATGCAACAATTCAGGGGTGAATATGAATACGGCTTCGAAGACAGTTCTGACCTTGGCCATTCTCGCAGGCTTGGGCTTTGCGCAGTGGAAATATAACATTGGCCAAACAGTGCTCAACACCATCCGCCCTCAACCTGTCGCCCAGCAAGCCACCAACAACGGCACGGCACCTGCCATAGGCGCCAGCGCCAAACGCAGCCTTCCCCCCGTTGTCGTCAAACTGGCGCAAGCCAAGAAGACCGACTTCCCAATCATTGAGCGCAGCTATGGCACCATGGCCTCGCCGCAAGTTGTCAGCATCAACGCCCGCGTCGCCAGCCAGGTGATCAAGGTTAATGTCCAAGACGGACAAAACGTCAAGGCGGGCGATGTCCTGCTCGAGCTTGACGACCGGACGATGCAATCAACCATGGCCAAAGACCAAGCCACCCTGGCCAAAGATCAGGCCGTGCTTGCCAATAATACAATCCAGCTCCAGCGCGCCCAAACCCTGGCGGCGCGTAATGCTGGCAATCTTGCCGATGTCGACAATGCAGTCGCCGCCCAAAAATCCACTATGCAGATCATTGATGCCGACAACGCGGTCATCGACGCTGACAAGCTGCAACTTGATTTCGCCAAGATCAAAGCGCCCTTTGACGGAAAGCTCGGCGCACTGTCCGTGGTTCCGGGCGCACTCGTGGCTGCTTCAAGCAACTCTGTTGCAGCAGCAGGCCTAATGACCATAACCCAGATGCAGCCACTCAAGGTCACTTTCCGCCTTGCCGAACAAACACTATCCGGCATTCGCGCCAAGATGGACAAGAATGAGGAAGTGAAGGTGCGGGTCTATGCGTCCGGGAGCCACGATCTCCTCGATCAAGGCAAACTCACTTTCATAGACTCCAGTGTTGATGTCGGTTCCGGCACCATCGGCATGGCCGCCACGGTGGCCAATGACAAGCTCGCCCTCTGGCCCGGCCAACGCGTTCAAGTGGAAGCTGAATATGGCACCATAACAGGTGCAATCACCGTGCCCGCCGTCGCCGTCCAGCAAGGTCAGATCGGTTCATTCGTTTGGGTGGTCGATGACCAGAACAAGGTCACTGCAACACCCGTCAAGATTTCGCGCTATGAAGGTGATGTCGCTTCAATCTCGGAAGGCATCACCGAAGGCGCGCAAGTGGTAATTGAAGGCCAGGCCAAATTGGCCAATGGCGCAGAAGTGCGCACCGGAAAACCTGCCGATGCCCCTGCCGCAACGGACAAATCGACTGCTCCTGCCGCCACCGCTCCAGCAGCTGGCGTTGTGACACCGGCAGATGCCGCCACGCCCTCTGATGCCACAGCTCCGAAAAAGAACAAGAAGGACAAATCCGCAGGAGACACACAGCAATGAACATCTCCGAATTCTGTATCAGGCGCCCTGTCGCCACGATCTTGATGTCCGTCGCCATTCTGATGGCGGGCCTCTTCGCATGGAAAGTCCTGCCTGTTGCCGCCCTGCCACGTGCTGAATTTCCGACAATCAGCGTTTCAGCTGACATGCCTGGCGCTTCGCCGGACATCATGGCGACATCAGTTGCCACGCCTTTGATCAAACAATTTTCAACCATCTCTGGCATCGATACAATTTCAACATCAAACTCCCTCGGCACCACCAACATCACCATTCAGTTCGTGCTTAACCGCCCGATTGATGCCGCCGCCGCAGACGTCCAGGCCGCCATTTCACGCGTCAGCAGGTCATTGCCGCAGGACATGACCGAGCCACCAAACTACCGCAAGGTCAATCCCGCCGACGCTCCCGTCATTCTGCTCGCAGTCAAGAGTGATCTCGTTTCGATGACTGACCTTGATGCCATCGCCCAGAACGTCTTGTCCCCCACACTGTCAACAGTTGACGGCGTGGCCCAGGTTCTGATTTTCGGCAGCCAGCAATATGCCGTGCGCATTGAAATGGACCCCGACGCCTTGGCCGCCAAGAACATTACGGTGGCGCAGCTGCAACAGGCCGTGGCCGCCGCCAACAAGACCAGCCCGCTTGGCACTTTGGTTGCTGGCCCTCAGCAATTGACCTTGCTGGCCGACACGCAGCTTTCCAATGCTGACCAATTCGCCAATCAGGTGATTGCCATTCGCAATGGCAGCGAAGTGCGTCTGCGCGACGTGGCCCGCGTGATCAATTCCGTGGCGAATTTTCAGTCATCCGCAGTCTACGACGGCACCCGCGCGGTGATACTTGCCGTGCAGCGCCAGCCCGATGCCAACACGGTTGATGTGGTGGATAAAGTGCGCGCCTTATTGCCGGAACTTGAAAAGCAACTTCCTGCCTCTGCCTCGATCAGTGTGATGAGTGACCGCGCCGCCTCGGTGAAATCATCGGTGGCTGATGCCGAGTTCACCCTGGGTCTCACCATTCTTCTGGTGATCGCCATTGTCTATGTCTTCATCCGTTCCATCCGTGCCACCATCATTCCAGCCATCGCCGTCCCCATTTCGTTGATCGGCACGCTGGGCATCATGTATCTGTTGAATTTCTCGATCGACAACGTGTCCCTCATGGGCATCACGCTGGCGGTGGGGCTTGTGGTGGATGATGCCATCGTAATGATGGAAAACATCGTCCGGCATATGGAAGAAGAAGGTAAGGGCGCATTTGAAGCGGCAATCGCAGGTGCGTCGGAAGTGGGCTTCACCATTCTGTCAATCTCTGTCTCATTGGTGGCGGTGTTCATCCCTGTCTTGTTGATGGGCGGCGTGATTGGCCGCATCTTCAACGAATTTGCGGTGGTCGTCACCGTTGCCATTCTCGTGTCGATGTTTGTCTCACTCACCCTCACACCCATGATGTCATCGCGCATTTTGAGCGAAGGCCACACACCGGGCATTCTGGGCCGCATTTTTGAAGTGCTGCTCAATGGCATGACCAAGGGCTATGAATGGTTGCTGAACCTGGGCCTCAAATTCCACCCACTGGTCTTCATGCTGTTCCTCGGCTCGGTTTATGCCACCGTCTTCATGTTCAACACCTTGCCAAAAGGCTTCTTCCCGACGGAAGACATCGGCCAGTTGCAGATTTCCACACAGGGACGACAAGACATCTCATATAAATCCATGAAGGGCCTTCAAGATCAGCTGGCTGCCAAAGTCAGCCAATATCCCGGCATCGCCCACGTGGCATCAACCGTTGGCTCCAACACGGGCGCCATGAACACGGGCCGCATGTTTGTGGAATTGAAGCCCAAGACGCAACGCGCCGCACTACCGCAAGTAATGACGGATTTGCGCAAGGTTCTGAACAGCATTCCGGGCATCACAGCCACTGCTAACCCGGTTCAAAACCTTTCAATCGGCGCAAGGCCCGGCGCCAGCGCCAATCAATTGGTTGTCCAAGCGCTAGACTATGGCCAGATGACGAGTTGGGCCGGAAAATTGCAAGAAGCGATGACCAAGGACCGCGACTTCTTTACCGATGTGACATCCGACGCGCAAAACACGGCACAACAGGCCCACCTCGTGGTCGACCGCGAAAAAATGCAAGCCCTGAGCATCAGCTCGGATACATTGCGCACCACGCTCTACGCAGGCCTTGGTGGCCAACAAGTCTCGACCATCTATACCAATGGCAACAGCTATTCAGTGATTGCAGAACTTGATCCCAAGACTGACTGGACTCCTGAACGACTGCAAACCATCCAGATCGCCGCCAGCAATGGCACACTCGTGCCGCTGGCCGCCTTCTCCCACATAGAACGTGGCAATGGCGCGCTGACGATCAATCAACTTGGCCAATTGCCCGCCGTCACAGTCTCTTTCAACTTGCCCCTCGGTGTAGCTCTGGGCTCGGCCACCGCCGAAGTGACCAAGCTGAAATCTGATCTCAATTGGCCGAACACTGTGACCACGGGCTATTACGGCTCGGCGAAAACTTTCCAGGATTCAACCGCAGGCCAAGGCTACCTCATCCTCGGGGCCATTCTCACGATCTACATCATCCTCGGCATGCTCTATGAAAGCTTCATCCATCCGCTGACCATTCTCTCCGGCCTGCCTGCCGCAGCGGCGGGGGCGTTGGGTGCGTTATGGATCGGCGGTTTTGATCTTTCGATCATCGCGGTGATCGGCCTGCTAATGCTGATCGGCATTGTGAAGAAAAATGCCATCATGATGATCGACGTTGCCATCAGGCTCAGGCGTGAGGGCATGACCGCGCGTGACGCCATTCATAAAGCCTGCCTGATGCGCTTCCGCCCGATCATGATGACAACCTTGGCGGCCTTGATGGGGGCCTTGCCCATTGCTTGGGCGGCTGGGGCGAGCAGCGAATTGCGCCAACCTCTGGGTATCGCCGTGGTCGGCGGGCTTGTGGTGTCGCAAGCACTGACACTGTTCATCACGCCCGTGCTTTATATCTATATGGAAGGCCTCTCCAACTGGCTCACACGCAGCAAGGCCACCCGGCCCGCAATTTCAGCGGCGCATCAACCGGCGGAGTGAGGCAGCTCACCGGCCCGTCAGCTTCGCAATAAATTCCGGCGTGGGATAGCTGTCGGCGGGCCAACCGATCTTTATTTGCTCGGCTTTGACCGCCGCACGTGTACCCGCCCCGATCTTGCCATCAGGCTTGCCCACGTCGTAACCCTTGGAAATCAAAAACTGCTGCAAGTCTACAACCTGCTTGTAATCGGGCACGTGCACGGCAGCCCGCCCCGGTGAAACCGCCAGCGCCCCGGCAATCCGCGTGGCGAGATAGGCCGCTGTCGTCGAATAAACCAGGCTCTCATTCCATTTCAAATAGGCCTTGGTGAAGTTCGCATAAGCAAGGAATGCCGGGCCATCTTTCCCCATAGGCAAAAGCAAGGCTGCCGTCATGGCATCGGCTTTGATCGGCTGTCCGCTGACCGCCACGACGCCCCACTTGGCCCAATCTGCGCGCGTATGTTGAATGGCCAAGTCAGCTTGATCATAAGGCAAATCGCCCGTCAGCTTCACTTCCTGAATCCACGGCTTGCCCGCAACCCAGCCACTCTTCTTCAGAAGATTGGCAGTGGAGGCAATGACATCAGGAACGGAGTCCCGCAAGTTCACCCGGCCATCGCCGTCAAAATCCACGCCACTCGTGTCATAGTCATAGGCCATGAATTGAGTCTGGCCGATTTCGCCCGCCCAAGCACCGCGCATTTCATCGGGGCTGAGCCAGCCTTTTTGAATGAGATGCAAGGCCGGAATGATTTGCGGGCGGAACTTCTCCGGCCGCCTGCAATCCCAAGCCAGCGTGACCAGCGATTGAATGGTGGGCGAATGGCCAATGTCTGCACCAAAATCCGTCTCCAGCGCCCAGAAGGCGGTGATCACTGCGGCAGGCACACCATATTGCTGTTGCACGACATCAAAGGTTGCTTTGTTCTGCGCAATCAAGGCCCGGCCTTTGACAATGCGCCCATCCGTCGCCATGCGACCGGAAAATTGCAGGAAGCTTTGCGCAAAAACATTCTGCGCCCTGTCGCGCTTGATGATGCCCGCATCATATTGAACCCCGTCCAGTGAAGCCAAGGCCCCTGCGGAAATGCCCTGCCCCACAGCTTCTTTTTTGATTTGCGCCAGAAAACCATCAAACCCTTGGGCCGAGTTCCCACAGGACGCCGCAAGCGCAGGGATCGATACTAAGCCAAGCGCTAGTCCAAATGCAGCTGCATAAAATTTCATGTGGTTCTCCCGAATCATTGGCCCGATGAAGCGACATCAAGCCTGCCAGGCAGGCATTGCGTCAAGGTTGGTGGTGATGCCGGGGCCCACGCAGAAATTCGCGCGGCGAAAGCACGAAGGCCAGAACGACACCCGCAAGAATGCCAGTTGTCAGATCAACAAATATGGTGAGCAGAAATGTGGCAGCCAGAACCAATGTCTCGCCTTTTGGCGTTCTAAGCAAACGCCAGAGTTCCGCCTTGTCCGCCATGTTCCAGCACACCAGGGCCAAAATGCCCGCCAGCGCCGCCAAGGGGATGTAACCCGCCAAGGGCGCCGCAACCAGCATGAACGCCAGCAGGAACACCGCGTGCAACATGCCCGAAATCGGGCTCTTGGCCCCGGCTTTCACATTGGTGGCCGTGCGCGCAATGGTGCCCGTGGCCACAATGCCGCCGAACAGGGCAGAGGCAATATTGGCAATGCCTTGCGCCATGAGCTCCGTGCTGGCGCGGTGTTTGCGCCCGCTCATGCTGTCGGCCACCATTGCTGAAAGCAAAGATTCAATTCCGCCCAACAAGGCCAGAGACAGCGCAGCGGGGAGCAGCGCGATCAACCGGTTCACATCAAGTGCAGGCAAATGCGGCACTGGCAGGCTGGAAGGAATGCCACCAAAGCGGCTGGCAATCGTTTCAACAGCACCGGGAATGAACAACCCTGCCAGCGATGCACCACAGACTGCGATCAACAAGCCCGGCCACTGCGGGCGATAGATCCGCAACACGCTGATCAAGGCAATACTGGCGGCGGCAATGCCGAGCGCATAGATGTTGAGAGTGCCCGACGCCGCCCCCAGCGCTGAAAGCTTGGACACCAATGGCCCAGGCTCAGTTCCACTCAAATGCAACCCAAACAGATCCTTGATCTGGCTGGCAAAGATGATGACGGCAATGCCTGCGGTAAATCCTAAAGTGACGGGATGCGGCACATAGCGGATGAACCGCCCCAATCCAGAAGCACCCACCAGAAACAGAATCACACCCGCCATCATCGTGGCGAGAAATAGCCCATCCAGTCCTTGCGCGTCGCTGATGGAAGCCACCAACACGATGAAGGCCCCGGCCGGTCCACCAATTTGAAAGCGGCTGCCGCCCAGCGCTGAAATGATGAAGCCACCGATGATGGCGGTATAGAGCCCGCGCTCGGGAGCCACATGCGAGGCAATGGCAATCGCCATGGAAAGTGGCAGGGCTACAATGGCAACCGTCAGCGCCGCCATCACATCGGCCTGCAACTGTGCTGCACCATACCCATCCCGCCAAGTTGAAACCAGCTTGGGGTGAAAACCAGTTTGAAGATGAGGCATCAGGGGCTCCGGCGCATTCGGCAGAACGATAGCAGCAGCCTCAGCCCAAGTCATCCGGCCACATGCAAAGAGGCCTGCGGTTTCCCGCAGGCCCCCAGTCTGAGCTCCGCGACAACAAAACCAAGCCCTCTCCCAGCCAGGACCGGGGGCGATACCACAGCCAGACAGGCACGGAATCTGATGTCAAGCCAAAGCCCAAAACCCACATAACACGATCCACTAGACATTGCAAAAATATATATTAGTTTCAAAGGTTAAGACGCAGAAATTGCAGCAGGATAGCATTTTACCCCGATAACAAGTACCTATTCCAAAGACAGCTGACGCACCAAAGCGGCACGCAATTTGATAAATCGATCATTGCCAGACGCTGTGTTCCGCACCGCAAGAACCGCGCAAGAAGACAAGATCAAACCATCATCCAATATTTTCAAATGATTGGCAGCCAGTGTGGCGCCGCTGGTGGTGATATCGACAATGAGTTCGGCGCTGCCGGCCGCAGGTGCACCTTCAGTGGCACCCAAGCTTTCAACAATGCGATACCCTGTAACGCCCTTGGCCGCAAAGGCCCGTCGTGTGAGGTTGATGTATTTTGTGGCCACACGCAAACGTCTCCCATGGGCGAGGTAAAACTGCTGGGCAACCTCATCAAGATCCGCCATCTGGGCCACATCCAGCCAGCAATCCGGCACCGCCACCACCACATTGGCCGGGCCGAAGTTCAAGCGCAGCGCCACATCGGCCACCGGATCATCTGGCGCAATGGTCTCGCGCAAAAGATCTTCACCGGTAATGCCAAAATCAACTTCGCCCGTTTTGAGCGCAATGGCGATATCCGCCGCCGAGAGAAACGCGATCTCAATATTCTCGATTCCAATGAGCCGCCCGCGATAGCCGCGATCAGAACCAATGCGCTCCAACTTAAATCCCGCTTTTTCGATCAAGCTTTGCGCCTGTTCCATCAGGCGGCCCTTGGAAGGAATGGCCAGCGTCAACACACTCATGACAACACCATGGCCAGCCGCTCGGTGTGGATTGCACAGCCAATGGCCGAGATTTGCGACTTGGCGCCAAGATCAGACAGCAACTCATCATAGCGCCCGCCACCAGCAAGGCTCACCACCTCATTGCCGATGACCGCCTCAATCTGAAACACAAAGCCCGTGTAATATTCAATCTCGCGGCCAAAGTTGGCGGAGAAATGAAAGCGCTTGGGGTTGAGGCCCTGCTCTTCCATTGCATCCAAACGCTTTTCATAAGCGGCCATGGACTGCGCATAGGTTTTCCCGGCCTGCACCGCATTCAAAGGCAATTTCACATCAACCGCGCTGCCTTCAAGCGCCAAATAGGCTTCGATATTTTGAACGCTTGCAGCCAACAAAGGCGTTTCTGATCGATCCAGATGTTTTTCTGAAAGCCGCTCAGCGATCTCCTCAAGCGAGCGCGTGCCTTGCACAACCATCTTGTTCTTTTCGATCCAGGCATTGGCAGCGACAACGGCATCGGTTTTGACCGTATCAATCACATCCGAAATGCTCGAGCGGATCTTGGCCTGCGTCGTAGCAAAAGTCTTGAGCAGATTCCTGAAAGCGTCCGGCCGCCAGAACTGGTGCTGCAAACGCCTGCGCCAACGTTCAGGCATTTTGGTATCAGCCAAAAGACTGGCAAACAGCCCCACATCACCAATCGTCACTTTCAGACCCGAAGCACCAGCTGCTTCGAGGGCCGAAATTGCCAGTTTCAAAATCCGCGCTTCTGCAGCAACCGCATCGGAAGCCGCAAACCATTCCAGCCCGGCTTGGGTAAATTCCTGTGGCGAGAGCTTCTCATCGGGAAAACGAAAGGCCGGGCCCAGATAAGAATAGCGCGCTTCATTTTCAGGCTGCGCGGCATGGCTCAAATGAAAGCGACAGGCAGGCACGGTAAGATCAGGCCGCAAGCACAATTCATTGCCATCGGGATCATTGAACACAAAAGTGCGGGCGCGAATGTCTTCGCCCGAACGCTCGAGAAAAATATCGGCGGGCTGAATGATATCGGGGGCGATCTGCGAGAACCCCGCCCGCTCAAACACCGCCATGATGGCAGCGTTCTGTTTTTCAAGCGCGGCACGCTGAGCTGAAGTACGGCCTGCCATCTAAACGCCCTCGCTCATCCCAACATCTTCTTTACTTGCGCCACAAGTTCACTCTCCGGCACTGTCACCTGCGCCAGGCGTTGCGAGGCGTATTCTTCGCGTGACGCGATATTGGCCGCAAGTTCCGCCCCTAAACGCAAATCCTTGATGGTCACTTCACCCTTGGCCTTCTCATCGCCACCCTGAATGACCACCAAAGGCGCACCGCGCTTGTCGGCATATTTCATCTGCTTGCCCATGTTAGCCGCGCCAAGACTCATTTCGGCGCGAATGCCAGCTTGGCGAAGCTGCTGGACCATGCGCCAGTAATCACCCTGACGCTCTTTATCCATCACGGTAACGACCACAGGCGCCAACGTATCCTGCGTGCCCGCCTTGCCGACCAGTTTCAGCGCCGAGTAAAGCCGCGACACGCCGATGGAAAAACCCGTGGCCGGAGTCTGCTGCCCCGTGAACCGCGCCACCAGATCATCATAGCGCCCACCGCCACCGACCGAGCCGAAGCGCACTGTGTTGCCGTCTTCGTCTTTGGTTTCCATCAGGAGTTCGCATTCGAAGACGGGGCCAGTGTAGTATTCGAGGCCACGGATGACTGAAGGTTCAAACTTAATGCGATCACTGCCATAGCCAGCTTCATCGCACAAACTTCGCATCGCAAATGTATCAGCCACAGCTTGAACAGCCAATGGGTGCTCCAAAACCTTTGCAGACTTCGACGACACTGACGAAGTGACAAACGAGACGACAATCTCAGCTGCTTCTCTGCTAAGTCCAGCACCCTTAGTGAAATCTCCGCTATCGTCCTTTCTTCCATCCATTAACAAGGCAAGAACGCCTGCAGGCCCAACTTTGTCCAACTTGTCCATTGCTCGCAAAACTGTGAGCCTTTGCATTGACTTCCCTTCGCCTTCAAGGCCTACAATTGCCAACAGGGCGTCAAGAAATTTGCGGTGATTAAACCGAACAAGATACTGCCCCCGCGCGATCCCCAGCGCCTCCATCGTATCCGCCGCCATCATGCACACTTCGGCGTCCGCTGCAGGCGAAGAACTGCCCACCGTATCGGCATCAAACTGCATGAACTGGCGGAACCTGCCCGGCCCCGGCTTTTCATTGCGGAACACCCAGCCTTGCCGATAGCTGCGGAATGGTGTGGGCAATTTCTGGAAATTCTCGGCCACATAGCGCGCCAGGGGGGCGGTTAAATCATAGCGCAGTGAAAGCCACTGCTCATCCTCATCCTGAAATGAAAACACGCCGGCATTGGGCCTGTCTTGATCCGGCAAGAACTTTCCCAGCGCATCGGTATATTCAATGAAGGGCTGTTCCACAGGTTCAAAGCCATAGGATTCATAGACCCGCTGGATGGTGGCCAGCATGGCGCGCGTGCCGCGAATCTCATCAGCGTCAATGTCACGAAACCCCTTGGCCACGCGGGCCTTGGGTTTGAAAGTTTTGGGTTTATCGCTCATGGGTGGCCTTGTAGTTGAGGGCGGCGCGTGGGGCAACTGTCAACCCAAACACAGTAACCCGCATCATTTACGCCGTCACCCCGGCGAGGGCCGGGGCCGGGCTTAAATTTGCAAGCTCCGCACCTAGCAATAAGCCCAATCCCGGCCTTCGCCGGGATGACGGTTGAAAGGAAAAGTTGAACTACTTATCCCTCTTCACCACCTGCCGCTGAACCCCCAGCCCCTCAATGGCGATCACCATCTTGTCGCCGGGCTTCAAAAACTGCGGCGGCTTCATGCCCATGCCCACGCCGGGCGGGGTGCCTGTCGTGATAATGTCGCCGGGCAGCAGCGTGAAGAATTGGCTGAGATAGGCCACGAGGAATTGCACGCCATAAACCATGGTCTTGGTGTTGCCGTCCTGCACGCGCTTGCCGTTCACTTCCAGCCAGAGATGCAAATCCTGCGGGTTCTTCACTTCATCCTTCGTAACCAGCCACGGGCCGATGGGGCCGAAAGTGTCATAGCATTTGCCCTTGGTCCATT
Organism: Hyphomicrobiales bacterium; assembly: GCA_043739165.1. GTDB lineage: Bacteria > Pseudomonadota > Alphaproteobacteria > Rhizobiales > Aestuariivirgaceae > Aestuariivirga. The sequence goes on from JAYUEP010000123.1 coordinate 14,782, forward strand.
GCCCGGAACGTTCAATCTGGAACTCCCGCTCGGACAAGTCATTCACCACGCAATAGCCCGCCACGTGCTTCATGGCGTCAGCTTCCTTGATGTTCTTGGCCTTGCGCCCGATGATCACGCCAAGCTCCACCTCCCAATCCGACTTCTGGGATTTGGGCGGAATGGTCACAGTGTCATTGGGGCCCGAGAGGCAACTCACGTGCTTGGTGAAAACCA
>JAYUEP010000124.1:0-14812 GCA_043739165.1 Hyphomicrobiales bacterium
GCGCGGGCTTCAGCCCCTGCCCCCACCAACACACAAGGAATTTTGGCGCCAGCATTCACATTCATTTCTGACCGCACCGAGCGCACCTCCGAAATCAGGCGGATCACCCAATTCATTTCCGCATCGGCCTTCGCATCGCCCAAGCCTTTGTAGCTGGGCCACGTTGCGGCCATCAGCATGTGCGAACGCGGTGCCGTTTTCTGCCAGAGTTCTTCAGTGATGAAGGGCATGAAGGGGTGCAGCAGATGCAAAATCTGCTCAAAGGCCCAAGCCGCGCAAGCGCGGGTTTCGGCTTTGGCCACTTCATCGCTGCCCGTCAAAATCGGCTTGATCAATTCCACATACCAATCGCAATAAACATTCCATGCGAATTGATAGAGCGCGGCTGCGGCCTCATTATATTTGTGTTCTTCAATCGCCTTGGTGACAGTGTCGCGGCAACGCGCGGCCTCACCCGCGATCCAGCGATTGGCAGTGACACGCGCGGCAACGGGATCGAAGTTCTCGTCACGCGCCACGCCATTCATCTCGGCAAAGCGCGCCGCGTTCCACAGCTTGGTGGCGAAGTTGCGGTAACCTTCCACGCGCTGCTTGGCCAGCTTGATGTCACGCCCCTGCGCGGCCATGGCGGCCAGCGTGAAGCGCAAAGCATCGGCGCCGAATTCATCCATCAATTCCAACGGGTCAATCACATTGCCCTTGGACTTGGACATTTTCTGCCCCTTCTCGTCGCGCACCAGCGCGTGGATATAAACCGTGTCAAACGGCACATCCTCCATGAAGTGCAGGCCCATCATCATCATGCGCGCCACCCAGAAGAAGATGATGTCAAAGCCGGTGACCAGAACATTGGTGGGATAATGCCGCTTCAATTCCGGCGTCTTGTCCGGCCAACCGAGGGTGGAGAAGGGCCAGAGCGCGGAAGAGAACCAGGTGTCGAGCACGTCTTCATCGCGCCAAACTGGATAAACTGGTTTGCCGTCGACGATTGATTGAACAAGCAAATTGTTAGCTTCCAACGCGTTTGCAACTTCAATAACTCGCCACGATCCTATGGCGGGTAACGTCGCAATTTTGGCACTAAATTCTGGGGCATCAGGACTGAAGGTTTCCAAGCAGAAGATTGGATACTTCTCTATGCCCGAGTAGGCTCTGCTTTTTCCAGTTTCCGGATCAGTTGATGTGAAGATTCTGGCAGATGTCCCTGATTTCACCTGTTCCGCAATTTTTGCGGCGCTGGCAACCTGCAAATCTCCCAGCCCATACCAAGCCGGAATTTGGTGGCCCCACCAGAGCTGGCGCGAGATGCACCAGGGCTGGATGTTGCGCATCCATTCGTAATAGGTCTTGTCCCAATTTGCGGGCACGAATTTTGTCTTGCCTGATTCAACGGCGGCAATGGCGGGCTTGGCGAGTTCGCCGGCATTCACATACCACTGCTCTGTCAGCATCGGCTCAATCACCACGCCGCTGCGATCCCCAAAGGGTTGCGGAATGATCTTGTCTTCCTTGCCGCGATAGAAGCCGAGTTCTTCGATTTCCTTCAGAACCAATTCACGCGCCTTGTAACGATCCAACCCATCATAATGCTTAGGCACATTATTTTCCGGCGTGGAAATCATCCGCGCTTTCTTGTCCATGAGCACAATCAGCGGAATGTTGTTGCGCTTGGCCACATGGAAATCGTTTTCATCATGGGCACCGGTGATCTTCACTGCACCCGTGCCGAATTCCGGATCAGGATATTCATCGGCGATGATGGGAATCAACCGCTCCGCAATCGGCAGCCGCACCAGCTTGCCGATGAGATTTTTGTAACGCACATCTGACGGATGCACCGCCACAGCGCCATCGCCCAGCATGGTTTCAGGCCGCGTGGTGGAAATCACGATTTCGGTGATGCCATCAATTTCACCATCCACCAGTGGATAGGCGAATTGCCACATCGAACCCTTGGTCTCGCGCGTTTCAACTTCAAGATCGGAGATCGCAGTTTCGAGAACCGGATCCCAATTCACCAGGCGTTGGTCTTTGTAGATCAGGCCTTCCTTGTAGAGCTGCACAAACACCTTGCGCACGGCCGCGGAAAGTCCCTCATCCATGGTGAAGCGCTCACGGCTCCAATCACAGGACGCACCCAGACGGCGCAATTGCTTGGTGATGATGCCGCCGCTTTCGGCCTTCCATTCCCAGACACGTTTCAAAAACGCCTCGCGCCCCATGGCGCGGCGGTCCGTCTTGTTCTCCTTGGCCAGCAACCGCTCCACCACCATCTGCGTGGCAATGCCCGCATGGTCAGTGCCCGGTTGCCAGAGCACGTCGCGGCCCCTCATCCGTTCAAAACGGCACAGCACATCCTGAATGGTGTTGTTGAGCGCATGGCCCATGTGCAGCGAGCCCGTGACGTTAGGCGGCGGGATGACGATCGTATAAGGCGCACCCTTGTTGCGACCGGGCTTGAACATGCCCTGGCTTTCCCAAGCTTCATAAAGCCGGGTTTCCATTTCTTTGGGGTCGAACTTGGTATCAAGCGCCATGGCAGATTCACTCTAAATGTGGATTTGCGGCGCTTATTGCAGGGCTTTGAAAGAAGAGCAAGTTTTGGGCGTTAACGCCCGCGCCGCGCCACGCGCTCAATTTCCTCGCGCACCAGCTTTTCAACCAGGCTCGGCAGATGCTCATCCAGCCATTGCTTGAGCAGGGGCCGCAACATGTCACGCGAAACATCTTCCAGTCGCCCATCGCCGCCCAGCTGCGACAGCATGGAATTGGCCAAGGCCTGAAACGAGGCCTGCGTGGCATAGGCCGCATCGGGCGAAAGCAAGGCACCGCCCGGCTGGTGAGGCTGATAATAGGGTTCGGGCTGCGGCGCTTCCTCCACCCAAACCGGCTCAGCATAGGCTTGTGGCGCATAAGCCAAGGGCCGGGACTGTTCAATTTCATGCGCATAGCTTTGGCGCAGCACGGGAGCTTTCGATGCCTGCCCTTGCGGATGTCCGGCCAGAATGGAACTCATCGGGCCGCCACGTGGCCCCGCCAAGCCCGGAGGCCGCGGCACGGGTGCCATTTCACTTTGCGGGAATTGTTCTTCAAGCTTTGGCCGGCCGACACGCTGGCGCAACCGGGCCAGTTCCATGTCAGCATTGCGTTGCGGTGCGGGGTCAGCCTGCCCAACGCGCATTTCGTGCATCGTGCCACGCACTGGGCTGCTGGAGCGCGAAGCCCCCTTTCCGGGGTTGGCCCTGTCCAACTCGCTGATGTCATGGTCGATCGCTTTGCGGATCGTCGCCAATAAATCTTCTACGCGCGGTTCAGCTGTCACAGTCTATGCAAGCCTCAATTCGAGCAGGCACCGCCCAGAATGGCCAATACCCACAAACTCAATGGCGCTGCCTTCCAATAAGCCACATCGGTGGGCCACGCCTCGTCATCCTAGTTGATCAGATCAACCTTGTCGACAAGACCGGCCGCATGAAGCGGCCCCATCCACATTATTTCAGGGTTTCAGCCTCGGTGCCGATCCACTTGTTACGGACGTCATTGTAATATTCCTTGACGTCATAGATCTGACCCAGATGCAAATGTGCGCCAGTCAAATGGCCGATGGCAGACTGCAGTTGATAGGACGCCAGCAATTGGTCATGCTGGGCCGAGACAACGGCGATTTGCGCGTTGAGCAGCGATTGTTCCGCATTGAGCACATCAACGGTTGAGCGCGAACCCACCGCATATTCCTGCTTAACGCCATCAAAGGCCAGTTGCGAGGCCGCAACAGCGGTGGCATTGGCGCTAACACTTTGCTTGTTGGCCACAAAGCTTTCCCACGTGCTGGCCACTTGGGCGCGCACTTGACGCGTCGCATCAATGACACTCAAGCGGCTCTGGCTGGCCTTTTGCTTGGCCTGACGTACCTGCGAGTAAACTTGGCCCGCTTCATAGATCGGCACAGAGACGATGCCCTGCACGGTCAGGCTGCTATTGACATTAGGCGAAGTCGTTGCACCATTTTGCGTGTCGGTAACGCTGTAAATTCCCTGCAAATCGGCCTGCGGCAGCAGACCACTCTTGGCCACACCAATACCATGCTCGGCTGCATCAGCAGCTTGTGCCGCCGCCAAGATTTGCGGGTTCGTCTCATGCGCAATTTCATAGGCCTGCTCGAGGCTGGCAGGTGCACGTGCCACAGGGGCTGGGCTGAGTTGGCCCGGCGCATGGCCAATGATCTGCATAAAGCTGGCTTCGCTGGTCTTGAGATTGGCTGCGGCCAGCGCCAGCGCCGAACGCGCCGCAGCAACGCCAGCGTCTGCCTGCGCGACATCTGTGCGGGTCAACTCGCCAGCTTTAAATCTTTCATTTGAGGCTTTGTCCTGTGCCAACAACACACCCAAGTTCTGCTGGCGAATTTGCAAAATCTTGCGGTCGCGCAAAACATTGATATAGGTTTGAACACCATTGAGCAGAACCTGCTCTTCGGTTGCCAACAACTGTTGCCGTCCGCCCTTCACTTGAGCTTCGGCAACGGCCGTGCCCTCGACAGTGCGGAAACCGCGAAACAGTGGCTGGTCCAATTTAATGGTCAGGTTTTCCGAAGTCGGGCTCGTATAAGTTGTCGCCCCCGACGAATAGGACAAATTATTCGCGGAGATGCCTGCTGAGCCTTGGGCGGAGACCGTTGGCCGCCAGCCCGCAAGCGCTTGTGGCACGTTTTCGTCAACCGCCCGTTGCCCGGCGCGGGCCGCATTCAAAGTTGGGTTCTTGCGGTAAGCTTCAAGCAGCGCCTGATTCAGGGTCTCGGCATGCAGCTCGGCTGCAAACAAGAACAATGCCATCGACAAAACTGCTGCGCCCTGCAAACGATTACGATAGTGAAAAGCCACGCGTTAAAACCCTCATCATGTAAATCCGCAGATCACCTCGAATGATCGGCCACTGGAGCCGGAAATCCTCAGTTTCACAACGGCTTTTGATCCACCCTGTCTGCAATTGCCCCAAATTGCCCCAACAAGAAAGCCCAATCCAAACCATTTCACCGAATCTGGCAACTGATTTGGCCTGTTCGTTTCCGGCAAACATATAGATTCCCGGTGCACAGAAAGCAAACAGGCCATGGCAGTTTGATGAATAAGTTAATGTTTTGTGTTCCCCGTGGCATTTCTGCACCACCAAACGCGATCAATACAACCGGGAGACGCATCGACCAGGCTGTTGTACAATCAGTTTTCATCGCTTATAGAGCGGCGGCTTCAGGCTCCGTGGCGGAATGGTTACGCAGAGGACTGCAAATCCTTGAATGGGGGTTCGATTCCCTCCGGAGCCTCCAATTCCCTCGATCACCCCTTTGAAACAGTGCCAAATTCCGGCGTTATCCCAGCTTTGAAAAAACGCTTCCATCGCGTAACGATCGCGGCTATAGCGCCTCACATATTCCCTGATAGCTCAGTTGGTAGAGCATTCGACTGTTAATCGAATGGTCGCTGGTTCGAGTCCAGCTCGGGGAGCCAGTTTCGAAAAGGCCGGTGCGCAAAGCCCGGCCTTTTTCCATATTTGACCTTAACCCACTGCTGCTGCAAAACGCGATGACCGGGAGTGAACCATGACCATCCGCCAAAACATCGTCGAAGCCATTGGCAACACGCCACTGATCAAATTGAAAAAGGCTTCGGAGCTGACGGGTTGCACCATTCTGGGCAAAGCCGAATTCATGAACCCCGGCCAATCGGTGAAGGACCGCGCCGCCCTGTTTATCATTCGTCAGGCCGAAAAATCGGGCGCGCTCAAACCCGGCGGTACGATTGTCGAAGGCACGGCAGGCAATACCGGCATCGGCCTCGCCTTGGTCGCCAACGCGCTCGGCTACAGGACCGTGATTGTCATCCCGGAAACGCAGGCGCAGGAAAAGAAAGATGCCTTGCGCCAGATGGGCGCTGAACTCATCGAAGTGCCCGCCGTGCCCTACAAGAACCCCAACAACTATGTGAAATATTCGGGCCGACTCGCTGCCAAAATGGGAGCTGTCTGGGCCAATCAATTTGACAACGTGGCCAATCGCCAAGCCCATATCGAAACCACCGCCCCCGAAATCTGGCACCAGACGGGTGGAAAAATAGATGGCTTCACCTGTGCTGTCGGCTCGGGCGGTACGCTCGCTGGGGTTTCCATGGGCCTCAAGGCCATGAATAGGAATGTCAGGATCGCACTGGTTGACCCGATGGGCTCTGCACTGTTTGGCCATTATAAAAATGGAGAGCTAAAAGCCGAAGGTACCTCCATCACCGAAGGCATTGGGCAGGGGCGCATCACGGCCAATCTCGAAAGTGCGGTGGTCGATGAGGCCTTTCAAATCCACGACGCTGAAGCCTATCAAATCGTGTTCGATCTTCTGCAGCACGAAGGCCTGTGCATGGGCGGCTCTACCGGTGTGAACGTTGCGGGTGCCATGGCGTTGGCCAAACAACTCGGCCCCGGCAAAACCATCGTCACGGTGCTTTGCGACTATGGCACGAGATATGCCAGCAAACAGTTCAATCCGGATTTCATGCGCAGCAAGGGCCTGCCCGTTCCCGAATGGATGACGCGCAAGCCTGATGTGCCCGCCGTTTTTGAACCCGCGTGAGCAACCTCGTCTCGACGCAATGGCTCGCAGATCATCTGTACACGGATGATCTGGTCATTCTCGATGCCTCATGGCATCTGCCTTCTGCCAAGCGCGACGCCAGGGCTGAGTTCACAGCCGCGCATATTGGCGGTGCCAGGTTTTTCGATCTCGACAAGGTCTCGGACCAGACCAGCACCCTGCCCCATATGTTGCCGACGCCCCAAGCGTTCACCAGTTCCATGGCAGCGCTGGGAATCAACAGTACCAGCCATGTGATCGCCTATGACTCTGTCGGTCTGTTTTCCGCCGCCCGCTGCTGGTGGATGTTCAAGACTTTTGGACACGACGCAGTCTCGGTGCTTGATGGTGGTCTGAAGAAATGGCTGGCCGAAGGCCGCGCTGTCCAAAGCGGTGAACTTCCGCTGCCCCCGTCCGGAAACTTAACGGCCAAGTTCAATTCCGGCATGGTGCGCAACATGGCAGAGGTTGCCGAGGGCAAGGCTCAAGTGGCCGACGCCCGCTCACCTGCGCGCTTTCGTGGCGAAGAGCCGGAGCCCCGCCCCGGCGTCAAACCCGGCCACATGCCCGGCGCGAGTAATGTGCATTATGCCAGCCTGCTCAATGTCGACGGTACTTTGAAACCTCAAGCAGAACTTATGCAGCACTTCGCAAGCGCTGGAATTGACGTGGAAAAACCAGTCACCACGTCCTGCGGTTCCGGTGTCACGGCCGCCATCCTGTCGCTGGCACTGACCGAACTGGGCACCAAGGACCACGCCCTCTACGACGGTTCATGGGCCGAATGGGGCGCGAGTGGGAACAAGATTGAGCTTGGTTAGCTTGCTTCCCGTTATTACATGTGTTATAACGCAGCTATGAACAAGCACACCACCATCGCAACCGCCAAACTGACTTCAATCGGAAATTCGATCGGCATTAGTTTGCCGAAAGAAGTGCTGGCCCTTCTTCGCATTGGCAAAGGCGACACCGTCTGCCTGACCGAAACGCCTGAGGGCGTTCTCCTCACGCCTTACAGCGCAGAGTTTGCCGAAATCATGGAAGCCGCCGAAATTGTAATGCGTGAAGATCGCGACATCCTGCGCATTTTGGCGAAGTAAAACGAAATATGGAAAATATCCGCTGGCTGCCCAAAGGCGCGATATTGGCAATGCATGCACGCCAGCTGGCTGAACATGGTGGCGGGACGGGTTTGCGCGATGAAGGCTTGCTCGAATCTGCCATTCAGCGCGCGCCCAACAAGGCTGCATATGAAAATCCAGACATCTCAGATTTGGCAGCAGCCTATGCCTATGGCATCACCAAAAATCATCCATTCATTGACGGCAACAAGCGTACATCGCTCGTCGCTTCGCGCGCTTTCCTTCGCTACAATGGCTATCAGGTTGAAGCTACAAACCAAGACAAGCTTGAAACATTTCTTGCCTTGGCAAGCGGCGCATTGACCGAAACTGAACTCGCGGCTTGGTTTCGAAGCCACATCGTAAAAATCTGATCCAACTCACCTGACTGGCGGCGCATACAGTAGGCCGCCGTCATTCCATGGCGCGTTCAACCCGCGTTCAATGCCTAGCTGCGAACCCTTGCCGAGGTTGCGTTCGAACATCTCACCATAATTGCCCCCCACCTTGATCGCCCGCAAGGCCCAGTCATTGTCCAGCCCTAGATCAGAACCAAACGTACCCTCTGCCCCGAGCAAGCGGCGCAATTCAGGCCGCGCGTCATTGGCCTTCATGTCATCAACGGTCTTGGCCTTGGCGCCCAGTTCTTCGGCATTGATCAGGGCAAACAGCGTCCAGCGCGCGATGTTGAACCATTGCTCATCCCCCTGCCGCACCGCTGGTCCCAAGGGCTCCTTCGAAATCACTTCGGGCAGAATGATATATTGATCTGGCTTGGCAAGCTTCAGCCGCACTGCATAAAGCTGCGATTGATCGGCGGAATAGGCATCACATTTCGCCTCGCCCTTGGCCTGAAAAGCCGCCACCAATTCATCAATCGTGTTGAAGGTGACAGGAGTGAATTTCATCGCCTTCAAGCGGAAGAAATCTTCGACATTGGCCTGCGTGGTCGTGCCCGACAGAAAACAGATCGCCGCTTCATTGAGCTGCAAAGCGGAGTTCACGCCAATTGCTTTGCCCACCAGAAACCCCTGCCCGTCATGATAGGAAATGCCGACAAAGCGCAACGGCATTTTGGTTTCCCGTTCCATCGTCCATGTTGTGTTGCGCGCCAGAAGATCGACCTGGCCCTTTTGCAAAAGATCAAAACGGTCGGTGACCGATGCGGCAACAAACTCAACCTTGTCGCCATCGCCCAAAACAGCAGCGGCCACAGCGCGGCAATAGTCCACGTCAAAGCCTTGCCACTTGCCGTCCGCTGCCTTGGCCGCAAAACCGTTGAGCCCGGGATTGACCCCGCACAAAAGCTTGCCCCGCGCCTTCACATCGGAAAGCGTGGAAGCCATGGCCACAACTGAAAGCAAAGAAAGCAGGAAGAGCGATAGTCCCAAAACTCTGCGCATCAAACGAATCCCATTGGTCATGGGTGCAAGCCTATCCCTCGCGCGCCAGCCTGCCAAGCAACTCGTCCACCGTTGCAATGCGGTCCACAACCAGCGTCTCGGGCCGCGCAACAATGATGACGGGAATATTCAAAGCTGCGGCCGCATCAAGCTTTGCCGGGCGTGGCCCTCCCGCATTCTTGCTGATGAGCATCGTGGCACCATGTTCCCGCAAAAAATCAATCTCGCTTTCAAGCGTGAAAGGTGGCCGCTCCAAAACCACTTGCCACCGGGTTGGAATTTCGATCTGCGGCGGTTCAATCATGCGCGCCACACCGGATAAATCATTCCGCGCGAAGAATTTGGAAATCTCTTTGCGGCCAACCGTCACCACCAGCTTATGCCCGGGCCCAATCACAGAAACGGCCGCATCGACATCGGCAACTTGAGTCCACGTGTCTTGGGGCAACGCCATCCATGGCGCAGCTTCCAGCCGAACCAGCGGCATGTTGGCCTGCATTGCGGCCACCGCAGCATGGCGTGAAATCTGCGCGGCAAAAGCATGTGTGGCATCAACGACGAGATCAAACTTATCGTCGCGCAAATAGGTGGTCAGGCCTTCAGCGCCACCAAAACCTCCGACGCGCAAGTGGCCCGCGGGAAGCAGCGGGTTTTGTGTTACACCCGCCAAAGACGACATGACATGGTGACCCCGCGCCACTAAGGCCGCCGCTGCGGCGCGCGCCAGCCCCGTGCCCCCCAGAATGAGAATGCGCTTAGGTCGCATGGGCAATGATTTGGCCAGCGCGGTCAACGATGATGACATCAAGTGTCGCCGCCCCTGCCAACACCTGATCAGCCTGTGCTTTCGCTTCTTCACTCACGCGTTGCGCAAGCTTGGCCCCACATACCTCCAAAACTTCCAAGGCGGAATTCGCCGCTAGAACTTTTCCGCGCAAGGCTTCCGGCACCCGCGCCGCCAACCACTCAAAATCAACCTGAGATCTTCCTGAATGTAAATCCAAATGCCCTTGCGCCAGCTTCACCATCTTGCCAAAGCCGCCGCCAATCGTGAGGCGCGGCACGGGATTGAGTTTGATATATTTGAGCACACCTCCGGCAAAATCACCCATGTCCAACATCGCTTCCAGTGGCAGCCCGAAATGCGCCCGCACCGCATCTTCAGAAGTTGATCCTGTGCAGCCCGCCACATGTGGCAAGCCCATCGCACGCGCCACATCAATGCCCCGATGAATGGAAGCAATCCACGCTGCACAGGAAAACGGGTTGACGATCCCCGTCGTGCCCAAAATCGAAAGTCCGCCGATAATGCCGAGGCGGGGATTCCAGGTCTTCTCCGCAATCGTGGCGCCACCGGGAATGGAAATCTCTATCTCCACATCGCCACCGCCAAGCGCAGCAATTTCAGCCAGCATCATCTGCTGCGGCACGGGATTAATCGCAGGCTCTCCCACCGCCACGGGCAAGCCGGGCTTGGTGACCATGCCCACCCCCTCACCCGCCTTGAACGACACGCCTTTGCCCTTGCGCCGCAGAGTTGCGCAAACCAACGCGCCATGCGTCACATCCGGGTCATCGCCAGCATCTTTGACAATGCCGGCCTTGGCAAAGCCTCCGCCCATCTCGGCAACAGCCAAGGCGAATGAGACTTCCTGCCCCTTGGGCAAGGTGATCGTCACCGGATCAGGAAATTTGGCCGTCAACAATGCCGTATAAGCCGCCTTGACCGCCGCTGTGGCGCAAGCCCCTGTCGTCCATCCGCGCCTTAATTCGCCTTCGGGCTTCTCTATTCGCATGGCCTCATTGTATAAGGGCTTGATGGCACAGGATACCAGCAAAACCGTTGCGAAGTGGCGGGCCCAGATGGGCCAGCCTGAAGGCTTCGCGCGCCTTGATGGCGAAGCTTTTCCGATCTTTGAGCAAGGCTGGGTCTGGCTCGTAGGGGCAGGCCCTGGTGCGCCGGGCTTGATGTCGCTGCTCTGCTATCACGCCATGCAAACTTGTGACGTGGTGGTCTATGACGCTTTGGTGAACCCGGATATTCTGCGTTGGGTTCGCCCGGGCGCGGAATTGGAATATGCCGGAAAGCGCGGCGGCAAGCCCTCGCTCACCCAGCGCGATATTTCGCTGCGCCTTATTGAACTGGCCCAAGCCGGAAAGCGCGTGCTGCGTTTGAAAGGCGGCGATCCTTTCATGTTTGGCCGTGGCGGCGAGGAAAGCCAGATGCTGGCCAAGGCCAAAGTGCCCTTCCGCATTGTGCCAGGCATCACCGCTGGCGTGGGTGGCCTCGCCTATGCGGGCATTCCCGCCACGCATCGCGACACCAACCATTCCGTCATCTTTCTCACCGGACATGACGCTTCGGGCAAAATGCCGGTGAACGTCAATTGGCAGGCGGTGGCCTTGGCCTCGCCCGTCATCGTCATGTATATGGCAGTTAAAAATCTGGGCGAGATCGCTGCTGCGTTGATCGCAGGCGGCAGGCCGAAGGATGATCCTGTCAGCATCATATCCAACGCCTCACTGCCGCAACAGCAAGTGGCGCAAACAAAGCTGGAATCAGCGGGCGCTTTCGTTCAAACCCATGAACCACCAACTCCCGCCATCGTCGTCGTCGGCCACGCGTCGGATTGGCGTCCGGTGCTGGATTGGTATAGCGAAACCATGAAAGCCAATCCCATTGGCTAGAGGACTGGTGATCGCCGCACCCCATTCGGGCAGCGGTAAAACTTTGGTGACCCTTGGCCTGCTCCGCGCCTTCAGGAATCGTGGCGTGAAAGTTGTCTCCGCCAAGGCCGGGCCAGATTACATCGACCCCGCCTTCCACGCTGCCGCCACCGGCCAACCCTGCATCAATCTTGACTATTGGGCGATGGGCGAACAGGCCTGCCATGCCCGCGCTGTCACTCATTCTGCTGGAGCGAATTTGCTCATCATCGAAGGCGTGATGGGCCTGTTCGATGGCCCGCAAGGGGCAAAAGGTTCCACTGCCGATTTAGTCGCAGCCCTTGGACTACCCGTGTTGCTGGTCGTGGACGCGTCCAAACAAGGCCAGTCCATCGCCGCTGTGGTGCAGGGTTTCCGCGCCTTCCGCTCCGATGTTGATTTGGCGGGCGCGATCCTCAACCGTGTCGCCAGCGACCGGCATGAGGCAATCCTGCGTGAGGCCCTCGCTCCACTGGGCTTGCCCGTTTTGGGGGCTCTGCGACAGATTGACTCTCTCCACCTGCCGTCCCGGCATCTTGGTCTCGTACAGGCCCAAGAGAATCAACAGCTTGAAAGGTTTATCGAAAGTGCCGCTGAAGGAGTTGCACGTGAAACAAATCTTGACAAGATTCTCGAATCAGCGGCCCCACTGACGAATCAACCGACAAGACCAGTAAATCACCTTCCGCCGCTGGGCCAAACCATTGCCATTGCCCGCGATCAGGCTTTCAGCTTTCTTTACCCACATTTGATCGAAAGCTGGCGCAGGCAAGGAGCGGAGATCAGTTTCTTTTCGCCCTTGGCCGATGAAACGCTACCGGCCGCCGCCGCTGTGTTCCTGCCCGGTGGCTATCCTGAGCTTTACGCTGGCCAACTTTCCGCCAATGCCCGGTTCATGGACGGTCTTCGCAACTTCAAAGGCCTGATATACGGCGAATGCGGGGGTTATATGGTCTTGGGTGAGGGCCTCATCGACGGGGAAGGCCGGCACCACGCCATGGCGGGCCTGCTGCCCCTCACCACAAGCTTCGCCAAGCGCAAGCTGCATCTGGGCTATCGGCAACTGAAACCGCTCAGCGGACCTTGGCACCAACCTCTGCGCGGCCATGAATTTCACTATTCCACCATCGAATCCCAAGGCGGCGGTGAACCCTTGTTCCAGGCCCTTGATGCCGCTAGCAATGATCTGGGCCACATCGGCCAGCGCATCGGCAATGTCATGGGCTCCTACGCCCATGTGATCAGTGTGGCGCCATGACAGCCAAAGCCCTCATGTTCCTCGGAACGGGCTCGGATGTGGGCAAATCGCTCATCGTGGCGGGATTGGCTCGCGCCTTCGCCAATCGCGGTCTGCGCGTCGCTCCCTTCAAGCCCCAGAACATGTCCAACAACGCCGCCGTCGCCCGTGATGGCGGCGAGATCGGCCGCGCCCAAGCCCTGCAGGCTCGTGCAGCGCGAATCCCTGCGTCGATCCATATGAACCCCGTGTTGCTGAAGCCCGAAAGTGAAACCGGCGCGCAGGTTATCGTTCAGGGCCAGCGCGTCGCCACGCTGAAGGCGCGGGACTTCTTTGCCCAGCGCCAGCGTTTTATGCCTGCCATCCTCGACAGCTTTCGCCATCTGGCAGAGCTGCATGACCTGATTCTCGTCGAAGGTGCTGGCAGCCCGGCGGAAACCAACCTCCGCGACGGCGATCTCGCCAATCTCGGTTTTGCCCAAGCCGCCAACATTCCGGCGGTCCTGATCGGAGATATCCATCGCGGCGGCGTTATAGCCTCTCTGGTGGGAACCTTGGCGGTGCTTTCGTCAGCCGATCAAGAACGCATAAAAGGATTTTTGATCAACAAGTTCTACGGCGATCCAAAACTCTTTGATGAAGGTCAAAGCGACCTTGAGCAGCGCCTCGCCATTCCTTGCCTTGGTATCGTCCCCCATTTCGCAGCGGCTGCCAAACTCCCCGCCGAAGATGCGGTGGCGTTGGAGGAGATAGCTTCAACACATTCAAAAGGCTTGAAAATAGTTGTGCTGCGCCTGCCTCGCATCGCCAACTTCGATGATCTCGACCCGTTGCGGCAAGAGGAAGGTGTTTCACTCCGGTTCCTCAACGTGGGTGAAGCCCTGCCCGGCGACACCGACCTCGTTATCATCCCGGGCTCGAAATCGACGATCGCCGACCTTGCCGCCCTGCGCGCCAATGGTTGGGATATTGACTTGGCCGCGCACCATAGGCGTGGCGGCAAAGTGCTCGGTCTCTGCGGCGGCTATCAAATGCTGGGCTGCATGATCCACGACCTGCAAGGTCTCGAAGGGCCGTCACAATCCGTGCCCGGCCTTGGCCTGCTCGGTGTCGAAACCACGCTCCTCGCCGATAAGACGACCACCCAGACCCAAGCCATCCACACGCTGTCAGGCGAGTTGATCTCGGCCTATGAAATCCACTTGGGTGAGACTCAAGGCCCTTCCTGCGCCCAGCCTTTTGCGCAAACTGCCAGAGGCCCAGAGGGTGCCACCAGCACCGATGGCCGTGTGATCGGAACCTATCTTCACGGCTGCTTCTCAGCTGATGGCTTTCGCCACGCTTTCCTGAAATCTCTCGGCGCAGCAGTTTCGCAATTCAGCTACGAGCACGAGATCGAAGCCACGCTCGACGCTCTCGCCCAGCATCTCGAAGCCCATCTCGATCTTGATGCAATTTTGGCCCTCGCAGAACCCGTGACATGAACCAACTCGCCCTCGCCACGCTGGCCCTTTTGGTTGAAAGCTTCGTGGGCTACCCAGCGGCACTCCAGGCCGCAATCGGCCATCCCGTGCAATGGATGGGCGCGCTCATCACCTACCTTGATGACGGTCTCAACGATCCCGAAACAGAGCCATCGCAAAACCGCATCAATGGCGTCATCGCGCTCACTTTGCTCATTGCCATCGCCATCATCCCCGCCGCGATTCTCACACAGCTCCTCGCCGCCATT
>JAYUEP010000125.1:0-4930 GCA_043739165.1 Hyphomicrobiales bacterium
ACATCGTGATCGGCGACGAAACTGACGGCACCACCACGCCGGATGATGTTGGCCTGTCAGGCATGGTGTCGAAGAAGAAGCTGGATTTTCTTGGGAAGCGCTCGCTGGAGCAATCTTATCTCAAAGCGCCGGGCCGCAAGCAACTGGTAGGACTGCTCACCCAAGAACCCACGGAAGTTCTGCCCGATGGCGCTTATGCGGTGGATGACGTGAAAGACAAGCCACCGATGAAGATGATCGGGCAAGTCACCTCCACTTACATGTCGCCCACCCTGGGCCGTTCCATCGCCATGGCACTCATCGAAAATGGCCGCGCCCGCATGGGTGAGACAATTTCCTTCCCGCTCGAAGGCGGCAAGGTGGTGAAAGCCAAAATCACTGACACAGTTTTCTATGACAAGGATGGAGGGCGCATCAATGCTTGAACCTCAATTTGAATCCGCCCTCGCCCATCGTGCAGTTCCTGCAAACATTTATGTCGATCTGCGCGAAATCTCCATGCGCGGCATGATTGATCTGCGCGGGTTGGCGAGTGATCGCAAGTTCATGGCCGCTGCGAAAGCTGTTCTGGGTGTGGATTTGCCGAAAGCGCCACGCACATCAAACAGCTTTGGCGATGTGAAAGTGTTGTGGCTGTCGCCGGATCAATGGCTCATTCTCTGCGCGCGCGATAAGGCCTCGGCCCTCACCGCAGAATTGCAGACGGCGCTGGCTGGCAATCACTCGCTTGCTGTCGATGTCTCAGACATGCGCACCATCATCCGCCTTGAAGGCGAAGGTGCCCGCGAAGTGATGATGAAAAGCACGTCACTGGATTTCACTGATGAAGATTTCACCCCCGGCTATGTGCGCCGCTTGCGCTTTGCGGAAATTGCGGCGCTGTTCAACATCGTGGAAGAAAACGCGATAGACGTTTACGTGTTCCGTTCATACGCGAACTACGCGTGGGATTTCCTGTTGAAGGCCGCGCGCAAAGGCAGCGAAGTGGGATTGTTCAAGAAGGGTTGACCAAACTGCATGTCATGGAACAAATATCGCCATGGCAAAACGCATCCACATCCTCGGCGCTTCGGGCAGTGGTACAACCACGCTGGGCAAGGCAGCTGCAAGTGCCGCGAATATTCCTTTTCTGGACAGCGATGATTTTTACTTTGATTTGAAATATTCACGGAAACGCGCGGTGGAACGGCGCAATTCTGATCTGGAAGTTGCTGCCGCAAAATCGGAAAGCTGGGTCTTGTCTGGCTCTATTGACGGCTGGAATAGCAATGTAGTCACACTCTTCAGCCATCTGGTCTTTCTCTACCTTGAAGTTGAAACTCGGCTGACGCGGCTTCATCAACGTGAACTCAACCGATATGGGGCGGAAGCCATTGTGTCCGGCGGCGCGGAACACGCTCATTCATTGGAATTTTTGGAATGGGCAAAACATTACGAAGATGGCACTCGTGAAGGCCGCAGCCTTGCCAGGCATGAAAGCTGGATGAAAACGCTCAAGGTGCCGATATTGAGATTGAATTCAACTCAGTCTGTTGGCGTACTCGTCGACAAGGTGCTTTCGTTTGCTGGTGTTTAGGCCTTCTGCCCATCCCACCAGGCAAACAACTTATCAAACCCGCCAAAGGGGTACATATGAGGACCGGCGATTTTCAGTTCCGGCTTTTCGAAATGCAGCTTGGCGAGTTGTTCGACAAATTCTGTCGGCTCGGAAACGCTCAGCAGCTTGGTGATGTTCAGTGCCTGTTTGCGGATGAAGCGGGCTGAATGGCCCACGCCACACAAAGCGGCATAACGTACCAAAGTCTTGATCGAAGCGGGGCCGGGAATGCCCACATGCAGCGGCAAGTCGATGCCCTGTTCGCGCAGGCCCTTGGCCCAATAGGCCAGCGGTTCAGCATCAAACAAAAATTGTGTGGCGATGAAGCCCTCAATCTTCTTTTCTTTCAACCAGG
Organism: Hyphomicrobiales bacterium; assembly: GCA_043739165.1. Taxonomy (GTDB): domain Bacteria; phylum Pseudomonadota; class Alphaproteobacteria; order Rhizobiales; family Aestuariivirgaceae; genus Aestuariivirga. The sequence continues at coordinate 1,953 of JAYUEP010000125.1, forward strand.
CCTGCTTCTGCTTCAGCGCCGACATCAACACAGCCACGCCGTGAATCTTGGTAATATCCGGGTTGCCTTCGGGGTGGCCGGCAATGCCCATGCGTGTGATACCGTGCTGTTCAAACAAACCGGTTTCCATCAATTGGAAAGCCGCATCAAATTTGCCGACGGGCTGCGGCGCACCGCCACCCAGCGCCAGAATTTGCGTGACACCCGCCTTTGAAAAAGCGCCAAGGCGGCGCTTCAAATCTTCCTCGTCGCGCACGAAGCGCGCGGGCACATGGGGGATGACCTGATAGCCCGCCTGTTGCAGCGCGCCCGCAAAAGTGATCTGCCCGTCCACATCACTTGCGTCCAGTAAAGCGATAAATACACGCGTGGCTTTGGCCAAATGCTGCTGCAAAACGGGAAGCTTGTCGATTTGCTTGGCTGTCACCTCGATCGAGGCTAGTTCAAGGAAACCAGAGGTTTGGCGCATTGTTTCGGGGCTGACGTGCAACATCCCGCAATGATGCCAACTGGGTTCAAAACTGCACTGGCTTTTTGCGACGATCATTGATTTTAAACGACATATGCACCTGATATTCGTCGTTTTTGCATTGCAGCATGACGCTCTTGCGCTTCGTGTCGGTCTTGGTCTAGCGTGTCGCAAACGGAGAATAACATGTTCGGTGACAAGCCCAAGTCCCTGCCCCAAACGGTGGCGCTGATTCTGCTACCAGAATTCACAATGATGCCAGTCACATCGGCAGTGGAGCCTTTGCGCATTGCCAACCGCTTGTCCGAACAAAATCTCTACCGTTGGACGATGCACTCACTTGACGGCAAACACGTCTCCGCGTCCAGTCAGTTTCTGACAATGGTGCAAGGTGATCTCGAAACGATCCCGCCTGATGCCACAATCATTGTCTGCGGCGGACTTAATATTCAGCAACACACGGACAAGCGCTTGCTTAGCTGGCTACGCAAGACGGCGCGGCGCGGCGCGCAGATTGGTGCCGTCTGCACAGGTGCGCATGTGTTGGCGGAAGCGGGCTTGCTTGATGGTTATCGGTGCACCATTCATTGGGAGAATCTGCCAGGCTTTTCAGAAGCCTTTCCGGATATCAAGGCGACGGGTGGCTTGTTTGAGATTGATGGTGACAGGTTCACCAGCGCGGGCGGCACTACGCCGATTGACATGATGTTGACGATGATTGCCAGCCAACATGGGCCTGATCTTGCCGCATCTGTCGCTGAAGCCGTTTTGCATTCGCCGATCAGGCATCACAGTGAAAACCAACGCATGTCGCTCCCCGCGCGCATCGGGGCGCGGCACCCAAAACTCGTTTCGATCATTGAGAAGATGGAAGACAATCTGGAGGATCCACTTTCGCCCAGCTTGTTGGCCAAGCAGGCTGGCCTTTCCACACGGCAGTTGGAAAGATTGTTCCGCCGCTATCTGGACCGTTCCCCGAAGCGTTACTATCTCGAATTGCGTTTGAAGAAATCGCGCTCACTTTTGTTGCAGACGGATATGTCGGTCATCAATGTGGCACTGGCTTGCGGCTTTTCTTCGCCGTCACATTTTTCAAAATGTTACCGGGCGTACTACGGACGCACACCTTACCGCGAGCGGGGAGTTCCGGTTCAAGATGCAGCTGCATAAACGGGGAGCGAATCTTTGGAGATTCGCTCCCCCGGCACGCCGTCCCGCGACTGGGGGCAGTAAACGGAAATGCGGCCGATCCGTTTGCAATTTTTAGTTGCGTAATCCGAATTCCAAGTGAACCACTTATTGGGCCATTTCGTCAAGAGCAATCACTTTAGCGTCATCGAAAATCATTTTTGCTTGTTCAAAAGTCAGCGCTATTTGCCCATTTTTCACACAAATCAACTACGACGCAACATCAAATGCAGGAAACACCAATAAGTTGCACAATTTTTGGTGTCGGGATTCACGAGTCTAAAAATCAATCGACCGCCGATCCTAGCGATTCGTACTATTGGCTGGCCGGCAGTTTGAGAATGGCGCTCAACCCGCCCAAGTGAGACTGGTCCAATGTCAATCTGCCCGTATACATCGCAGCTGTTTCAGAAATGATCGACATGCCAAGGCCAGAGCCCGGCTTGCTTTCATCCAGGCGCTTGCCACGCTCGAGGGCTGCTGCGCGTTTCGCGGCCGGTATGCCGGGGCCATCATCATCGACAATGATCTGAAACCAGGTGCGGCCATCGGCCCCCACCGCCAAAGGCACAGCTTGAATTTCAATTTTGCCTTTGCACCACTTCGCCGCGTTGTCGATCAGGTTGCCGACCATTTCTTCCAGGTCCTGACGCTCTCCCCTGAAACGCAGCGCTGCTGGGCAAGTTACGCTGATGGCCAGGTTGCGCGACAGGTTCATGCGTTGCACGGTGCGGGCGACCGATTGCAGAACCGGTTCCACTTCCGTTGTCGCGCCGATGGCGCGGGCCCTTGCGGCGCGGCGGGCGCGGTCGAGATAGAGGTTGACCTGATCGCGCATCACTTCGAGTTGTTCCAAAACCTTTGCCGCCAAGGGGCCTTTGCCTTGGCGGGCCTCGTTGCCCAACACACTGATTGGCGTTTTTAGCGCATGCGCCAAATTACCTACCTGCATGCGGGCGCGGTCCATGATCTCGGTGTTGGATTGCACCACGAGGTTCAGTTCATCAGCCACGGATTGCAGTTCACGCGGAAAATCCTTGGCCAGAAGTTCGGCTTTGCCGCTGCGAATGTCATTCAGCTGGCGCTGCATTTCCTGAAGTGGACCCAGCGCAAAACGCACCTGCAGGAACAGCGCCGCCAACAAAGCAAGGCCAAGGGCCGCCAGAACCAGCATCAATGTGCGTTGAAAGGCCAGTATCTCATTTTTCAGCTCATCAAAATTTCCCGTCACCAGAAACTCGAATGGTTTGTTGCCGTCGAAGAGTTTCACGCTTTGGGAAATGGCGCGTAAATTGGTGCCCTGTTGGTCACGCATGGAAAA
>JAYUEP010000126.1:0-14566 GCA_043739165.1 Hyphomicrobiales bacterium
GAACCCATGGTGCGCCGCGCCAGAAGTTCGAAGGACGCATCTGCGCCGTCATAGGCATAGCCTTGGTTCTCGCGCTCTTTCACTTCGCGCAAGAGATGATCAAGGCGTGTGTCGTTCTTTTCGACTTTGAGGCCGATGCGCTCCAGTTCCACCAACAGGTTTGATTTGCCTGCCTGATCGGAGACCAGAATGCGCCGCATGTTGCCCACGCTCTCGGGCTTCACATGTTCATAGGTTTCCGGCTCTTTCACCAGAGCCGAAGCGTGAATGCCCGCCTTGGTGGCGAAGGCCGATTTTCCTACATAAGGCGCTTGCGCAAAAGGTGCGCGGTTCAACAATTCGTCAAAGGCCCGGCTGGTCGTGGTGAGTTCAAGAAGATGCGCGCCTGTTTCAAAACGCTGCGCATAATGCGGCTTCAGGCCCAGTGTGCCGATCACAGAAATCAGGTTGGCGTTGCCGCAGCGTTCGCCAATGCCATTGAGCGTGCCTTGGATTTGGCACACACCCGCCTCAACAGCCGCCAATGAATTGGCTACCGCCTGTTCGGTGTCATTATGGGCGTGGATGCCCAGATGGCTGCCGGGGATCACTTTCGTCAGTGTGCTGACGATTGCTGAGATTTCCGAAGGCATGGTGCCGCCATTGGTGTCGCACAAAACCACCCAGCGCGCGCCCGCATCATAGGCGGCCTTGGCGCAGGCCGTGGCATAGGCGGGGTTGGCCTTGTATCCATCGAAGAAATGTTCGCAATCGACCAGCACCTCGCGGCCTGCCGCCTTGGCTGCGACGACGCTTTCTGCGATGCTTTCGAGATTTTCTGCATTGGTGCAGCCCAGCGCCACGCGCACGTGATAATCCCAAGACTTTGCAACAAAGCAAACGGCCTTGGCCTTGGCCTGCAACAGGGTTTGCAGGCCCGGATCGTTGGAGACAGAGCGTCCCGCCCGCTTGGTCATGCCGAAGGCGGTGAAGGTGGCTTTGGAGGGGCGCGTTTCGCCGAACAGCGCATTGTCCGTCGGGTTGCCGCCGGGATAGCCGCCCTCAATATAATCCACGCCGAGGCGATTGAGCATCTCGATGATCGCCAGCTTGTCTTCGAGTGAGAAAGTGACACCCGGCGTCTGCTGGCCATCGCGCAGGGTTGTATCGAAGAGGCTGATCTTACGTTTGGTCATCTCTTCACTTCCCATTCGGTCTTGAGTTCGCCCGTCGCCGGGTCTTTCACGTCTTTGATCACGATGCCCATGGCGGCGAGTTCGTCGCGAATGCGATCGCTCTCCGCCCAATTCTTGGCTTTGCGGGCGGAGAGACGGGAGAAAATGAACGCCTCAATTTCCGCTTTCTTGGCTTGACTGAAGTCCACTTGTTTTGGGGCAATACCCAGCAAGTCAAGTGCACGCGCAAAGGCAGAGAGGTGATTGTTGTGTAATGCGACATTCTCTTGAGCACGCCGGTTGAACAAATCATCCGCTAGTTCGTGTAGCACCTTGAACGCAAGTGGCGTGTTCAAATCATCGCTTAATGCGCCTACGACTCTTTGATCGGGTCCAGACGATTGTGTGTCTGTTTCGGGTGTCGTACTTTGGGGAACATACCACCGATGAAATTTCTGCAGGCTCATGCGAGCCTCGAGTAACTTACTTTGCGTCCAATCGATAGGCTGTGTGTAGTGGGTCATTAACATCGCATAACGTGCGGCAGTACCATCTGCGTCAGCCAAAACATCGTGGATCGTCAGAAAATTCCCCAAGCTCTTGGACATCTTCTGGCCTTCGACCTGCAAGAACCCATTGTGCATCCAGTAGTTGGCCATCACTTTCGTGCCATGGGCGCAACGGGACTGTGCGATTTCGTTTTCGTGGTGGGGGAAAATCAAGTCCAGCCCGCCGCCGTGGATGTCGAAGACTTCACCGAGATGCGCCTTGCTCATCACACTGCATTCGATATGCCAGCCGGGGCGGCCTCTGCCCCATGGAGATTCCCAGCCCGGTTCTGTCGGGTCGGACTGTTTCCACAACACAAAGTCGCCCGGATTTTTCTTGTGCGCGTCCACTGCCACACGGGCACCCGCCTGTTGGTCTTCCAGCTTGCGGCCCGAGAGCGCGCCATAGTCTTTCATTGACGAGACATCGAACAGCACTTCGCCCGCCGCCGCATAGGCGTGGCCGCGTCTGATCAGTGTGCTGATCATTTCAGCCATGCCGCCAATATGCTCCGTGGCGCGTGGCTGGGCGTTGGGCGGCAAGCAGCCAAGTGCTGCCACATCCTTCTGGTATTGTTCGTAGGTTTTTTCCGTCACTTGCCGAATGGCATCATTGAGCGGCACGCCGGGGAAATCCCGCAAGGCGCGTGCGTTGATCTTGTCATCCACATCGGTGATGTTGCGCACATAATTGACGTGGTCCGGGCCATAGGTGTGGCGCAGCAGACGGTAGAGCACGTCGAACACAATGGCGGGCCGCGCATTGCCGATGTGAGCAAAGTCATAGACCGTCGGCCCGCAGACATACATGCGCACGTTCATGGGGTCGATCGGAACGAAGTCTTCCTTCTTTCGCGTCAGCGTATTGTAAATGCGCAAAGCCATGTCATTCCTCGGGTCTTGCCAGCCCGGGAAGCGCTTTATCAGATTGTCATGAAGTCAAGCGGCGCCCAGCCAGCGATATGTTCGCTAGATGCAAATAATAATGCCGCAAGTGTTAACGGCAGATGGTTGGGCGGTGGTCATGGATGCAAAATGAAGGAAGTCGGCCCCGCCGTCAAGCGGAGCCGCCAGAGAGACTTAAGTTAAGGATTCGCGCCCTGTCCGAAGAGCACCTTGCGTTCCTCCTCATCCATCGGTTTGGAATAGGCCGGGGCCAGACCCGCATAAGCCCGCTGCACGGCCGGGCGGGCCTTGATGGCTTCAAACCAGCGCTTCACATGGGGGAAATCCTCCAGCTTCTGCCTGTGGTTTTCGTGAGGCACGATCCATGGATAGCAGGCCATGTCGGCGATTGAATAGTCGCCCGCCAGATAGTCGCGGTCCGCCAGCCGTTTGTTCATCACGCCGTAAAGCCTTGCGGTTTCTTTCGTATAGCGGTCCATCGCATAGGGGATCTTCTCGGGCGCATAGACATTGAAGTGGCCGTTCTGCCCGGCCATGGGGCCAAGGCCGCCCATTTGCCAAAACAGCCATTGCATTACTTCGGTTTTGGCGCGGATATCGGCGGGCAGGAACTTGCCAGTTTTCTGGGCGAGATATTGCAAGATGGCGCCAGATTCAAAAATCGAAATTGGCTTGCCGCCGTCCGCAGGCTTGGTGTCCACGATGGCGGGGATGCGGTTGTTGGGGGCAATCGCCAGAAATTCTGGTCTGAACTGTTCGCCCTTGCCGATATTCACCTTGTGGGCGCGGTATTCGAGGCCTGCTTCCTCCAGAAAGATCATAATCTTCTGGCCGTTGGGCGTGGGCCAATAATGCAGGTCAATCATTGTGTCTCTTCCTTAAAATGAAACTGGCACGGATACATATTGTATCCGTGCCAGAATGTTTCAAGATTGAGGCGGGTGATGGATGCAAAATCCAGGATTTTGGCAGTCCGTCATGCGGGGGCCTCGACAGGCCTTGTGGTCCCTGTCAAACTGGCAGCCTCATCGGGCGCACCGCCATGGTCAAAACCGTTGAAGAGCTGCTGGTTGAAGCACGGGCCTTGCTTCCGCACCGGTTCACACCGGAGGAGACATTACACGAAATTGACCTCGGCACTCTTGTGATCGACATTCGCGGTGATGAACAGCAGCGCCAAGACGGCCTCATCCCCGGCGCAATCATCATTCGACGCAATGTTTTGGAATGGCGCTGTGATCCCGCCTCTTTCTGGCATCATTCCGAAATTAAACATCACGGGCAAAGGGTGATTTTGGTCTGCGATCAGGGTTACCAATCGAGCCTTGCTGCCGCCAACCTGCAGCAGCTCGGCCTGAAACAAGCCACCGACATGGCCGATGGCTTTTCAGGGTGGCGGAACTCCGGCCTGCCCATTGCGCCCTATGGCACATCGTCCTGGTTGGCGCTGCGCGGAAAGATCCGCCGCTGGTTCCTGCTGCTATTCCGCCGCTTCGATTGACTCGTCCTCGTCGAATTTGCGCGGACGCAGGGCCTGTTCCTTCTTCAGCTCTTCAGCCACGAGGAAAGCCAGTTCCAACGCCTGAGCCGCATTGAGGCGCGGATCGCAGAATGTGTGATAGCGATCATTCAAGTCTTCATCACGAAGCGCGCGCAAGCCACCGGTGCATTCGGTGACATCCTTGCCCGTCATTTCAACGTGGATGCCGCCTGCGTGGGTGCCTTCGGCCTGATGAATGGCCATGAAGCCGCGTACTTCCTTCAGGATCGAATCGAAGGGGCGCGTCTTGTAGCCAGAGGTGGACTTGATGGTGTTGCCATGCATCGGGTCACACGACCACACAACCACCCTGCCCTCGCGTTTCACGGCGCGGATCAAATCGGGCAGATGCTTGTCCACCTTGTCAGCACCGAAGCGGGCGATGAGCGTCAGGCGGCCCGGTTCATTCGCAGGGTTCAAGATGTCGATCAGCTTGATCAATTCATCGGGCTTCAGCGACGGGCCGCATTTCAAGCCAATCGGGTTTTTGATACCTCGGGCAAATTCGACATGGGCGTGATCAGGTTGACGCGTACGATCCCCGATCCACAGCATGTGGCCGGAGGTGGCGTAGTAATCACCGCTGGTGGAATCGACCCGCGTCATCGCCTGTTCATAGCCAAGAAGCAGCGCCTCATGGCTGGTGAAGAAATCGGTCGAGCGCAGCTGTGGCGCGGTTTCCGGCGTGATGCCGCAAGCTCGCATGAAGCCCAAGGTTTCCGTGATCCGGTCCGCCAACGCCTGGTATTGCTCTGAGGCGGGCGAGTCTTTCAGATAGCCCAGCGTCCAATTGTGAACATGCTCAAGATTGGCATAACCACCTTGAGCAAAGGCGCGCAGCAGGTTGAGCGTGGCGGCAGACTGGCGGTAAGCCATGATCTGACGTTCTGGGTCGGGGATACGGCCCGCCAGTGTTGGCTCAGAATCATTCACGATGTCGCCGCGATAGATCGGCAGCTCTACACCACCAACATTTTCGGTGGGCGAAGAGCGCGGCTTGGCGAACTGGCCGGCAATGCGGCCCACTTTGACCACGGGCTGCCCGCCAGCAAAGGTCAGCACGACGGCCATTTGCAGAAAAACTCTGAAAAAATCGCGGATATTGTCGGCGGAATGTTCGGCGAAGCTTTCAGCGCAATCGCCGCCTTGCAGCAAGAAGCCCTTGCCCTCGGAAACCCGGGCCAGCTTTTTCTTCAGCTTGCGGGCCTCGCCTGCAAAAACCAGTGGCGGAAATCCAGCCAGACGCGTTTCCACCGTCTTCAGTTTGGCCGCATCCGGATAATCCGGCACCTGCATAACGGGAAAATTCCGCCATGTCTCAGGTGTCCACTTCACAGTCATTTTCGCGCTCCTTACAAAAAGGCCCCTATAGGCCAGGCGCTTGGTTAATGCCAATGGGCAATTTAAAGCAAGGTTTCGTTAAGCCGCGCATGCTAGTGCAAAGGCGCTGGAACAATCTTTGCACGGCGCAAAGGGACGGGGTCGGTTGTTTCAGGGCATTTGAAATAAGCGGCGTCGTAGAGATCTTTTCTCTGCGCGTCATATTCCCGGAGGCTGTCATGCATGATTTTCTACTGTCACTCAATCTGACCGATATCCGGATCTTCTTGACCTCTGGCCACCCTCCCGTTCTCTTTCAGGTTTTGGCTATCAACACGATCATCATGATGATGATCATTTTCCGCCGTGGCCATGGCAAGGGCAGCATGCGCCGTCACGTCAGCTATGTTTTGCAGTGGATATTGATTTTGGGCAACCTCGCCGTGTTCTGCCAGGAACAGTGGATGCCCTATTACCAAGAGGGCGAGTCCCTGATGGTCAACCACGTCAGCCACATGCTGCGGCCCTACTAAGGCGACCTGGCTTTCAGTTTTTCGGCGGCCAGGCTTTCGCGGGCTGACTTATAGGCTTCCTGCCGGTCCACGCTCCAATATTTGAGATCATCGATGCGGATCGGATCGCCGGTCATGGCGCAGCGGACAAATTCACCTTCCCGCAGCACTTGAAAATCAGCGTCCAGAAAACGCAGCTTGGCTTCGCGCTGGGGCGGTATGGGATGGCCTTGGAAGTTCATGTCAGTGATATAATCCGGCCTTGCGAAATTTAAAAGAGCTGACCTTGGCGTTTTGCAGGCTTGGCCACAACTTCCAACTGACCGTCGACCATTTCAACTTGCAGTGATGTTTCCGGGCTGATACCCGCAACGCCGCGCAAAGGCTGGCCCTTGGCATCGCGCAACACGGCAAAACCGCGCGCCAGAACAGATTTATAGCCCAAGACCGCCATCAGCTTTGTTTCGGCTGACAGCCTGTCCCGGGCTTTGGCGATCAATTGGTTGAGGCCGCGAGAGGCGCGGCCGTGCACGTCATGCAAGCGGCGGCGGCTTTCGACACTGCGCTGCTGCAGCGGCCCGACACTGAGGCGGCCGGTTTGACGCGCCAGTGCCAAGCTGTGGGTTTGCAGATTGGCTTTCAGGGCGCGGGGCAGTTTAGCCCCTGCTCCATCCAGCCTTTGGCGCGCCAGCGCCAGGATTTCATCAGGCTTGGGCAAGGCGCGTGCAGCAGATTGCAGGCGCAGCTTTACTTCCGAGAAGACGCGCGACAGGCCGCGCTTCTGCCGGGCTGAAAGGCTGGCCAGTTCTGCCAGCAAATCGGCGCGCACCGGCACGGCGCGTTCGGCAGCGGCCGTTGGCGTGGGGGCGCGCCAATCAGAAGCGTGGTCGATCAAGGTTGTGTCGGTCTCATGGCCGATGGCGGAGATGAGCGGGATGTTGCTTTCCGCTGCTGCCCGTACGACGATTTCTTCGTTGAAGGGCCAGAGGTCTTCGAGCGAGCCACCGCCGCGCGCCACAATGAGGAGATCAGGTTTCTGCTCCATGGCGTTGAAGCCATGGATGGCTGCCGCCACTTCCGCCGCCGCCGTTTCTCCCTGCACCCGCACGGGCCAGACGATGACATGGCGCGGGAAGCGATCATTCAAGCGGTGCAGAATGTCGCGGATCACCGCACCCGTGGGTGAGGTGATGATGCCGATAGTGTGTGGGAGATAGGGCAAGGGCCTCTTGCGTTCGACATCGAACAAGCCCTCGCCTGCCAGTTTCTTGCGACGCTCTTCCAGCAGCGCCATCAAGGCCCCCACACCTGCGGGCTCGATATTCTCGATGATGATCTGATAGCTTGATTTATTCGGGTAAGAGCTGATCTTGCCGGTGGCGATCACTTCCAGCCCGTCCTGCATCTTGGCGCGCAGGCGTGTGAACGAACCGCGCCAGATGATGGCGTCGAGCTTGGCCCCTTCATCCTTCAGCGAAAAATAACAATGGCCGGAAGAATGCGCACCCTTGTAGCCAGAAATTTCGCCACGCACGCGGACCTGGCCGAAACGGTCTTCCAGCGTGCGCTTCAGGGCATGGGAAAGCTCACTGACGGATTGCTCCGTCTGGTTGGATTTCGGCGCTTCGATGATTTCGCCGGTTTCGGGGTCAAAGTCTGACAGATTGGACAGGTGGAAGATTCCCTTGAACTTGGGCCCTTACATGCCAGATAGAGGGGGCATGATGCAAAACGATTCAATCACCGTCCTTTTGATCGGCTCCGGCGGGCGCGAACACGCGCTGGCCTACGCGCTGGCCAAGTCACCCCGCCTCAAGAAACTTTATGCCGCTCCGGGCAACCCGGGCATTGGCAAGATTGCGGAATTGGTGGGGGTCAAAGTGGCAGATCATGCCGCCGTCATCGCCTTTTGCAAAGCCAATGCGATTGACTTTGTTGTGGTGGGGCCGGAAGCGCCGCTCGTTGCGGGGCTGGTGGATGATCTTGCGGCAGTAGGCATCAAGGCCTTTGGGCCGGACAAGTTCGCGGCCCAGCTTGAAGGCTCCAAAGGTTTCACCAAGGACATCTGCGCCAAATATCATATTCCCACGGCCGCCTATCAACGCTTCAGGGCGGAAGCACCTGCGCTGGCCTATTTGCGCAAGATGGGTACGCCCATTGTGGTGAAGGCCGATGGCTTGGCCGCGGGCAAGGGTGTCACGGTGGCGATGACATTGCCTGAGGCGGAAGCGGCGGTGCGCGAGATTTTTGGCGGGCGCTTTGGGGCTGGCGAATGTGTGATTGAAGAATTTCTTGAAGGTGAGGAAGCAAGCTTCTTTGTTTTGTCGGATGGCAAGGATGTTTTGGCCCTGACCACCGCGCAAGATCACAAGCGTGTGGGTGAAGGCGATACGGGGCCAAATACCGGCGGCATGGGTGCCTATTCGCCGGCCCCTTGCATGACAGAGACCTTGTGCGTCGAGGCGTTGGAGAGGATCGTCAAGCCCACGGTGAAGGCGCTGGCCGACATGGGCCACCCCTACAAGGGCGTGCTCTATGCGGGTTTGATCCTGACCAAGGATGGCCCAAAGCTGATCGAGTATAATGCCCGCTTTGGCGACCCGGAAACCCAAGTGATGATGATGCGGCTCGAAAGCGATGTGCTGGATTTGTTGCTGGCCACGGCTGAAGGTACGGTGAAGGGCAAGGTTGCGCAGTGGAGTGCTGCGCCCGCACTCACCGTTGTGCTAGCCGCCAAGGGCTATCCTGGAGACGTAGCAAAGGGCAGCCATATCAATGGTTTGAACCAGACCTTTGATCAAGGGATTGAGGTGTTTCATGCGGGCACGGCTTTGGACGGTGAATTCATTGTGGCCAATGGCGGGCGAGTTCTCAACGTCACCGCTTTGGGTGATACTGTGAAAGAAGCGCAAGCCAAAGCCTATGCCGCTGTTGATCTGATCGCATGGACAGACGGCTTCTGTCGCCGCGACATTGGCTGGCGGGCTGTGGCGAAATGAAAATTGGCCTCGCCCTTGGCGGTGGCAGTGCGCGTGGGTTGGCGCATATTCCGATGCTCGAGGCCTTTGATGAGTTGGGGGTGAAGCCCTCAGTAATTGCGGGTTGCAGCATGGGGGCTTTGGTGGGGGCTGGCTATGCGGGCGGCATGTCCGGCCGCGAACTGCGCGAACATGCCATCAAGCTCTTGTCCAAAAGGGTTGACTTGGCGCGCCATGTGTTTGGCGCGAAGCATGCGCGCCTCGGCGACATTTTTTCGCTCAAAGGCCTGATGTCGTTGCAGTTGGATGGGCAAAAGCTGGCCGATCTGGTTTTGCCGGAGCACTTGCCGCAGAGGATTGAAGACCATCACATCCCACTCAAAATCATCGCCACCAATTACGAGCGGATGGAAGAAGTGGTGTTGGAGCGCGGTTCCGTTCTTGAAGCCGTGGGCGCATCGATTGTCATTCCGGGGTTGATTGCAGGGCCACGCATCAATGGCGAGATTCACATGGATGGGGGAGTCAAAAACCCTGTGCCCTTCAATCACATTGAGGCCGATATTGTCGTCGCCATTGATGTGACGGGGCGGCCCAAGCCCGTTCTGAAAACGCATCCATCGAATTTGGAACTTGCGGTGGGCTCGCTCCTCATCATGTTTCATGAGTTGGCGGATTTGCGCCGCGCCCAGAACCCGCCCGATATCTATATTGAGCCGGACCTCAACCAGTTTGGTTCCGGTGATTATTTCAAGGTGCGCGAGATTTTTGAAGCCTCAGAGCCCGCCAAAGAACGGCTCAAGCGGGCGCTAGATTTACGAATCAAATCAGCGGGCTAACGGCGTGCCCTAAAGAATTCTGTGAGCAGCTCTCTGGCTTGCGTCTCGCCGATGCCGCCATAAACTTCCGGGGCATGATGACAGGTGGCCTGGTTGAAGAAGCGTGTGCCATGTTCGATCGCCCCCATCTTCTCATCGCCTGCCGCGAAATAGACGCGCCGGATACGGGCAAAAGAAATGGCAGCGGCACACATGGCGCAAGGTTCGAGTGTGACATAGAGATCGCAATCCATGAGCCGCTCGCTGCCCAGCGCCTGTGCTGCCGCACGGATGGCAAGTAGTTCGGCGTGGGCGGTCGGGTCCTTGTCTTGCAGCGTGCGGTTTCCAGCTTTCGCCAAAATCTCACCTTTTGCGTTGACAACTACTGCGCCGACAGGAACTTCGCCACGTGTTGCCGCTGCTGTCGCTTCCGCGAAGGCTTGTTGCATTGGCTCTGGCAGTTTTTGTTTCATCGTGGCAGATGGTCCAAACTTCCAACCAAGGTCAAGAGCCATTCATGCGCATTGTCGGCGGAAAATTCAAAGGGCGCGAAATCAAGGGACCTAGCAGCGGTGCCACACGGCCGACTTCTGATCGGGTGCGCGAGAGCATCTTTAATATTCTGGCCCATGGCATCGATGGCTTTGTGCTGGAAGAGGCGCGGGTGATGGACTTGTTTGCAGGCACAGGCGCGTTGGGGCTTGAAGCCATCTCACGCCGGGCGAAGTTCTGCTGCTTTGTGGAAGAAGACGCGGGTGCGCGCGGCATCATTCGCGCCAATGCCGATCTTTGCGGGGCCATCGGGCAGACAAAAATCTGGCGGCGTGATGCCACGGCGCTGGGGCCCTGCGCGCCGCAAACGCCGCATGGCTTGGCCTTTGTTGATCCGCCCTATGGCAAAGGCCTGGGTGAGAAGGCTTTGGCAGCGTTGGTGGAGGGCGGCTGGCTTTCGCCGGGCGCTGTCGTCGTTCTGGAGGAAGCGGAGAAGGCATCGGTGGCCGATGTGCCGGGGTTGGCTCTGCTGGATCAGCGGAGCTACGGCGACACACAAGTGCGGTTTTACCGTTTCGGTTGAAGCGCAGATTGCCGCTCTTCCAGTTCCAACAACAGGGCCGTGCGCGAATGTTTGGCAACGTCCTGCCAATGTTGCCCCGTGATCACGCTTTCGAGGCCCCAGAGGAAATTCAAGCTGGGCTCGCTCCCAGCTTTCTGCACAAGAATATAGGCGTGCACCGCGCCCATCATGAATAATTGTTCCCGCGTTGTGATTCCGGCGCGGGCCAGCATTTGGTTTGACTTGGGGCCGATGCCTGCAATCATGTGCGCCCAAACAGCCGTTCGATATCTTTCATTTCCAAGGCAATGAAGGTGGGCCGCCCGTGGTTGCATTGGCCCGCATTGGGGGTGCGTTCCATTTCGCGCAACAAGGCGTTCATCTCCTCAATACGCATCGGGCGACCGGCACGCACAGAATAGTGGCAAGCCATGGTGGCCAGCATGTGGTTGATGCGCTCCGCCACAGTTGCAACTTCTTTTAACTCGCTGGCATCATCCACCACGGCGCGCAGAAGTACGGGCATGTTGGCCTTCATCAGAGCGGCAGGCACTTCGCGGATGATGACCGAGCCATTGCCGAATCCTTCCAATTTCAAACCCGTCTCGCCCAGTTCATCTTTCAGGCTTCCCAGTGTGGCAATGGAAGAAGGGTCCATATCCACCACTTGCGGCACCAGCAGGGGTTGGACTGCGACGCCCTGCCCGGCCCGCTCGCTTTTCAAGCGTTCATAAACGATGCGTTCATGGGCGGCGTGTTGATCCACAAGGATCATGCCATGGGCCGTTTGGGCAACGATGAAGGCATCATGCAACTGGGCCTTGGCGAAGCCCAAGGGATATTCGGATGCTGCGACCGCGCCACGTGGCGCATCCGTTGGGGTTTCGCCCAAGCCCGCGGGCGGCATTTGCATGGCGAAGGCGCTTTGCACCAAGCCCTGCGGCGCTGCGGCCTGCCAATTTGGTGCGAAAAAGGAATTGACTGTGGCAAAAGCTTTGGCCGTATCGGGCGTGGTTGCGGCCCCGGCCAGTGCGCGTTTTAGTGCCGATATGATCAGCCCACGGACGAAACCGGAATCGCGAAAACGCACTTCGGTTTTTGCCGGGTGCACGTTCACATCCACACGGGTGGGCGCACAATCGATGAACAGCACGAGCGCGGGAAAACGGCCCGGCGGCAGAACATCGGCATAGGCCCCCTTGATGGCCCCGCTGACCAGTTTGTCGCGCACCGGCCTGCCATTCACGAAGGCGAATTGCATGGTGCCGGAGCCGCGCGCAAAGGTGGGCAGGCTGGTGAAGCCTTCGATGCGGATGTCCTCGCTGGCCTGAGACACAGCCAGTGCATTGGCCATGAAGTCTGCGCCCATGATGCGGGATACGCGCGCTTTGGGTGTTTCGCCCTTGGGAACATCCAGCCAACCGCGTTCTTCAGTGGTTAAACTGAAGCCAATTGCGGGATGGGCGAGCGCCAATCTGCGCGTCACATCGAGGGCTTCTGCGACTTCGCTGCGATCTGACTTCAGGAATTTGAGCCGTGCTGGCGTGGCATAAAACAAGTCGCGCACTTCGATTTCTGTGCCCTGCTCGAGCCGTGCTGGCGCGGGCGCTGTTGCTCTTCCGGCTTCCACTTCCAGCGTGAAAGCGGCGCTGCTTTCGCTGGCGCGTGAGGTGAGCGAGAGGCGTGACACACTGGCGATGGATGGCAGTGCCTCACCCCGGAAACCGAGTGTGCTGATTTCGATCAAATCATCATCGGCGAGTTTCGACGTCGCGTGGCGTTCCAGCGCCAGTGCCATTTCATCGGGGGCCATGCCGCAGCCATTATCTGTGACACGGATCAGGGCCTTGCCACCGCCGCGAAAGACCACATCAATCTGCGTGGCACCAGCATCGATGGCGTTTTCGACAAGCTCCTTCACTGCGCTGGCGGGGCGTTCGAGAACTTCGCCCGCAGCAATGCGGTTGACGGTGCCTTCAGGAAGTTTGCGGATTCTCATGGCAGCAGAATAGAGTGGCCGTCGCCTGATCGCTACTGGCTATTGAAAGATTGAGCCGATGTTGGCGATGGTGCCATAGCCGGGGGTTTGCTGTTGCTTTCTCTTGAGGATTGCGGCGTTCAATTCGCTGGCCAATTGCGATTGGGTTTTTTGCGTGCCGTCGGGATTGTACCTGGAAATTCCATATTGAGCGAATATGTCGCCGGGGGCTACAGATGGGGACGCGGCTGCGGTGCCATAGAGGCCGCCGGATGAGGAGGCTGCAGTCGACGCAACTTGCTTTAGAGGCTTGGCCGAAACTGGCGCAGTAGCCGAAGCCACCGGGCCATTGGGCTGATAGGCATCGGACGTTGCTGTTGGGGCGGCGAGTTGCAAATCCGGCGGCAGGGCAAGGTTGTTGCCAACGGGTACATTGGAAGCTTGCGGCACGCCGGACTTGCCGTCGAGCAGGCCTGCCCCGGCGGAACATCCGCCCAGCGCCAAGGTGGCCAAAGCCAACAGCAAATATGGTGTCTTAATATTCATTCTCATGCCCGTTTGCCCGCCATCGCCCAGAAATCAGGCAAATCCATGGCTAAGCGTCCTGCCTCAGGAAAACTGACTCATAGAGCAACAGGCCAACGCCCGCAACGATGGCCACATCGGCAGGGTTAAAAACAAAATCCAGAATTGCGAAGTCCAATCCGTCAAAGTGAAAATAGAAGAAGTCTGCCACCGCACCGTGCACTGCGCGGTCCAAGGCATTGGAGAGCGCCCCGCCAATGATCATTCCCAGTGCCACGGCGTTGAGCATCAGCTGGCTGCGCGCCAGCCAGACCCAGAGCAGCGCACAGATGAGCAGGCTCACCGCGATGAGCAGGCCTTGCACATGGGTGGTGAGCAGGCCGTAGGACACGCCATGGTTCCATGCCATCGTCAGGTCGAAAAATGGCGTGATCGAAACACGCTGGCGCATCGGCATGTCAACGATATCGAGCAGCCAATATTTGACGCTTTGGTCCAGACCAAAGCACAAGGCGGCAATGGCGAGGCCGAGGGTGGTGAGTGGTCCCCAGAGGCGTGTCACACCATCTTCCCAAATCTGGTCTGCCATTCGCGTACGGCTTCGGCATCGCGCGGCGTGATGTCGGGGAAATCTTTGTCTTGGCCGATATCCTTGGAGATTTTCCATGAGCGGGCACATTTGGTGCCTTCGGCCTTGTGCGAAACCACGGCGACTCCGGCCGTTTCTAACGGATAAAACGCACCATAGGGTGCAGTCCCCATTTCGATTTTTATGTCTGAAACAATACATATTTCGGCGAAATCAATGGACTTGACGGCAGCTACCGCTTCGCTGTCCTTCTCGATGTAGACAATAGGTGCGGCTTCCAGCGATGAGCCGATCACTTTGTTGGACCGGTCGATTTCGAGAGCACCCGTCACAACGCTACGAACCTTGCGGATGGTCGCCCATTTTTCGGACAGAACTTCATCGCGCCATTCAGTTGGTGCCTTTGCAAATTGCATCAAATGTACCGATGAGCCTTCGCCTGCATAGCGTTGCAGCCAAACTTCTTCCATGGTGAACACCAGCACAGGGGCCCACCAGGTGGTGAGGCAGTGGAACAGTTCGTGCATCACTGTGCGGGTGGAGCAACGCTTCACCGACGACAGGGGATCGCAATAGAGCGCGTCTTTGCGGATGTCGAAATAGAAGCTCGACAATTCCACATTCATGAAATTGGTGAGCAGTGC
>JAYUEP010000127.1:0-14536 GCA_043739165.1 Hyphomicrobiales bacterium
AGCTTGAGGCGGTCCTTTTTGAATTTACGAATGGTGAGGGCGCAGCCATCAATGGCCAGCGGCGGCGCAATCACGTTGACGCGGGAACCATCAGGCAAACGCGCGTCGCAGATGGGGCTCGCTTCGTCAACACGACGGCCAACCTGAGACACAATGCGCTGACAGATGTTCAAGAGTTGCACATTATCGCGGAAACGCACACCGGTCTTCTGCATCTTGCCATCGACTTCGATGAACACCGTGTTAGCACCATTGACCATAATATCGGCGATATCATCACGCGCCAACAATGGCTCCAAGGGACCGTAACCCAAAACGTCGTTGCAGATGTCTTCGAGCAGCTCCTCCTGCTCGGCAATCGACATCACCACATCTTTGAGGGAGATGATTTCATTGACGATGTCGCGGATTTCATCACGCGCCGCCTCGCGGTCCAACTGGCCGAGCTGGGTCAGGTCAATGGCATCGATCAGCGCGTTGAAGATCGTCGTCTTGATGTCATAGTAAGAGTCAGACTTGTGGCGTGCTTCTGGAGCGGCCTTTGCTGCCTGAGGGGAGACAGGCGCGGCTGGCTTGGCGGTACCCACCTTGAGGTCCGGCACAGGAGCACCCGCCACCGGCACGTGATGCTGTGGTGCAGCCGCTGGTTGGGGCAATACGATTCCTGGCGATGTGCCTGTATCCGTTTTTTTGCCGAACATTTTTTATCCTTCTTTTTTCTTCAGCAATGGCAGCTTCTGCATGAGACCCGAAAGATCAAAGCGCTGGGGCTTGGCGGCGGTTTTGGTGATCCCCGCCAGCTGTTCGGCCAGACCTGTCATCAGTTCAGCAGCCTTTGATTTAGGCGCAACCTCGAAAACCATTTGGCCATTGCCCTGGGCGAGGCCAAAAGTTTGCGGATCGTGTGGAATGATCGCTGCGGGCACAACGCCCAACGCCTTGGCAAAATCCGCCGCAGGAATTTCAGGCCGCTTTGGAACGCCCACCTGGTTCAAGACGAGGCGGGGTTGGCGGTCATTGGGCCGACCGACTTTCAACAGGTCAATGAGATTCTTCGCATTGCGCAGGCTGGGCAATTCCGGCGTTGCAGTGATGACGATTTCGTCGGCATTCATCAACGTGTATTTGACCCATGGTGCCCACATGTTGGGCACATCGACGATGATGGCGGGCGCCGCCTGACGCACGACATTCAAAACCGTTTCCACGGAATGAGCTTCGATGGTCATGTCACGATCAATAGAACCGGGGCCATTGAGCAGACTCAACTTGTTGCCGAGCTTGGACATCAAACGATCCAACAACGTGGGATCAACACGGTCCGGGGCCTGAAGGGCTTCATAGAAGGTGCCGCCGCCATCCTGATTGAAGTTCAGGGCTGCCGTGCCGAAGGACAAGTCAAGATCGGTGAGAATAGTTTCAATCGCGAGGTTCTGCGATGTTGCATAGGCAATATTATGCGCGATGGTCGATGACCCCACACCGCCCTTTGCGCCGACAAATGCGATGACTTTTCCCAAAGGGGCCGCTTTGGGATCATTGTAAATCGCGGCGATCGATTCGATGATCTGCAGCGATGTGATAGGGGCCACAATATAGTCGCTGACATGATTTTTCATCAAATCGCGATAAAGCAGAATGTCGTTAACGTGGCCGATGACGATAACTTTGGTTTCAGGTCCGCAGACTTCGGCGAATTTGCCAAGCTCATTCATCACCTGGGTGCGATCGCCATGGGATTCAACGATGATCACATGAGGCGTTGGTTCCTGCGCGTGATATTGCGCCGCACCCAAAGTGCCACCCATCTGAAGGTTGACGTGGGCCTTTGACATGCGCCTATCGCTGGCCGCTGCCTGCATGACCTGGGCCGATTGTGGATTGTCACAAAAAATCCCGATATTGATCCGCGGCACAATGGCCACTGGAAACTTGTCGGTGGCTGTGGGCGTCGCGATGTCGAGTGCTGTTGCGGTCGTCATTTTTTGATTTCCAGAGGCAAGTAGAATTAAGGAAAGGATGAATATCTATAGTTCGTCTGAAGCGTGACCTGATTAACACTCGTGGCCTCACGGCCAATGGCGGCGACGGCGGAAGCCGAGTTTTTCATATCAGAAGCTGGTGGTGCAACCAGCGTTTCCGGATTGGCAATCTCTGCCGCGATATTGGCCTGAACTGCACAGCCCAGATTTTCATAGGATGTGTTTTCTTCGGTGTTGGTAAAATCGGTTGGCCAATTGCCGCAGGGCTTGGTTTTCGCGTAGGAAGAAATGTAGGAAATCTTCACCGAGCCGGAGGCCGGGCCGGGATAGACTCTAAAGGCGACGCGGCTGCGCGGCACACCTTGGCTCACCATGACGGAAGCTACTTCGCCGGCCACGCGCGCCGATGCCCCGCCGCCGCTTGGCCGCGATACGGTCATGGGTGTGATACCCGCTTGCGATGCCTGGTGAACGAAACTTCTGACCGCATCAGCTTGTTCGGCACTGAGTGTGCCCCCCGCTGTAGCGATTTCCATGGTCCGCGGGCCCTTGGCCAAAGTGATCGGATAGTTGTCGGACGCGTGGGTGGAGGCCCTGACACTATCATCATTGTACAAATGGTCGGCCATGCAGCCACTAAGACTCAAAGCAGCAAGGCCAATCAACGCGCCGGAAGCCAACCGAGTGAATTTGATATTATTACTGGACATGATCAATTCTCCACTCACTCAACAATGTAACCGACGTTGCTGTCATAGTTGCCGTTCGGAACGTGTTCCCGAGTGCCGTAAATCTTGTTGAGGCGACCCATGAACATGCCTTGGCGCTCACTCGACAGATTGAGATTCTTGTCCGGAACTTCCAATTGTCTCTGGGCGACGCTGCGCACAATATGTGGTGTCACAATCACTACAAGTTCTGTCTGGTTCGAAATAAACTCACGGCTGCGGAACAGGGATCCCAAGATTGGAATCTTGCGAAGGCCGGGAACGCCGTTGATCTTCTGGCGTGTGCTTTCACGGATCAGACCTGCCAGCATCATGGAACCGCCATCGGGCATTTCTAGAACCGTATCGGCAGCGCGCACGTTCAGGCTTGGAATTGAACCTGCGCTGTCCATCGAGCCCGTTTGAATGTCCGTCAATTCACTCACAGCTGTATGAACTTTTAAATTGATGCGGCCAGCGCTGAGAACAGTCGGTGTAAAGTCGAGGCCCACACCATATTCCTTGAACGCAACGATGCATTGGCGGCCTGAGCTATTGATCTGGCAGGTTTGGTAGGGGAATTCACCACCCGCCTTGAAGGATGCTGCCTGACCGGAAACTGCCGTCAGGTTTGGTTCAGCCAGCGTGTGCAACATGCCATCGCTTTCCATGGCCTTGATGATGCTGGTAAAGTTGTTGCCGTTGGAATCCGAGATTGCCCCGCCAAAGCCCTGGAAAGGCGACATCGGAATGCTGCCCAGAGGATTGACATTGGACAGGTTGAAGGCAAAGGCACCCACATTGAGGGCTGCGCCAAAATTGACACCCCATTGCTTCAGCACATCACGCTGAATTTCAACCATCTTGACCTGCAACATCACCTGGTCTTCACCAGCGATTTTGATGGTGTTGACGATAATGCCGCCGCCGGTTGATGTGGTCACGTTGTTGGTGGTGACGGTCGTCGGTTGACCGATATATTCATTGGCCAAATCAAGTGCCGATTTGGCTTCCTGCGCATTCATCGCAATGCCGCCGAGGACGACGTTGGCGCCCAAGACATCCACCGTGATATGCGTGCCTGGCAGAGTGCGGCGAATCAGATTTTGCAACGCCATTGTGTCGATGGCCACTTCAAGATCCAACGACATCACCGCTTCGCCATTGGCACCAAAGAAGATCACATTGGTTGAACCGGTTTTGCGGGCGAAAAGATAGGCCGTGTTTTTGTTGCGCACGACCACATCAACAATCTCGTTATTGCCAACGACAACATCCTTGGCATCCGCCGGAAGTGTTACGGCAGTCGACTTGTTCAGCGCGATGCGCACGAACTTGCCACCTTGAGTGGCCGCCGTGGGAACCATGTCGGTTGCCATTGCCGGTTTCACCGCCAATGGGCCGACCAGCAGGAGCGATGACAGGAGCATGATTGCCAGACCTGGCAGGCCTGTCAGTTTCGTCATTGGTGAATTTGGCGCAAAATTTTTCATGACTGATAACTCACTGCGAAGCTGCATAGGATTCGATACCGGCGCGAACGAAAAGTGGATCGCCGGAACCAACTTTGGTCTTGGCTTTGTCCTGGAATTTCTCGGAGAGCTGCGGCACGTCGTCATCGACACTCATGCCATCGCGTTCTGCAATCGAGCGCAAGGCAAGCGAGAGTTCGCCGGAGGATTCGACCTGCGCCAGAATTTCAGATTGCCGCGGCAGAAGTTGAAGCGTGGCGTTTTCACCTTTTTCGACGGTCACAGGATCATTGTCCGCCGTGGGACGGAAGACCTGATTGACGGCCAACACGCGGACATTTGAAACAACGGTTTCACTGTGAACGATTGGGGTTGTTGATTTTGGGTCGGTGATCCTGCGCGTGAGGATTACATCGACACGGTCATTGGGAAGGATGAAGCCACCGGCGGAGGACCGCGGTGACACAGCAACAGAGATTGCGCGCATGCCCTTCGGCAATACGGAGCTCATAAAGCCGCCCGCGCCTGCCTGGACAATCTTCTTGTCGATCACGGGCTCATCTTTGTATAGAGGAAGGCGCGCACGGGCTTGTACCAAATCCTTGGTCGCATCCGGCTTGGCGTCATGCGTAATCATGCTGGGCAGCACATTGTCTTTGGGCCAACTCTTCCAGGCGAGCGTGCCGTCAACAAGTTTTTCACCCATCTGCAGGTCTTTGGTGGCCACAAGCACGTCGACGGTTGGCACCGTGTTGACGATTTCCTGCTTCACTTCCTGTTTGCGGTTCAGAACGTTCTTGGCCATCATGCCAGCAACGACTGCACACATTACTGCGCCCGCAAGCGCCACCGTACGCATTCTACTCATTTCATTCCCTCACAAGGTGCCACAGGCACCAACCCTTCTTTAACTTGACGCGCAAAGGTCAAATTAAGGTTAATAAGCAGCCGATCCCATCAGGACAGGCCATTGACCCACCATGTGTCCTTGAAGGCGAGAATGCCGCCAAGGGCGAAAGCAAAACCATATGGAACATTCGGTTTCAGGCCGCGCAGCTTCTGGCCGACCTTGGCAAAGGCGAAGCCTTCACCTTCCAGTTCCCAAAACATCATGAAGGCAGACCACAGCCCCACGCAGAGGGCCAGAGCACCGCCTGCAAGCGCCGTGAAAACCAGAAAAGGCAAAATCTTGGCTGTGCCGAACCAAAAGCCCGCTGCCGCCATCAATTTTGCGTCGCCCCCGCCGAACACTCCCAATTGAAAGAAGATAAAGCCGGCCGCGAAAAGAATGACCCCGGCCAAAAGATGGGAACCAAACTCCGCCAGCGGCATATGGGTGGCAAGAGCCATCGGAAAGAACAACAGCGCTGTCAGCAGCGTCAACCAGTTCGGGATCCGCAGTGACATCACATCACTTGTGGCCGCCACAATCAGCAGGGTTGGTAACATATAAAGAGACAGCTGTTGGAACATGGTAATCCCTCGGGCACAATTCGATTTGACCGAGACCTTCCCATGGTCAGCGTAAAGGAGGAGTTAACCCTGAAAATCTCTTTCTCGATTTTTTGCATTTTGCGGCGGTAACCTAAGATTCATCATTATCAGGCAATCCTTCATTTACGATTGCGGGCCGCCTTGTGGCCCTGTGAGGGAGTTTGACCATGAAAAAACCTTGGAACCAGTTGGCCTGTGTGGCTGCATTCTTGACATTGGCGCAGTTCACGCCGGCCCAGGCGGGCTCACCACTGACGGTGGAAATGGATCAGAGCCAGCCGATGTTGTTAACTGGCGACGTCGGAAGCGTCATTATCGGCAATCCTTCCATCGCCGATGCTTCCCTGAATGGTCGGCAACTGATTCTGCACGGACATTCCTTTGGTGAAACCAATCTGGTGATCTTTGACACCAACGGAAAGAAGCTGGCCGATTTCGACATTACCGTTGCCCACAATTCTCCCAACCAATTGAGCATGTTTGTTGGGTCAACGACATATCCTGCCCAGCGTTTTACATATTCCTGCGCGCCAAATTGCGAAGCCAACATGATGGTGGGGGACAATACAGACTGGCTAGGCAAGGTGGTCGGAGCAAATCGTCTCAAGAACGACTACAAAACAGGCGTGAAGACATCAGATTTGTCGCCCAAAACCTCAGGAGGAGCTGCGGCTCCCCAATAAGCTTCGACCAGGCTTTCAGCATCGACTGCAGACAGCGGGACATTTCCCGCTGTCGACGTTTTCGGGCACATCTGAAGGGGCCGACTTCAATAAAATTTTATCTTGTTTCTTCAAGCCCCTTCAAGACTCAGCTGTTAGTAAAGTGATTGGAATTCGGAATTCAGTTCGGGTCGGAGGCAATGATGTTTAAGGGCTTAATGGGGCGCTGGCGCGAGAAGCTCAAGGCGTTTCGGGCTTCGGAACGCGGTGTTGCGGCAATTGAATTCGCATTTGTCGCACCTCCTTTCCTGATGGTGCTCGGTGTGGTCATTGAAACCGGCGTCATGATGCTCAGTGAATATGTCCTTCAGTCTTCGGTCAGCGATGCATCGCGCCTTGTACGCACGGGCCAGGCTCAGACATCACCGCTTTCTGCCGCCGATTTCAAAGTCAAGATTTGCAATCAAGCCAATCTCATCATGAATTGCACAAGCAACGTGACTGTTTATGTGCGCTCAGAAACGAATTTTGCGACCCTGCAAGCCAATCTACCCGCCTTCGTGAGTATTGGTCCGACCGTGGGCATCACCACGACAGCGGGCAATTGCTACAAGACTGGCCAGCCGTCCCAGCCTGCGGCGGTGATCGCCACTTATGACTGGAACTTCACCATGGTCGGCATGGGATTCCTGGCCAATCTTCCTGGCACCTCAACACGACGCCTGATCGGCTTTTCAATTTTTCAAAATGAACCCTTCCCGGGTACAGGGCAGGCAACTTGCTAAGAGATAACCCATGACCAAATCATTTCTCAGATCACAATCCGGTATGGCAGCAATTGAAACGGCCTTTGTTTTGCCCGTGTTGTTGTTGCTCTATTTCAGCATGCTGGATCTCATCCAGTATATCACTTACAATCGCCGCGTGACCGCCATCGCCGCAACCATTGGCGACACCGTAACCCAGACTCCAACAACAATTGTGCGCGCCACAATTGTGGATTATTTCAATGCTGTAAACATCATCATGCCTGCCGCCCAAGCCGCGAATGTGCACGTGAATGTTTATGGATATTATTTGAAAAACGGTGCCCCAACACAACGTTGGAACGTGGCCAGCAGCGGCGGACCTACCTGTACCGCGCCCGACACCACAAACTTTGCCAACCTTATGACAACGGGCAATGATCTGGTGGTTTCCGTGGCCTGCATGACTTATTCGCCGCCCATGGCACAGTTCATGGGCAAGAATTTGATGGGTTCGACAAGTTTCCTGATGAATCAGACAATCACATCGCGCCCACGCACATCCCAAACGCTCAATTGTGTGACTGCTTCCGGCGGCTCTACCGTCTGTACGGGCTAAACTGGCGCATGACCTGATTTCAGCGGCCGGATCATTTCTCGATCTGGCCGGTCTTGCTTTTGACCGCGCGAAACTTTTGGCAGAGCCCTGTTAGGTCAATTTCGCTCAAGCGTTCGCCAAAACTGGCACAGACGGGTTCCTTGCCCGCGAGAAACATGCGGCAACCTTCACAGGAGCCAAACAGGCGCGCGCCCTGCCTCGTGGTTTCACTTTGCAACAAGTCCGCAACCGCGCGGCCGAGATGCTTCTGGGTTTTGCCACGCAGCGCTGCGAGGTCTTTGCCCATGGCGGCCAGTGGATCGCGGGCCAGAAGGGCCTTGCCCTTTTCAGTGAGGGTCAAGACCACCGAGCGCGCATCATTTCCGCGGCTCGCGCTCTTCACCAAGTCTTTGCGCATGAGCGCCTGAATGGTTTGCGATATCGTGCCTTTGGTGGTGCCCAAGTAATGCGCCGTGGCAATGGGTGAATTGGAAAAGCGGTTGGCCCGGGCCAGATAACGCAACACATCCCATTGCGCCGGAATGAGGCCTTCGGCATGGCCAGCACCACGGATGAGGCGGGCGAGGCGCTCCAACTTTTCTTGTGTTTCTTCCGATGAATAGACCACCGACGTCTCCTGAAACGATCTTATGCGGCAACACGCTTGATGCGAAGGCGTTTTTTCATTCACTCACTAGTGCTTGAACCCATTCGCACAATCGGCTAGGGCACGCCCGGACGGAAGGATGGCCGAGTGGTTTAAGGCACACGCCTGGAACGCGTGCGTAGGTTAATAGCCTACCGAGGGTTCGAATCCCTCTTCTTCCGCCACCTACCACTTGGCTTAAACTGTAGCGTTGTTATTGAGAGACGCCACATGAGAATCGGGCAACACACGCGTGCTGAAAAAACTATACTCCATCTTCTGGTCGGCTCCCGGCGCACGGCCTGTTCTGGTGACACTGGCGATCAGTCTTTCAAGCCTGTCTGATCTGTTGGGCATGGGTGCCTTGGTGCCGCTCGCCAGCCAGATGAGCTCAGACCAAGGGGCGAACAATTCACTGCTCGGCCGGACCATCATGTCAGGCTTCACGCAGGTCGGCATAACGCCCAGCTTTACAAATTTGTTGCTGCTTCTGGGCGTGGCGCTTGTGATGAAATCCGTCATCGCGTTTCTGGCCATGCGCTTTGTGGCGATTTCAGTGGCCAATGTCGCAACGGCCATTCGCACGAGGCTTTTGAAGGCCACCATGAATGCGCGTTGGTCCTATTTCGTTGATCATCAGCCTGGCGAAGTCTCCGCCATGGTGGCGGCACAATCCCAAATGGCGGGCGATGCCTATCTTGCCGTCGCGGGCCTGGTGGTCACCGTGATTGTTGGCATTGGCCTGCTGATCACGGCCTTTCTTGTATCGGGTCCATTGGTGCTGTTCTGCCTGTTCGCCGTCGCCGCACTGGCTTGGCCACTTTATCACATTCTGCGCCGCGCACAGATGGCAAGCCTTACGCAGTTCAGCACATCCGCCAATTTGGCCACCGGTGTGCAGGACGTGATTGCCAACATGAAGGCACTCAAATCCATGGCGCGGCAAGGGCGCTTTGTTGATGCCTTCATGAAATCGATCAGCGATTTGCGCGGTGCGGTGATCACCATGTTGGTGGCGCGCCATGCAATTTATCACGGGCAGGATATTCTGGGCGCATTGATGATTGTCTCAGGCGTTTATGTTGGCGTGGTGCTGTTGCACACACCGCTTTCACAGCTGCTTGTAGTTGGGGTTATTTTTTATCAGCTCGTCGACGTCATCAAACGTGTGCAACTGAGCTTGCAAGATGCCGTAAATGCTTCGGCGGCCTACTACGGTGTCTTTGCCATCATCGACAAGGCCGATGCCGACGTTGAAACGGATTTAGGCACCCTGAAGCCAAGCCTTAATCAGGGCATTGCATTTCATCGGGTGAGCTTTGCATATGGCGAGAAGGCCATTCTCCACAGCGTCAACATTTCCATCCCCGCCAACAGTATCACGGTTCTGATCGGTCAATCGGGTGCTGGCAAAACCACTTTGGTGGATATGATTGTGGGCTTTAACCGGCCTGCTTCCGGGCGCATCCTGGTGGATGGGATCGATCTCAAAGACATCAGCCTCAAAGCCTGGCGCGGCGTGATTGGCTATGTGCCGCAGGAACTCACACTGCTCAAAGGCACAGTCTTGGACAATATCACGCTGGGTGATCCCGCACTCAGCGAAGAAGACGCTCTCGAGGCCTTGCGCCTTGCCGGGGCGAGTGAATTTGTTGATGCGCTGCCCAAGGGTGTTCACACACCCATCGGCACGATGGGGGCAAGGCTCTCCGGCGGCCAGCGCCAAAGGCTTTCGCTGGCGCGGGCCTTGGTGAGCAAGCCGCAGCTGTTGTTGCTCGATGAAGTCACCAGCGCTTTGGATGAAGCAACCGAAGCGGAAATCTGCGCCAATATCGCAAACCTGCGTGGGCGCCTCACCATCATCGCCATCACCCACCGCCCGGCCTGGACGCGCGTGGCCAGCAAGATCTATGCGGTGGCGGGCGGCAAGGCAGTGGAGAAAAAGGCGAAGGGTTGAGGCCCATTTTGAGTCTCCCAGAAGGGTGTTGCCCCCACCCTCTTTTTCCCCTATAGGCCGCCCATCTTGAGGTTGGGTTTTGCCCAGATGAACCGGGGTGCTGAACAGCACCCCAAATGTTTTCAGCGCTTGCGTTTTGAACCGCCTCAGTTCGAACGCGCCCGCGCTTCGAACGCTCTAACCCGCTGCGTAACGCAGACGTTTCAGGTTCTCGTGTGGCTGAGGCCCCGGCTGAAATGATTTGAAGGAAATACCTATGGCAAAATCTGCCGTTTCGATGACCCCCACCCTTTCTGACTTTGAATCCCTGCTTGAAGAAAGCTATCTCGACCGCCCCGTGCAAGAAGGCCGCGTCGTCAAGGGCAAAGTGCTTGCAATTGAAAACGAACTGGTAATCGTTGATGTTGGCCTCAAGACCGAAGGCCGCATTCCGCTCAAGGATTTTGACCAGCCCGGCAAGCCTGCCGACATCAAGGTTGGCAGCATCGTTGAAGTTTATCTTGAGCGCATTGAAAACGCCCTTGGCGAAGCCGTGCTCAGCCGCGAAAAGGCCAAGCGTGAAGAAGCCTGGACCCGCCTGGAAGAAATGTCCGGCAAGAATGAACGTGTTGACGGCGTGATCTTTGGCCGCGTCAAGGGTGGCTTCACGGTTGATCTCGGCGGTGCCGTGGCCTTCTTGCCCGGCAGCCAAGTTGACGTTAGGCCGATCCGCGATGTGGGTCCGTTGATGCATGTGGCGCAGCCTTTCGTCATCCTGAAGATGGACCGCCGCCGCGGCAATATCGTTGTCTCGCGCCGTGCCATCATGGAAGAGACGCGTGCTGAACAGCGTTCGGAATTGGTCGGCAACCTGGCTGAAGGCCAAGTGGTTGAAGGAGTTGTGAAGAACATCACCGATTACGGCGCATTCGTTGATCTGGGCGGCATTGACGGTCTGCTCCACGTCACCGACATCGCCTGGAAGCGCGTCAATCATCCCTCGGATGTCTTGGCGGTTGGCCAATCGGTCAAGGTGCAGATCGTCCGCATCAACCCAGACACACAGCGCATTTCGCTGGGCATGAAGCAGCTCGACAAGGACCCATGGGAAATCGTGGCCGAGAAGTTCTCGGTTGGCTCCAAGGTCAAGGGCAAGGTCACCAATATCACAGATTACGGTGCCTTTGTTGAACTGGAAGATGGCATTGAAGGCCTCGTCCATGTTTCCGAAATGAGCTGGACCAAGAAGAACGTTCACCCCGGCAAGATCCTTTCCACTTCTGAGCCTGTCGAAGTTCAGGTTCTGGAAATTGATTCTGCCAAGCGCCGCATCTCTCTCGGCCTGAAGCAGGTTCAGCAGAACCCATGGGTCTCGTTCTCGGCCAAGTATCCGAAGGGCACGCAGGTTGAAGGCGAAGTCAAGAACATGACCGAATTCGGCCTGTTCGTTGGCCTCGACGGCGATGTTGACGGCATGGTGCATTTGTCAGACCTCGACTGGAAGCGCCCCGGCGAAGAAGCGATCAAGGACTACAAGAAGGGCGACATGGTCAAGGCCGTTGTTCTCGATGTGGACCAGGAAAAGGAACGCATCTCGCTTGGCATCAAGCAACTCAGCGAAGGTGGTGCTGCTGCAGGCAGCAGTGCGCCGAAGGCCGCTGGTACTGCCAGCTCCGGTGGTGCGCCACGCAAGGGCAGCAAGGTCACGTGCGAAGTATTGAAAGTGGAAGATGGCGGGCTTGAAGTGCGGATCTCCGGCACTGACATCACCGCCTATGCCAAGCGCGGCGATCTGGCCCGTGACCGGGACAGCCAGCGTTCAGACCGTTTCGCCGTTGGCGAAAAGTTTGATGCGGTGATCACCGCCATGGATGCCAAGGCCCGCAAGGTCAACGTCTCGATCAAGGCACTGGAAATTGCCGATGAACGCGAGGCCGTGGCCCAATATGGCTCATCTGATTCAGGCGCTTCACTGGGAGACATCTTCCAGGCCGCCTTGAAGAAGAAGGAAGAAGACAAGTAAGCTTGTTTTCGAGACAAAGTTCAAAGGCCGGAGGAAACTCCGGCCTTTTTTGTTATTGCGCAATGGCTTGACCTTTCTGACATTCCGCTTAAACTCTCGATATTGTTTTGGAATTGGACACTGTAGGCCATGATCAAATCTGAACTCGTCCAAAAGATTGCTGACAAGAACCCCCATCTTTATCACCGTGACGTGGAACGCATCGTCAACCGTGTGTTTGATGAAATCATTGATGCCATGAAGCAAGGTAACCGGGTTGAACTCAGAGGCTTTGGGGCCTTCTCGGTCAAGGAGCGCAATGCCCGGCTGGGCCGCAACCCGCGCACTGGCGAAAGTGTGGATGTGACGGAAAAGCGCGTACCGTTCTTCAAGACTGGCAAGGAATTGCGCCAGCGTTTAAATACCAAGGCCTAGACCTTGCGCCGGGTTCTCCGCTGGCTCATCGGCCTTCCCATCCTCATCATCGTGCTGGGCTTTGCCGTTGCCAATCGGCAATGGACGCAGCTTTCACTAGACCCATTCAACCAATCAGCACCCACCGTTGCCATTGATCTGCCGTTGTGGCTGATGACGTTCGTCGGCATTTTCATCGGCATGTTGATCGGCTGGTTCTTCTGCTGGCGCGCACAGGGCAAGTGGCGACGGCTGGCGCGGGAGCGGGCGCGAGAGATTGCGCGGCTGCAAAATGAAATCACGCTGGCGGGCCAAGGGCCCCAGAAGATCGAAGCACAAATGCTGGCCCCCTTGCCGGGCATCATGCCGTGAAAGTCTTTACGGCGGCTGATCTCGCGGCGATTTCATACCGCGATTACATTGAAGCCTTGCGGGCGGCTTTCCAGGGTGAGGTGACGGCACCGCAGCGCTTTGTGGCCGAGACAGGTTCCACCACCACGCTGCTCATCATGCCCGCCTGGACCAAGGCCTTCACGGGGATCAAGACTGTCACCGTCAAGGGTGACAATTCTGCCAAGGGCCTGCCTGCGGTGCAGGGTTCTTATCTGTTGATTGATAACGAGACGGCTGCACCTATCGCGGTGATGGATGGCACAGAATTGACGCGGCGGCGCACGGCGGCGGCCTCGGCCTTGGCGGCAGATTATCTGGCGCGGAAGAATGCCTCGACACTCCTCTTGGTTGGGTCTGGCGCTTTGGCCCCGCATTTTGCCAAGGCCCACGCCGCAGTGCGGCCCATCACGCGTGTCATGGTCTACAGCCGCACGCTGGAAAAGGCCAAGGCCGTGGCCAGCGAGATTGGTGGCGAGGCGGTGACGGATTTGGCGGCGGCGATGGCTGAGGCCGATATTGTTACGGGCATCACCTCCCCTTCCGGTCCGGTGATCCTGGGCAAGTGGGTGAAGCCCGGGACACATATTGACCTCGTGGGTGCCTATAAGCCCGAAGACCGCGAGACCGATGGTGCGGCTGTTGGCATGGCACGGGTTTTTGTCGATACGCGGGAAGGTGCGCTTCACGAGGCGGGTGATTTGCTGATGGCGCAGAAGGAAGGCCACTTCAAATGGGCCGATATCCAGGCCGATCTTTTCGAACTGACGCGCGGCACCATGATGGGCCGCAAGACGGACGGCGAAGTGACGCTGTTCAAGAGCAGCGGCACGGCGCTGGAGGACTTGGCGGCGGCGGCAATGGTGTATTTGCGCCAAAGCTGATTTCGCGCTAGGGCCATGGCTCATGACCCAGCAAAACCCCATTTGTGTGGCCCTCGATACACCTGACGTTGCGAAGGCTGTCGCCCTTGCCCGTGCGGTGAAGACCCATGTCGGCATGATGAAGATTGGCATGGAGTTTTTCTACGCCAATGGTGCTGCTGGTTATGAGGCCGTGGCGCGCGAGGGTGTACCGATTTTTCTTGATCTCAAGCTGCATGATATTCCCAACACAGTGGCGCAGGGGCTGACATCGTTGCTGAAGCTGGTACCTGCACCCGCCATTACCAATGTGCATTGCTCCGGCGGATTTGACATGATGAGGGCCGCCAAGAACGCGGTGGGCGAGCGCGTGAAATTGATCGGTGTGACCATTCTCACTTCGCTTTCCAACGAGAACATCTGGGCCGCCGGCTTTGACGCGCGCCGGTCCGATGAGCATGCACTCAATCTTGCCAAGCTGGCGCATGCTGCCGGGCTGGACGGCGTGGTGTGTTCGCCGCTTGATCTCGCCAACATCCGCCAGCACTTGCCGCGCTCATTCCTCACGGTGGTGCCGGGCATTCGGCCTGCGGATGCTGCCGCACATGATCAGAAACGCATTGC
>JAYUEP010000128.1:0-4764 GCA_043739165.1 Hyphomicrobiales bacterium
TGCTCGACTATATCAAAATAACCCAAGTGGGGCGCATGCCGCATTTACGCCCGCCGAAACTGGAGCGGGCTGAATCTGGCTTGCTGATTGATGCCGCAACACGGGGCAATCTCGAGCTTACCCGCACCCTCGCTGGACAGCGCAAAGGCAGCGTGCTGGATTGTCTTGATGAAACGGTGACGGCAGCGGGCGCGCGGCGGCTGGCTGATTTTGTGGCGCGGCCTTTGGCGGAGACAGATGCAATCAATGCACGCCTCGATGCAGTTTCGCATTTCTATGATGATGAGACAGTGACGGACAAGACCCGCTCGGCCTTGCGCGGCATCCCGGATTTGGAGCGGGGCCTGGCGCGGTTGAGCGCTGGCCGAGGAGGCCCCCGCGATCTTGCAGCTCTTTCAGCTGGCTTGAAGCAAGCGGCGGCTTTGCTGGATATCCTGCGCGGGGGCACACGGTTGACCCCGATCCCCCAACTCATCGCCGATATTCTCGACCGATTGCATGCGGCACCGCATGAGATGGGCGCTGGCATTGCCAGAGCCTTGGCGGACGAACTGCCATTGCTCGCCCGCGATGGCGGATTTATCGCGTCGGGCTATTCTGCTGAGCTGGATGAACTGCGGGCCTTGCGTGATGATACACGCCAGGTGATTGCCAATCTTCAGGCGGAATATGCGGAGCTTTCTGGCGTCAAAGCGCTCAAGATCAAGCACAATAACATTCTCGGTTACTTCATAGAGGTGACCGCGCAACAAGCTGAGGTTTTGAGGGCCTCGCCCGAGGCCCAGCGCTTCATCCACCGCCAATCCATCGCCAGTGCCGCGCGCTTCAGCACAGTTGAGCTTGGTGAACTGGAGCAAAAGATTGCTGTGGCGGGCGGGCGGGCGGTGGCGATGGAGTTGGAATTCTTCCGCAGTTTTGGCGAACAGGTGATGCGTGAGCGGCGGGTACTATCCGATTCTGCGGCAGCGCTTGCGGCACTCGATGTGTTTTCATCGCTTGCCCAACTGGCCCGCAAGCGGCGCTATGTGAAGCCCATCGTCGATGGTGGTTTGAAGTTTGAAATTACTGCGGGCCGACACCCGGTGGTGGAACAGGCTTTGAAGGCGGCAGGACAGCGGGCTTTCTCCCCCAATGACAGCGATCTTTCGGCGGAACACGGGAGGCTCTGGCTTCTCACCGGCCCCAACATGGCAGGCAAATCCACTTATTTGCGGCAGAACGCCCTGATAGCAATACTTGCGCAGTTGGGCAGTTTCGTGCCCGCAGATTCTGCCCATATCGGCGTTCTCGACAGGCTGTTCAGCCGGGTCGGAGCGGCTGATGATCTGGCGCGTGGTCGTTCTACCTTTATGGTGGAAATGATTGAGACTGCAACCATTCTCAATCAAGCCACGGCGCGTTCTCTTGTTATCCTCGACGAGATCGGGCGCGGCACGGCGACCTATGATGGGCTTTCCATCGCCTGGGCGGTGTTGGAACATTTACATGATGCCAATCAATCACGCGCGCTCTTTGCCACGCATTATCATGAGCTGACAACTTTGGCGACCACGCTGAAACAGCTGCATTGCGCGACGATGAATGTGAAAGAGTGGAAGGGCGATATTGTTTTTCTTCACGAAGTCATCCCCGGCGCAGCAGAACGCAGTTATGGCATTCAGGCCGCTAAATTGGCTGGCCTGCCGCCCGCTGTCATCCACCGCGCCACCGAAGTTTTGAAGCGGCTTGAACAGGGCAAGGGGCAGGCCCATATCAAGGCGCTTGCTGCAGAGTTGCCCCTGTTCGCGGCAATGCCTAGACAAGACATGGCCCCCAAGATCGACAAATTGCGCGATACACTACAGGGAATTGCGCCAGACGAACTCTCGCCGCGCGAGGCTTTGAGTTTGATCTATGAGCTAAAACAACTGGCGAAAGACAAAGAATGACGCGTGCTGAGACTGATTTTGAAAATGGCCTCGTGGCACTTGGTGGGGGCGACTCTCTTGTTCTGCGCAATCAGGCATCAGCTTTGATCCGTGACTGTCTCGCCGCTTCCCGCGCTGAGGCGGAAGCCCAGTTGCTCAAGGATGGCAGGGGCACGGCCTGTGCGGAGCGCCTGTCAGAGACCGAAGATTTCATCATTCGAAACCTCTTTGCCTTTGCCTGCAAGAGACTTGCGGGCAGCGCTGGCATTGGCCTTTCGGTGGTGGCGGTGGGTGGCTATGGGCGTGGCACGCTGGCGCCCGGCTCTGATATTGATCTTCTCTTTCTATTGCCTGCGCAAGCCTCCGCAAAGGTGAATGAGGTCGTTGAATTTCTGCTTTATGCGCTGTGGGACGCACGGCAAAAGGTTGGCCACGCCACGCGACAGGTCGATGACTGTCTGCGTCTGGCCAGGACTGACAATACGATTCTCACTTCAATCCTTGAAGCCCGGTTCATCTGCGGTGCGCCGGGGCTATTCACTCAGCTTTCCGAACGGTTCAAGTCCGAAATCGTCGCCACGGGTGCCAAGAAGTTCGTCACTGAGAAACTTGCAGAGCGTGATTTGCGCCATGCCAAATCCGGCGAGAGCCGCTATTCCGTTGAACCTGATTTGAAAGACGGCAAGGGCGGCCTGCGCGATTTGCATACGCTGTTCTGGATTGCCAAGTTTCTATTCAACACCAATTCACCTGAAGAGTTGGCGGAAAAAGGTGCCTTCTCAAAATCCGAATTGGCGCGGTTTTTGAAATGTGAAGATTTTCTTTGGGCGGTGCGCTGTCATTTGCATTTTATCGCCAAGCGCGGCGAAGACCGCTTGAGCTTTGATCGACAATCGGATTTGGCAGAGCGGCTGCATTACAAATCGCATGGCGGGTTGAAGGCAGTAGAACGCTTCATGCGTCACTATTTTCTCATTGCGAAGGACGTCGGCGATCTAACACGCATTTTCTGCGCCAGCCTTGAGCAGAAGCATTTCAAGGAACCGCCTCGCCTCTCACGGTTGTTCTCGAAATTATTGCCCAAGCGCAGCCAGGAGAAAGCCCTTTCAGGGGCATTCAAACTGGAGAACGGCCGCATCAGCGTACAGAGCGATCAGGCCTTTGTGCAAGATCCTGTCAACATGCTGCGGATTTTCAAACTGGCCGGTGAGGGGCTCACTGAAATTCATCCTGATGCCTTGAAACTGATGCGCAAATCATTCCGATTGATTGATGACAAGTTGCGCCACGACGCTGAGGCCAATGCGATTTTTCTTGACATTCTTTGCAACAGCCCGGCACCTGAGTCCCTTTTGCGGATGATGAATGAAGCCGGGGTTCTGGGCCGCTTCATTCCGGAATTCGGCAAGATCGTCGCGATGATGCAATTCAACATGTATCATCACTATACGGTGGACGAACATTTGATCCGCGCGGTCGGTGTGTTGACGCAGATTGAAAATGGTAGCTTTGCCAATGATCATCCTCTGGCTGCTAAAATCTTCCCGACCATCTCGGCACGGCGCGCGCTCTATATGGCGACGTTGCTGCATGACATTGCCAAGGGCAGGCCAGAAGATCATTCGGTTGCCGGTGAACAGGTCGCGCTGGACCTTTGTCCGCGGCTTGGGCTTTCAGCTGATGAGACGGATCTCGTCGCCTGGTTGATCCGGCACCATTTGCTGATGAGCGAAACATCGCAGATGCGCGACTTGAATGATTTCAAAACCATTTTGGATTTTGTGCAAGTGGTGCAAAGCCCGGAGCGCCTGAAGCTGTTGCTCATTCTCACGGTGGCCGATATTCGCGCCGTGGGACCCGGCGTGTGGAATGGCTGGAAAGGGCAATTGCTGCGCACGCTTTATCAAGAAGCCGAGCCGGTGATAACAGGCGGCCACTCGGCATCATCGCGTGATGCGCGTGTTCGACAAGCGCAGCATGCTTTCTTTGAGCAGTTAGGACTTACGGATGAGGAAAAACAAAGGGCAATCGCAACTCGGCATTATGATGCCTATTGGCTCAACGTTCCCACCGTGCGACAATTGCGCCATCACAGGCTGATGCAGGGTGCCGTTAAAGGCGAGGTCTCTACGGATGTGGCGACTGACGCCTTTTCCGGTATTACCGAAATCACCGTTTTCACCCCCGACCATCCGCGCCTGCTGGCCTTGATCACCGGGGCTTGCGCGGCGGCGGGCGGCAATATCATCGGAGCGCATATTTTCACAACGACTGATGGCATGGCGCTCGACACCATCCTGCTCACCCGCGAATTCAAGAGTGAAGAAGACGAGAGCCGCCGCGCCAGCCGCATTTGCGATTCCATTCGCAAAGTGCTGCATGGCCAAATGCGCCTGCGGGAAGAGCTGGCGCGGGTTCAACAGATGCCGGAGCGGGCGAAAGCCTTTACGGTTGTGCCGCGTGTGGCGGTGGACAATGCCTCTTCCAACAAGAACACGATTGTCGAGATCAACGGGCTGGACCGGGTGGGCTTGCTCCATGCGCTGACTGAGGCCTTGTTCCACCTCAATCTCAACATCGCCTCAGCCCATATCACCACTTTTGGCGAGAAGGCCGTGGACGTGTTTTATGTAACGGATTTGACAGGTGCAAAGATCATCAACCCCTCGCGTATCACCCAGACGGAGCGGGCACTGCTTGATGTTCTCGCCCCAGTGCCCGCGCATAGGGCGATGGTTTAGGTCTATTAACCCTTTCGCAGTATTGCCCTTATTTGCGCTCATTGGGGTGGCACAGGTTTAACGCATGTCGGTCATCAGGTCTGCCGCAAAGGTCGGCGGGTTCACATCCATCAGCC
>JAYUEP010000129.1:0-4730 GCA_043739165.1 Hyphomicrobiales bacterium
CGGATTTCATCCGAGGCTAATACGTTCACGTCCTTGAACGGAACGCCAAGGTGCTGGAGGATTTGTACGGTGCGGCCCGAAAAGCCACATTGTGGCATATCCGCCGTGCCCTTCATGAAGAGGATCACGTCGTTGGATTTTACGTCTTTGTCGATTTGATCGTGGATGTTGGTCATTTTTCTCATTCCTGTGGTGGTGAAGTTTGCAGTGCCAGTGCATGAAGCTCGCCGCCCATGCGGCCCTTGAGGGCGGCATAGACAAGTTGATGTTGCTGGACGCGGTTCTTGCCCTTGAAGCTGGCAGAGATGACATTGGCGGAATAGTGGTTCCCATCACCGGCCAGATCGCTGATGGTGACCGATGCATCTGGCAAGGCTTCCTTGATGAAGCGCTCAATTTCCTGGGCAGTCATGGCCATGGGGGATTCCTTTCCGAAGAAGATAGGGCTTTAGAGCGAGAATTTCCAGTGGCGAACTTGCGGAACTTCCCTTCTCCAGAGGAGAAGGGAAGTGCCTAAGCCATAAACTTCGGGAACCATGCTTCATGGGCGTGGCGCAGGGTTGACATCTCAATGACGTGGGCCGAACCGATTGCCAGATCTGGTTTGGCTGTCACTTCGCCGATGATCTGGGCGGGAATGTCCTGGTCTTGCGCGGCGGTGAGAAGTTCCATGGCTTCTTCGGGTCTTGCGGTCAGTACGTAGCGGGCCTGATCTTCAGCGAAGAGGGCGACGTGGCCCGTGGCTTCGATTTTGGCACCTAAAGCCGTCGGCAGCGCCATTTCAATGATCGCCGTGGCCAACCCGCCATCGGAAATATCATGCACGGCAGAGACTTGGCCGGATTTGATCAAGTGGCGCACGAAGTCGCCATGGCGCTTTTCGCGGGCGAGATCGACGGGCGGGGGTGCCCCTTCTTCGCGGCCTAGGACTTCGCGAAGGTAGATGGATTGGCCCAACTCCGTGCCGTGGCCGCCGATCAGGATGATGACATCGCCGGCCTGTTTGAAGCGGTTGGTCATCATCAGTGAAAGATCGGTCAGCAAGCCGACACCACCAATGGTGGGGGTGGGGAGGATGCCCCGGCCCATGGTTTCATTGTAGAGCGAGACATTGCCCGACACGATTGGGTATTCCAAGGCGCGGCAGGCTTCGCCGATGCCTTTCAGCGCGAGGACCAATTGGCCCATGATTTCCGGGCGTTCGGGATTGCCGAAGTTCAAGTTGTCAGTGATGGCGATGGGGTCAGCGCCCACACAGGTGAGGTTGCGCCAGCTTTCGGCCACGGCCTGCTTGCCGCCTTCGAAAGGATCGGCTTCGACATAGCGCGGCGTCACGTCAGATGAAACGGCGATGCCCTTCTTGGCGTTGATGCGCACCACACCGGCATCCCCGCCGGGGATCTGCGCGGAGTTGGATTGCACCAACGTGTCATATTGTTCCCAGACCCAACGCCTCGAACACATGTCCGGCGCGCCGATGATTGTGAGCAGAGCAGCGGTGAGATCGTTCGGGGTGGGCACGTCCTCGGGCTGCAAACGGGCAAGTTTTGGCGACTCCACCCATGGCCGGTCATATTCCGGGGCTTCATCCCCCATTGCTTTGATCGGCAGGTCGGCCTTCACTTCGCCCTTGTGCTTGATCACAAAGCGCAGCGTATCGGTCGTCTGGCCGATGATGGCAAAATCCAGGCCCCATTTCTTGAAGATGGCCTCGGCTTCT
The DNA here is from genome assembly GCA_043739165.1 of Hyphomicrobiales bacterium. Classification (GTDB taxonomy): domain Bacteria; phylum Pseudomonadota; class Alphaproteobacteria; order Rhizobiales; family Aestuariivirgaceae; genus Aestuariivirga. The sequence continues at coordinate 1,721 of JAYUEP010000129.1, forward strand.
TTTTCCTGCTCGGGGCGAAGCACCATCAACATGCGCTCTTGCGACTCCGAGAGCATCATTTCATAGGCGCTCATGCCAGCCTCGCGGCAAGGGACCTTGTCGAGATCAAGCTCTATGCCAAGATCACCTTTGGCCCCCATTTCAACGGCAGAGCAGGTGAGGCCAGCAGCGCCCATGTCCTGAATCGCAATCACTGCGCCTGAGGCCATTAATTCGAGACAGGCTTCGAGCAGGCACTTCTCGGTGAAGGGATCACCGACCTGAACGGTGGGGCGTTTTTCTTCCGCCTTCTCGTCAAACTCCGCGGAAGCCATCGTTGCACCGTGGATGCCATCACGGCCGGTTTTGGCACCGAGATAGACGACGGGCAGGCCCACACCCTTGGCTTGCGAATAGAAAATCTTGTCAGCATCGGCGAGGCCCACGGCCATGGCGTTGACAAGGTTGTTGCCATTGTAACGGGCATGGAAATTCACTTCGCCGCCCAGCGTTGGCACGCCGAAGCTGTTGCCATAGCCACCCACGCCAGCGACAACGCCGGAAACGAGATGCTTGGTCTTGGGATGAGAAGGATCGCCGAAACGCAGCGCATTTAGAGCCGCAATGGGGCGGGCCCCCATGGTGAAAACATCGCGCAAGATTCCACCCACACCGGTGGCCGAGCCTTGATAGGGCTCGATGAAGCTGGGGTGGTTGTGGCTTTCCATTTTGAAGATGATGGCCTGGCCATCATCAATATCGATGACACCAGCATTTTCACCCGGCCCGCAAATCACGCGCTTGCCCTTGGTGGGCAGCGTCTTCAGCCATTTTTTGGAGGATTTGTAGGAGCAGTGCTCGTTCCACATCGCCGAGCAGATGCCCAATTCAGTAATGGTGGGGGTTCGGCCCAAGAGACCAAGGAAGCGCTCATATTCATCTGGCTTCAGGCCGTGGGCGGCAACGATTTCGGGGGTGATAGCAACCTCTGAACCAAGCTTTGTCATGTCCGCCGTTTACCGGGCGGAAGGGCGAATCTCAAACCTATTCTTCGGCAAAAGCCTGCTTCTTCACAGAGGCCTTTTCCCCCTGGGCGGGCGACCAGTCGCGCCGCTTCAGGGCTTCATTCAGCTTTTTCAATTCGACTACACGCTGCTCATCTGATGGCAGCGAGACATAATGCCCGTTTGTCACGATTGTCTCCAAACACGATTGCGCCTCCGCAAGTATCTCAACTTTAGGTGCGGGCACTTACCTGAAGGTTAATTGCCGCAATCGTGTCTGTTAACTTTTGTGCGTGGTTGGCAGAGTCTCAATGGGTTATGTTAATTGCCCTGCGAATTGATAGCTGGTTCTTCACCGCGCCGGGAAAAGGCACGTGCGCTGTTGGGGTCGCCCATGCTATCTTCGCTTCTTGTCGGAGCATATGATGCATGCGCGCTTCGAGCGCGGCTTGGCTTTGCGCCAAGATTTCTTGTGTTTCGGGATCGGGCTTGTGATTTTTGAAAAAGACGGCGATCATTTTCAGATTTCCTTGCTTGAGGTTCATGGCATCGTCCGCGCTTATGACGGCGGCGGGCGATGCCAATGAACTCCGAAACCCGGCGTTAATCTACGGTTAACGTTGTATTGCGTGAACCAGTGATGAACAATCCAGCCGAAGTTTGAATTGATTTTGTCGACAAGTTTTCAGGCCGCCAGCAGGCTTTCAAACAGGGGGCGGCAATCCTGCTTGCCGTGCAGTGGCTCAATCATGTTTTCAGGATGCGGCATCATGCCGATGACGTTTCCGGCTTCGTTGCAGATGCCGGCGATATCATTCATCGCACCATTGGGGTTGGTGCCTTCGACATAGCGGAACACCACGCGGCCTTCGCCTTCAAGGCGCTCGAGCATGGGCGCATCGCAGATATAATTTCCTTCGCCGTGGGCCACGGGGCAGGAGACGATGGTGCCCGGTTTCATTTGGCTGGTGAAGAAGGTCTTGGTATTTTCCACCTTGAGTTTCACTTCGCGGCAAACGAATTTCAGACCAGCATTGCGCACCAAGGCCCCAGGCAACAGGCCTGCTTCGGTGACAATCTGGAAACCGTTGCAGACGGCCAGAACCTTGAGGCCCTTGGCGGCCTTGGCCACCACGTCGGCCATAATCGGTGAGCGGGCGGCGATGGCACCACAACGCAGATAGTCGCCGTAAGAAAAGCCGCCGGGAACGACGACAAGATCGACTTCCGGCAGGCTCGTTTCCGTATGCCAAACCAGATGCGGCTTGTGGCCGGTGGTTTTTTCAAGGGCCAGCATCATGTCGCGCTCGCGGTTGATGCCGGGGAAGAGGAGGACGGCGGATTTCATCACTACTCAACCCAGTTCGATGACGTAATTCTCAATCACCGTATTCGCAATTAGCTTGTCGCACATGGCTTTGAGGGTGGCTTCGGCTTTGGCCTTGTCCGTTTCTGCGAGATCAACCTCAAAGAACTTGCCCTGACGCACGCTATTGACGCCGGAAAAACCGAGCGAGCCCAAGGCACCTTCGATGGCTTTGCCTTGCGGGTCAAGCACGCCGTTCTTCAGGGTGACCTTGATTTTGGCTTTCATGAGTCGGTCTTTACCAGTTTTGGTTTCGCACGTTCTGGCTGTTCGCCCGGCTGGATAATGCCCAGACGCCTTGCCACTTCCTGATAGGCATCCACGAGGTTGCCGAGATCGCGGCGGAAGACGTCCTTGTCGAGCTTGGCGTTTTGGTTGCGCAGATCCCATAGCCTGCAATTGTCCGGGCTGATCTCGTCGGCCAGAACAATGCGCATCATGTCATTTTCAATATAGCGACCGAATTCCAGCTTGAAATCGACGAGCTTGATGCCGATCCCCAGGAACAGCCCGGTCAGGAAATCATTGATGCGGATGGCCATGTGCATGATGTCATCCATTTCCATCGGCGTGGCCCAGCCGAAGGCGGTAATGTGTTCTTCATTCACCATCGGATCGCCGAGCTTGTCGTTCTTGTAATAGCATTCGATGATGGAACGGG
>JAYUEP010000130.1:0-4674 GCA_043739165.1 Hyphomicrobiales bacterium
AGAAGAACTGTTGGAATTTGAAGGCACTGTTGCCGAACTTTTGCCCAACGCCACTTTCCGCGTAAAACTTGACCACAATGGCCATGAGATCATTGCCCATACGTCTGGCAAAATGCGCAAGAACCGCATCCGTGTTCTGGCGGGGGACCGCGTGATGGTGGAAATGACGCCCTATGACTTGACCAAGGGCCGCATCAACTACCGGTTCAAATAATCCATGGCGAATGTTTCGGCGCGGCTGGTTCTGGCAAGCGGTTCGCCCCGGCGGCTGGCGCTTCTGGACCGGGTTGGCCTCGCCCCTGATCTTCTCAATCCCGCAGATGTTGATGAAATGCCGCAGCGCCGCGAAACGCCGCGCCGGCTTTCGCTGCGCCTTGCTGAAGAAAAGGCCTTGAAGGCCAAGGATGCCCCGCAAGTTGTGGGGCTTGGTTCTGGTGTCTATGTGTTGGCTGCTGATACGGTTGTGGGGCTTGGCCGGCGGATATTGCCCAAGGCCGAAACTTATCAAGTGGCCAAGGATTGCCTGACGCTGCTTTCAGGCCGGGCCCATTGGGTTTATTCCGCAATCTGTTTGATTGCACCCGATGGCAGCAAGACCACGCGCTGCGTTGAAACCAAGCTGCGCTTCAAACGTCTGACGCGGGATGATATCGAGAGCTATCTCAAAAGCGAAGAATGGAAAGGCAAGGCCGGGGGCTATGCCATTCAAGGCCGGGCCGAGGCCTTCGTGCGCTATCTTTCCGGTTCACATTCGGCGGTGATCGGCCTGCCTCTGAATGAGACAGTGGCGCTGTTGCAAGGGGCCGGCTTTCCGGTTCAGCAACGTTGGATGGCCGCACCCCCCAGCGGGCTGTGAGCGCCATGGCGGCGGTTGTTACTTTCCCCAAGCGCAAACCCTGCCCGATCTGCAAGCGGCCCTCAGAGGCCAAGCATCACCCATTCTGTTCAAGCCGCTGCCGCGAAGTGGATTTGAACAAATGGTTGGGCGGGCACTATGCCATTCCTGCCGTGGAAGCGGATGAGCCCTCTGAAAACGGGCCGGGCGAGAGCGAATAGTCGGTGGACTTCTGATCTGAAAGACGGGTTGCCAGCAGCCAGATGTTCACCTATAGGAAGCCCCGCAAAGTGACCTTTGCAGGTTGCCCAGGTAGCTCAGTTGGTAGAGCAGCGGATTGAAAATCCGCGTGTCGCTGGTTCGATTCCGGCCCTGGGCACCACTGATTTTCCTATCAAATGTTTATATTCTTATTTCGATCTTTGACGCATGCCGCCGCTATCGAAGCATAGCTGTCATTGTTGACCACCACCTACAGGTTTCGACCGGGTAACAAGCGGGGGAAAAATGAACGTGGATTTCAAAGATTGAACCCGGTCGGGATCAGGTGATGCTCACGGGCTTCACGTTTGAGATCATCGCGGAAATTGGGGTGGGCGATCGAGATCATCGCCTTGGCGCGTTGGGCAACGGATTTGCCCTTCAGATTGACGATGCCATATTCAGTGACGACATACATGACGTCGGACCTAGGCGTTGTGACAACGTTGCCTTGCGTTAAGTCAAACACGATCCGGCTGCGCGGCGCGCCCTTTTTATCGTAGATGGACGACATGCAGATGAAAGATTTGCCACCCTTTGACGCATAGCCGCCTCTCACAAACTGCAGCTGCCCACCGGTTCCGCTAATGTGGCGATGGCCATCACTCTCAGAGGCCGCCTGCCCTTGCAAATCCATTTGCGTCGTGTTGTTGATTGAAACAACCTTGTCGTTTTGCATGATGAGATGCGGCAAGTTGGTGTAGCGCGTCGGATAGGCAATGAAATCCGGATTTTGGTGAACCGTATCGTAAAGATATTTCGAACCTAGGGCAAAGCTGAAACTGATCTTGCCGGGGTCAAGCGTCTTGGCCGCCCCGGTGATCAGACCTGCATGATAGAGATCGACAATGCCATCGGTTAGCATTTCGGTGTGAACACCCAAGTTACGCACGCCCGCGCTTAACAACAATGAGCAAACCGCGTTTGGCATGCCGCCGATGCCAATCTGCAGGCATGAACCATCTTCGATCTCCGCGCCAATGAAATTGGCAACGGCCCGGTCTGCATTGCCCAGTGGTGACTTTGGCAATTCGTAAACCGCGGAATTGTTGCCATCAATGATGTAATCGACTTCACTAACGTGAATGGAATTATCAACCCCCTGACAGGCTGGCAGACAGGCGTTGGTTTCAATTATAACGAGCTTGGCGCGTTCAACGACCGCACGGTTCCAAAGTGTCGCAGCGCTGAAGTTGAAATTTCCCGCTGAATCGGCCGGACGAGCCTTGATGATGACCATATCAACGGGTGCAATGTTGCGCGCGTAGTAATCATCAATTTCTCCCAAATTACTCGGAATGTAGTCGCAACGACCCGCATCATGCATTTTCCGGTCATAACCGGAGAAATGAAGGTTCATCATGTAGAAATGCCGTCCGTCCGGGTCAGCTTCCAACACGGCCCTTGGACGTGTTGTACATGTGCTCCTGATTTTGACATCGTGTAGCTCGGTTGCACGCGCTGCCAATGCTTTGTCGAAGGCATCTGGTTGAGCCAAGACCGGTCCATAGTCCAACCACATGCCGGATTTTACAAGCGCTGCCGCTGCTTCTGCGGCAATGGTTCGGCACGGTGACGTGGCTTGTCTCTTGATCATCATGACGATCTCCCCACATTTTTTATCGCAACGTCAATCACGCGGTGGCAGGCCGCGAACCATGGTCAGAAACTCCAAATTGGTTCCGGCGCGGCGATGCGCCGACAAGGTTTGATAATCCGGATCGGCAAACCAGCGCGTAGCGTGGCTTTCAGATGGAAACTTGAAAATGATCATGCGCCCTTGGCGCGAGGTGGAACCTTCCAGTGTCTGGGGTCTATCATCATAGGTGATGAACTCACCACTGTGGCGCTTGAGAAGCGGGAAGAAGCCATTCTCATATTTGCGGTATTCATCAGCATCGTGAACGATGAGGTTTACAATCATATAGGCAGGCACCTGTGGGGCAGTGTTTTCCATCACTGAAGTTCCGCCATCCAATCGGCCACGGCGCGCCCAATCTCGTCAGGCGAATCTTCTTGGATGAAATGCAGGCCCTTCACCGTCACTTCTTTCTGGTTGGGCCAGGTGCGGCAGAACTCCCGCTGGGCACCGACAAGGATCGAGCCCGGCTCCGCATTGATGAAAAGCTTCGGGACCGGGCTTTGCTGCAACCAGTTGGCGTAGCGCTGCACTAGTGCGGCCATATTGGCAGGCTCACCCGCGATGGGGATTTGCCGCGGCCAATTCAACACCGTCTGACGGCTGTCTCGATCAATGAATGGCGCGCGATATTCTGCCATCTCTTGATCGGTCAACTTGCGCATGACGGAGCTTGGTAACACGGCCTCAATGAACAAATTGCGGCTTAAGATCAGATCCTCGCCCTTGGCAGACCTGAAGCCTTGAAAAATTCTACTGGAGCTTTCTGGCCACTCATTCCACGACGGAAAGGGCCGGACGATACCCTCCATATAGGCCAGCCCACGAACCTGTTCGCTGTGTTCGCAGGCCCAGTGAAAACCGAGCGCGGTGCCCCAATCGTGGAGGACCAGCGTGACTTCGGAGGTCGCGCCAATCTCCGTCAGGATGGCGTCGAGGTAAGTATACGCCACATCAAAACGATAGCGCTCAGGCCCATCTGCAGCAGGCAATTGTTCCGAGTCGCCGTGGCCAATGAGATCAGGAACAATCACTCTGCCGCTGTTCACCAAATGTGGCACAATGTTCCGCCACAAGTAGCTTGAGGTTGGATTGCCATGCAGCAGAACCATCGGGCGGCCTGCGCCAATTTCGGCATAGGCGAGGCGACGGCCATTGACCTCGCAGAACTTCTTAGCCATCGGTGCCGATGAGTGGCCCATCAGACAGCACTTCCAATCAGTCGAAATGCCGTGTCGATGTCTGAAAGTTGTTGCTGACGCGAAACCCGGCGGCGGCTTGATACACGTATTCCCTCGTTGAACTGCATCAGGAAACTTGCAAAACCAGCAGCGCGTTCCGGCGCCATGCCTGAATCACGCAAGCATCTTTCAAATTCAATTTGCATGTCCGCCAAAAGTCGGCCTGCGCGTGCGCTGATTTCGTCGTCAACATCGGCGAGTTCCAGCACCGTATTGACCATCATGCAGCCCCATTCGGTGCGCTGGCCGCGCTGTTCGGCAACGGTGTTTTCAAAAAAACTGCGCAGCGCGTCCAAAGGTGCCTTCGTATCGCGCGCCTTCAGCAGAAAATCCTTGGTGCGCTTGCCAAAAATGCCCAAGCATTCGAGGTAAAGGCTACGTTTGTCGCCAAATGTCGCATAGAAACTGCTGCGGCTGATATCCATGGCCTCCAGCAAGTCAGGAAGCGAGGCCGCCTGATAGCCTTTGCGCCAGAACAACACGATGGCCTTGTTTAACGTCGCTGACCGATCAAATTCCAGTGTTCGAGCCATGTTTCAAATCGTCCTGTCCGTTCCATGTTTCCAGAGGTTCATTTAAAGGGCAGGTGAGCATTGCTGCCCGCCTGCTCTACGTTACGAAATGTTAGCTCGCCACGGCCATAATGACCGAAGGCGGTGCGGTCACGCCACCCTTCATCATCGCTTCTTTAAGGCCGG
>JAYUEP010000131.1:0-13928 GCA_043739165.1 Hyphomicrobiales bacterium
AGTTCGGAGTGTAGCGCAGTCTGGTAGCGCACCTGCTTCGGGAGCAGGGGGTCGGAGGTTCGAATCCTCTCACTCCGACCATTCGCCAAGCCACTGTCGAGATATGGAACCCGGGAATTAGCCCTGCTTCACCACAATTGGGATCATCAGGTCGCCCCAATAACCACCCTCAGCATGGTGGCGGGCGCCGCGTTGCAGTTCCACCGACAGTCCGGAATCCACCGCGGCGATCACTGCATTGTTCAGTCGGTGCAGCTCATTCGCCAAACGGCGGATGGCTTCGCTCTGCTTTTCATTCATGTTTGAAGTCTGGGCCTCGGCCCGGTCACGCACATGGGTTTGCAACATTTTATTCTCCCTTATTCAGCAGCTTTGAATTGATGATGTTCGGTGGAGTCATGCATGGCGGTGGTTGAAGATGTGCCGCCCGTAATGGTGGTGGAGACAAGATCGAAATAACCCGTGCCCACTTCGCGTTGGTGGCGCGTGGCGGTATAGCCATGGGCCTCGGCCGCAAACTCAGCTTCTTGCAGACGCGAATAAGCCGTCATTTGTTCAGCCGCATAACCGCGCGCTAGTTCAAACATGCCGAAGTTCAACTGATGGAAACCAGCTAGCGTGATGAACTGGAACTTGTAGCCCATGGCCCCCAACTCTCGCTGGAACTTGGCGATGGTGGATTCATCGAGTTTCTTTTTCCAATTGAACGAGGGCGAACAATTATAGGCCAGCATCTTGTTGGGGTGAACCTTGCGCACGGCATCGGCAAATTTCTTCGCTTGGCCGAGATCGGGCGTGGAAGTTTCCATCCAGATCAGGTCGCAATAAGGCGCATATGCGATGGCGCGGGCAATGCAAGGGTCCATGCCATTTTTGACATGATAGAAACCTTCCGGTGTGCGTTCATTCTCGAGCACGAAGGGTTTGTCATTCTCGTCAACGTCGGAGGTGAGCAGCTTTGCCGCCTCAGCATCAGTGCGCGCCACGATCAGCGTGGGTACACCCATCACGTCGGCGGCCAAGCGCGCCGCCACCAGGTTGCGAATGTGGGCTGAGGTGGGGATCAACACTTTGCCGCCCAAGTGGCCGCACTTTTTTTCAGAAGCCAGTTGATCTTCAAAGTGAACACCAGCAACGCCAGCCTCAATATAGGCCTTCATGATTTCATAGGCGTTGAGCGGGCCGCCAAAGCCTGCCTCTGCATCCGCCACGATGGGCGCGAACCAGTTCTCCACGCTCTTGCGGCCTTCAGCATGTTCGATCTGGTCAGCGCGCTGCAAAGTGCGGTTGATCTTCTTGGCCAATTCGGGGCCAGAATTTGCAGGGTAAAGCGACTGGTCGGGATACATGGCCCCAGCCACATTGGCATCCGCCGCCACTTGCCAACCGGAGAGGTAAATGGCCTTGAGACCTGCGCGCACCATTTGCATGGCTTGGTTGCCAGAGAGCGCCCCCAGCGCATTGGTGAAGGGCTCATCGTGCAGCAGCTCCCACAGGCGGGTCGCACCCATTTCCGCGAGTGTGTAGCGCTGTGTGATGGAGCCGCGCAGCTTCTGCACCTCGGCCGGGCTGTAAGGGCGCTTGATACCGTCAAAGCGGTTGCGCGCCGTGGTGGGGATAAGGGATTCGAAGGTGATCATCTCAAGGTCTCCAAGAGGTTGATGACAAACACATACAACAAATCGCAGAGATTTCGCTGGTGCAGCATGAAGTTTTCGCGTAATTGTGTGATAATTTGTAAATTAATACTCTCAATTTTGTAAATATTGTCACATGGCCACATCAAGCAAAATCTTCGCCGGGGCCCGCCTTCGCCGCTTGCGCCTAAAACTTGGCCTGAGCCAAACGGCTTTCGCGCAAAGCCTTGGCCTGTCCGCCAGCTATCTCAACCTGATGGAGCGTGACCAGCGCCCTCTGACGGCGCAAGTGGTTCTGAAGCTCTCGGCGATGGAAGGTGTTGATGTTGCTGAACTGGCCACAAGCGATGCGGCACACAGCCTGCTTCAGCCCCTCCGCGAAATGGTGGCAGACCCTTTGCTGGTTGGTGAAATTCCACCCGGCAATGAACTCCACGAGGCCTTGCAGGCCGCGCCCAATTTCTCCGCCGCCACACTTAAGCTTTATGCCGCATACCGCGAAACCTTGAAGCGTCTCGCCGACGCGGCACGCGGTGTTCCCCCTGCCCCACCCGAAACCAGCGTGGGAGGGTGGGCTACCACGCGCAACAATGATGACATCGAAGGTCTGGCCGAAGACATCTGGGGTGAGCTTTCACCCAAAGATGATATTTTCGCGGGGATCAAGGCACGGCTGCGCGCTAGTTTCGGCGTCGACACGCGCATCCTGCCCACCACTATTATGGGCGAGGATCGCTCGCGCTATGACCGCCACGCACAACGACTGATGATTTCCGAAGCGCTAGGCTTTGAAGCGCGCATTTTTGAAGCGGCTCACCTGCTGGCGCGGCTGGAAGGCCGCGAGGTGGTGGAAGCCGCCGCTGCAAGCTTCAAGGAACAGCTAGAGCAATTGCGTCAAGCGAAGGCGGCTCTGCTTGACCATCTGGCGCTGGCTGTGTTGATGCCGCGCGGAAGGTTCAATAGCTCTGCGGAAGATTTGGGCTGCGATCTCGCACCGCTGGCCCGCCGCTTTTCGGTGATGCAAGCGCAGGTCATGCAGCGCCTCGCCATGCTGCGCGAAGACGCTGGCTTCCTTGCGATTGAGCCGACGGGCCAAGTCCGCAGCCGTATCGACAAATTGCATTTCTTCCTGCCGCAAGATGTGCCGCTCTGTGCGCAGTTGCCGATCTTCGACAATGGCCCAGGCCTTCACATCGCCGAGATGAAACCGCTGGAGGGGCCAAGCATCATGGTGTTGGCTTTGCGTGAAAGCGACAAAGCCTTTGGGCTATTCATGACACCCGTTGATTTTACCAAAACAATTTACGTCACAAAAGCAGTGCAGCGCCCCAGTCTCTCACGAAACTTGGGCGCCACATGCAGATTGTGTGAAGTGAAAAACTGCGTCACGCGAAGTGCCGCGCCAGCCGCACGGCCCGCAGGCCTCAATGACTATATGCGCGGGGCCACCGATTTCGAGCCCGTGTGATCAGGCTTTGAAACCCTTCCACGTGGCGGACAAGCCCAGCCCAGCAATCACGGCCTTGATGGCATCGCCGTAGACAAATGGATAAAGGCCCCAGGCAAGTGACTTATCAACCGCCGTGGCCACATCGAAGCCTTGCGTCTTGGCCGCCCAGATGGCGAGCCAGATGAGGCCGGGTATATAAAGCGCAGCGGCACCCGCCAGCGTGGCCGCAACCATGCGCAGGGTCGAATTGATCCAACCGGATTGGGCAAGATAGCCGACGAGAGCAGCGGCAATGATGAAGCCCACAACGTAACCCATCGATCCGGCGGGCAGCAGATAGTCGAGCTTGCTGTCAAAGAGCCCACTCTTGCCACCGGCGAAGAATGGCAGGCCAGCGGCACCCTCAAGCGCATAAAGCCCCAGTGTTGCCGCGCCAAGGCGGGCACCGTATGCCCCGCCCACCAGCAACACAGCCAATGTTTGCAATGTCATCGGCACGGGCCAGAAAGGCACGCTCACCTGCGCTGCCCCTGCCACCAGCAGGCTTCCAGCCACGGCCAAAAGGATGTTGCGCAGGGTCGCGTTGCTCATCGGCAAGGCGCGTTGGGCGAGAGTGGCGTTCATCTGTGGGATTCCTCTGTTATTATGAAATCTTTAGCGGCGCACCAAGGCAAGGGCAAGCCTGTTAAGTTCAGCCTCCGGCGCCGCCAAGCTGTCCACAATGGTGAAGTGATTGGCCCCCGCCACATCGAGAACTTTGGGCGCGAGTCCCTTCCAACTATCCGCCAATGCCGAAGATTGGCGGTGGAATTCAGCCGACTCTGCCTGCCCCACCGCCAGTGCCAACCTGCCCTTGCTATGCAGCGTTTGGGTGTTGAGGTTCAGGCCGCGCGCTGAGGCTTCGGTGATTTGCAACTCCGCATTCATGCCAGTCTGCATCAGTGGCGTCACATCAAACACACCAGAGAGCGCAAGCACCCCGGCAATCGGATCGGCCGGCAGTCCCAGCGCCGTCCAATCCTCTACCAGATGTGTTGCTGCCAGATAACCGCCCGCCGAATGGCCCGATACGACAACCGCCTTGCGTTCCGCTTCGCCGAGGATGTTCTTGTAGAGATGCGCAAAGGCCTTGATGCAGGACATGTTGATTTCGCCAATCGAAACTTCCGGACACAAAGGATAGTTGACCAACGCTACCGAAAGCCCGTGCCCCACAAATCCTTTGGCCACCCAACTGGTCTCAAACTTTGAAAACGAAAGCCAGTAGCCGCCGTGAATGAAAACCAGGCAACCCCGCGCATTGTCCACCGGATAAAAATCCATCACTTCGCGCCTGTGTGGGCCATAGTGAATATCGCCGGTGAACTTCAGCTTGGCCCGGCTTGCCGCCGCCCGCGCTTTCCAGCTTTCAAATATCTCTGCCGTGTTTGGCACAGCAAGGCTGGGGTAGTATTGTTGTTCAAACCAATGCGTGTCGGGGATCATGCGCGGACATCAACTCCTGTTCGGGCGCGGGTCAATCGGTGTCAATGCGCCCACCCCCAGAACTTCTTCGATCCAGCGCGCCATGCCAAGAAGCTTGGCCTCTTGGCGGTTGGGCGCAATCACCTGCAGGCCGACGGGCATGCCCGATGGTGTAAAGCCGCAAGGCATGGAAAGGGCCGGGCAAGCGCACAACGTGGCGACAGCGGCAATCAGCAACCAATCGACATAGGTTTCAAATTCAAACCCGGCGCAGGATTGCACATAACGTTGTTCAACTGGAAACGGCGGAACAATGGTGGCCGGGCACAGGAGCAAGTCATACGTCTCAAGGAACCCATGCATCCGCCGGAACAAAGCACCTCTCTCAGCTTCAGCGATGGCAATTTCCTCACCCGAAAGAGCAAGGCCTTTCTCAATATTCCACACGACTTCAGGCTTGAGCAATTCGCGGTGATCTTTCAGAAGCTGCCTCATGCCTGTGGCAAAGCCAAGCGCACGCAAGGTTTGAAAGCAATGCATCGCCTCGTGCAAATCCGGATGTGCCTGCTCGACGATCACGCCTTCTGCGGCCAAACGCGCGGCAGCGTCGAGAACACATTTGGCAACCACCGGATCAACAGGCGTGATTCCCAAATCGACGCTGACAGCGATCCGTCTGGGTTTTATCGGCGCGGCCACGGCCTCCTGAAAACGCACCGTCTCACGCGGCAAGGAAAGCGGGTCACCCTGTTCAGCCCCGCTCATCGCATCCAGCATTAAGGCAAGATCGCCAATGTTGCGCGCCATCGGCCCCTCAACGCCAAGGGTTCCATCAATCTTGCTGAAGACGCTGGCCGCAACCCGCCCCGGTGAAGGCCGCAAACCGACCACGCCGCAGAAACTGGCGGGGTTGCGCAGGCTGCCGCCCATGTCTGAGCCGTGCCCCAACCACGCCATGCCCGTGGCCAGCGCAGCAGCCGCGCCACCAGACGAACCCGCCGCAGACAAAGCCGTGTTCCACGGGTTGCGGGTCACGCCAAAAACATCATTGAACGTATGCCCGCCGGCGCCAAATTCCGGCGTGTTCGACATGGCAAAAACCAAGGCACCTTCACCTTCAAGATGATCAACCAAAATATCGGACGTTTCGGCAATGCGGTTCGCAAATATGCGCGAGCCTTGGGTGGAACGCACCCCTGCCACGTCGGTCAGGTCCTTGATCGGCAACGGCAACCCAGCCAGCAATCCACGTGCGCCCACAGGCTTCTTCATCAAGTCGTGCGCCCGACTTTCGGCACGTTCGAAGCACAGGGTGACCAATGCGTTGACGGTGGGATTGACCTCTTCCACGCGCAAGCGCAGCGCCGACAGGCACTCCATCGGCGTGAACGCCCCGGAACGAAGCCCCTTCACCACCTCGCGGGCAGTCATTTGCAACAATTCATTCATCACGCAGGCCTCGAGTATAGGAACCACTCTTAGCGGTTGCCATGACGGCTGACCATACCGCGAGAAACTGGCCCCATTGAAATGGGGTTGTGGCCAAGGATGGCGGCGCGCTAAATTGGTGACCGAAAAAAGGAGATCGCCATGAACGCACCCATCACCCGCCAGCCTGCAGGCTCAAACAAGGCTTGGGTCGACCGCCGCACCAAGGCAGTCTCACGTGGCATCGGCATGGGGGCGGGCGTCATGGCCGCCAAGGCCGAGAATTCCGAAATCTGGGATATTGAAGGCAATCGCTATGTCGATTTCGGCGGCGGCATTGCTGTGGTCAACACCGGCCACCGCCACCCGCTGGTGATGAAGCGGGTTTATGAGCAACTCGAAAACTTCACCCACACCTGCGCCATGGTGATGCCCTATGCGCCTTTCATTGAAGTCTGCGAAAAGCTCAACGCCGTGGCTCCAATCAGCGGCGAGAAGAAATCCGCCCTCGTCACCACAGGCGCAGAGGCCGTCGAAAACGCCATCAAATATGCCAGAGCCTATACCGGCCGCAGCGATGTGATCGCCTTCCACGGCGGCTTTCATGGTCGTACCCTGTTGGGCATGGCGCTCACAGGAAAAGTTGCGCCTTATAAAACCAAGTTCGGCCCCATGCCCGCAGGCATTTGGCACGTGCCTTTCCCGGTTGAGCATCGCGGCATCACGGTTGAGGATTCGATCCATGCCATCGAACTGCTGTTCAAATGCGATGTGGAACCGCAACGCGTCGCCGCTATCATCATTGAGCCGGTACAAGGCGAAGGTGGATTTTACGTGGCCCCCAAGGAATTGATGCAGCGCCTGCGCAAGCTTTGTGACGAACATGGCATCCTCCTAATCGCCGATGAAATCCAATCGGGCTTTGGCCGCACCGGCAAATTCTTCGCCATGGAACATTTCGGTGTGGAGCCGGATTTGATGACGGCGGCCAAATCCTTGGCGGGCGGCTTCCCGCTGGCTGCCGTGGTCGGCAAGGCCAAGATCATGGACGCGCCAGACCCCGGCGCCATCGGCGGCACCTACGCCGGCAACCCCATTGCCTGTGCGGCGGCCCTTGGCGTGTTCGAAGCCTTCGAGACGGAAGGCCTGCTTGAGAAGTCGGTCAAGCAAGGCGAGACCATCATGAAGCGCCTGAAATCCATCAAGGCCAAGGGCAAGGGCATGCCGTTGGGCGATGTGCGCGGCCTCGGTGCCATGTGCGCCTTTGAATTGGTGACCAAGCATGGCGGCGATGAGCCAGACGCAGCAGGCACCAAGGCGCTGGTCAATAAGTGCCTCGAGCGCGGTCTGCTGATTTTGAGCTGCGGCGTCTACAACAACACCATCCGCCTGCTCACACCTTTGACCGCGTCCGAATTGGTGTTGAATGAAGGGCTGGATATTCTGGAAGCGGCGATCTTGGGGAATTGAGTCCGATTGTCTTGATTTGAACGTGATTGCACTTTATCGCGCGGGCATGAAATTTCTGCCCGCGCTTTTTTTTGCCCTTTGTTTGGCACGGCCCGCCACCGCATCTGGCCTCATCGAGTATCACATGCAAATGAAGCCCAGCGACTCAGGCAAACGCGTGGCCCTCACCTTTGATGCCTGCACGGGCCATGTCGACGACCGCATTCTGAATGCGTTGGTCGATAACAAGATCAAGGCCACCATTTTCGTCACTGCGCGCTGGCTGAAGCGCAACCCACAAGCCATCATTACACTGAAAGCCCACGCCGATCTGTTCGAGATTGAGAACCACGGCGCAAGGCACTTGCCAGCGGTGGATGAACCGCACCCAGTATTCGGCCTCGCTCCGGCAGGTTCGCCCGATGGTGTCCGCAAGGAAGTGAAAGACGGTGCCACTGCGGTTGAAACCGCCTTCGGCCATCGCCCCACGTGGTTTCGCGGTGCCGCAGCGGAATACACCAAGACCTCGCTGGAATTGATCCGTACACTGAATTTCAAGATCGGTGGCTTTTCCATGTCAGGTGATGGCGGCGCATCCTGGACGGCGGGCCATGCCGAGAAAACAATCGCCGCCGCCAAGGATGGCGATGTGGTGATCGTCCATATCAATCAGCCCACCAAACCCGCAGGCCCGGGCGTGGTCGCAGGTATTTTGAAATTGAAGGCCGAGGGCTTCGCCTTCGTCACCTTGAATGAGGGCTTCAAAGATTAGCGTTCCTCTGGCGCAATATCCTTGATCCGCGCCACATGGGCCGCAATGTCTTCCTTCGAATAGGTTGTTATCACGCGCTTCTCGCTGGCGGGGTGATTGAGCAGCCCGAGCTTTTCCTCTGGCCGCCAGGAGTTCACCGGGCGGATCGGACGCGGTGTTAAATTGCCACCGCAATTGATGCAGACATTGTGCAGAACGTTTTCGGCGCAATCCGCACAATAGGTGCATTCATACGTGCAGATGCGCGCCTCATTGCTGTAAAGCAGCAAGTCCTTGCCGCAGAGCTCACAGTTCGGCCTGAGTTCAAGGCGGGCCATCAGCGGGGCAGAGTGGTCTCACCCATCAGGAATTCATCCACGGCGCGCGCTGCCTGGCGGCCTTCGCGGATGGCCCAGACCACCAACGATTGACCACGGCGCATGTCGCCCGCGCTGAACACCTTGTCCACCGACGTTTTGTAATCCTTCACATTGCCTTCGACATTGCCGCGCGGATCAATCTTCACGCCGAGGTTCTTCAACATGCCTTCATGCACCGGGTGCACAAAGCCCATGGCGAGCAGCACGAGATCGGCCTTCAATTCAAATTCCGTGCCGGGGAGAGGCTTGAAGTCGCCACCGGCGCGGGCACATTTCAGCACCTTCACCTGGCCTTCTGCTCCCTCCAGCGACATCGTGGCCACAGCAAAATCCCGCTCTGCCCCTTCAAGGTGAGACGAAGACGTGCGCAGCTTCATCGGCCAATTCGGCCAGGTGAGCGCCTTGTTTTCCTTCTCCGGCGGCTTCGGCATGATTTCAATTTGGGTCACCGACAAAGCACCTTGGCGAATCGACGTGCCGATGCAGTCCGAGCCTGTATCACCACCACCCACCACAACAACATGCTTGCCTGTCGCCAGAATGGGGCGATTGTCCAATGGGCTTTCCTTGGAAACGCGGCGGTTCTGCTGCGGTAAAAACTCCATGGCAAAATGCACGCCCGAAAGATCACGCCCCGGAATGGGCAGGTCACGCGGCTTTTCTGAACCACCCGTAAGCAACACAGCATCAAAGGAATCCACCAGTTGCTTGGCATCTTGTGTGACACCAATATGCGCGCCGTAATGGAACGTCACACCTTCGGCTTCCATCTGCGTTACGCGTCGGTCAATCAGATGCTTTTCCATTTTGAAATCGGGAATGCCATAGCGCATCAAGCCGCCCGCCTTGGCGTTCTTCTCGAAGAGATGTACTTCATGGCCCGCGCGCGCCAGCTGCTGCGCGGCCGCCAGACCCGCCGGACCACTACCCACAACAGCGATCTTCTTTCCGGATTTTTCCGCAGCGATGAGCGGCTTCACCCAACCATTTTCCCAGGCCTTGTCGACGATGGCGCATTCAATGGTTTTGATGGTGACGGGGTTGTCATCGATGTTCAGCGTGCACGAAGCTTCGCAAGGGGCGGGGCATACACGTCCGGTGAATTCCGGAAAGTTGTTTGTGCTGTGCAAGTTGCGCGAGGCTTCTTCCCACATGTTGTTGTAAACCAGATCATTCCAATCGGGGATCTGGTTATTGACCGGGCAACCATTGTGGCAATACGGAATGCCGCAATTCATGCAGCGCGCCGCTTGGGTCTTTGTGCCTTCGTCCCCTAAAGGCAGAATGAACTCACTATAGTTGCGCACGCGGTCCGCCGCCGGGCCATATTTACGGTCCTGTCGGTCGATTTCGAGGAAGCCTGTGATCTTGCCCATGACTAAACTCCAATTTCCAAATCAAACCCAACAACCGTCACCCCAGCGAAGGCTGGGGTCCAGCTTTGGGCAGCGAGTCCGTGAGAAGAAAGCGGGATGCCAGCCTTCGCTGGCATGACGGTTAGAAGGGAGAGTGTCATAGTTATGCACTCCTCTTCACGCCGACGGTCATACCGTTGCTGGTTTCCTGGGCCTTTTCCAAATCCGCCAACGCGCGGGCATATTCAACCGGCATCACTTTCACGAACTTCGGCAGATAGTTGACCCAATCTTCCAATATGGCCTTGGCCTTGGTTGAACCGGTGTATTTCACATGCCGCACCAGCAACTCGTGAATACGCGCGGCGTCATTGCGGTCCATCTTCGAAGTGATGTCCACAAGACCGTGTGACTCAAGATCGCCGCCATGATGCTGATGCTTCTCGATCAGCTCTTCCTCTTCCGGCACGGGTTGAAGATCAACCATCGCCAAGTTGCAGCGCTTCTCAAACGTCTTGTCTTCATCGAGAACATAAGCCACGCCGCCAGACATGCCGGCTGCGAAGTTGCGGCCCGTATCGCCAATGACCAAAACGCAACCGCCGGTCATATATTCGCAGCCGTGGTCGCCCACGCCTTCGACAACAGCGACAGCGCCAGAGTTGCGCACCGCGAAACGCTCACCCGCCACACCGCGCAGATAGGCCTCGCCAGTGATGGCACCATAAAGCACCGTGTTGCCCACGATGATGGACTTCTCCGGCACAAAGCCGATCTTTTCATTCGGCTTGATGATGATCTTGCCGCCCGAAAGGCCCTTGCCGACATAATCATTGCCTTCGCCCGTGAGATCAAGCGTGACACCGCGTGCCGCCCAGGCCCCAAAGCTCTGCCCCGACGTGCCTGAGAACTTTACGGTGATAGTGTCTTCCGGCAGGCCTTCATGTCCATAAGCCTTGGCCACTTCTCCAGAGAGCATGGCGCCTGCCGTGCGGTCGCGGTTGCGGATCTTGGTTTCGATAACCACAGGCTCGCCCTTTTGCAAAGCGGGCGCTGCCTTGGCGATCAATTCACGGTCAAGAATCTTGTCAATGCCGTGATCCTGCTTCGAAACACGCTTCGTCGCAATCGGTCCCGTCACATCGGCCTTGGCAAAGAGCTTGGAGAAGTCCAGCCCCTTGGCCTTCCAATGGGCGATGGCCTTCTTGGTGTCGAGCCATTCGGTGGCACCGATCAACTCATCATAATTCTTGACGCCCATCGAAGCCATCAGCCCGCGCAACTCTTCCGCCACAAAGAAAAAGAAGTTGATCACATGTTCGGGCGCGCCCTTGAAGCGCTTCCGCAACTCGGGGTCTTGCGTCGCAACGCCAACCGGGCAAGTGTTCAAATGACACTTGCGCATCATGATGCAGCCCGCAGCGATCAGCGGCGCAGTGGCAAAGCCAATTTCATCAGCGCCCAGCAAGGCCGCAATCAATACGTCGCGGCCAGAGCGGATGCCACCATCGGCCTGCACGGCAATGCGCCCACGCAAGTCATTGGCTACAAGCGTCTGCTGTGTTTCAGCAAGGCCGATTTCCCATGGGGAGCCTGCGTGCTTGATCGACGTCAAGGGCGAAGCGCCGGTGCCACCTTCGTAGCCGGAGATCGTCACATGATCGGCATGGGCTTTGGAAACGCCCGCCGCCACTGTGCCCACGCCCACTTCAGACACAAGCTTTACCGAAACCTGGCCAGCGGGGTTGACGTTCTTCAAGTCAAAGATCAGCTGCGCCAGATCTTCGATGGAGTAAATATCATGATGTGGTGGTGGCGAGATGAGGCCCACACCCGGTGTCGAATGGCGCACTTTGGCGATGACGTTGTCCACCTTATGGCCGGGCAGCTGCCCGCCCTCGCCGGGTTTCGCACCCTGCGCCATCTTGATCTGCATCATGTCGGAGTTGACAAGATATTCCGTCGTCACGCCAAAGCGGCCGGAAGCCACTTGCTTGATGGCAGAACGCATGGAGTCGCCATTGGGCAGTGGCTTGAAGCGATCTGATTCCTCGCCGCCCTCACCCGTGTTGGACTTGCCGCCAATGCGGTTCATCGCGATGGCCAGTGTGGTATGGGCTTCGCGTGAGATCGAGCCATAGCTCATCGCACCCGTGGCGAAACGCTTGACGATGTCCTTGGCGGATTCAACATCATCCATGCTGATGGCAACTTTGCCCATCTCTTCGGCGGACTTGATGCGGAACAAGCCGCGTATCGTCTTCAGTCGCTCGCTCTGCTCGTTGATGTGGCGGGCATATTCCTTGTACTTGTCGGAAGAATTGCCCCGCACCGCATGTTGCAGCGTTGAAACCGTATCGGCCGTCCACACATGGGCCTCGCCGCGCATGCGCTGCGCATAGTCACCCCCCACGTCAAGAGACGCGGTGAGAACCGGATTGAGCCCAAAGGCATCTTCATGGCGCTTGAAAGTTTCCTCGGCAATTTCAGCAAGTCCCACGCCTTCAATCTGCGTGGCCGTGCCAGTGAAATACTTCTTCACGAAATCCGTCGAGAGGCCGATAGCGTCAAAAATCTGCGCGCCGCAATAGGATTGATAGGTCGATATGCCCATCTTGGACATGACCTTCAGGATGCCCTTGTCGACCGCCTTGATATAGCGCTTCACTGCTTCATAGGCGCTGATCTTTTCATCCAGCGTCGGCAGCATGGCCTCAAGCGTTTCGAAAGCCACGTAAGGGTTGATCGCTTCCGCGCCATAGCCCGCAAGCGTGCAGAACTGGTGCACTTCGCGCGGCTCACCTGATTCAACCACGAGGCCCACAAGTGTACGAAGACCTTTACGGATCAAATGATGATGGGTCGCTGATGTGGCCAGCAGAGCCGGGATCGGCACGCGCTCGGCAGAAACGGCGCGGTCCGACAGGATGATGATATTATAGCCATCATGCACCGCGCGTTCAGCCAACATGCACACGCTGTCCAAGGCCGCCGCCATATAGTCCGCGCCATTGGCCACATCATAGGTGATGTCGATCGTCGCAGTGCGGAACGGGTTGTCGCGCACCGAGCCAATGTTGCGAATGCGCTCCAACTCTTCATTGGTCAGGATCGGCTGCGACACCTCAAGGCGCATGTGCTTGGACGTGCCCTTGAGGTCCAGCAAGTTCGGGCGCGGTCCGATGAACGAGACAAGGCTCATCACCAGCTCTTCGCGAATGGGATCAATCGGCGGATTGGTCACCTGCGCGAAGTTCTGCTTGAAATAGGTGTCGAGCATTTTTGAACGGTCAGACAGCGCCGCAATTGGCGAGTCATTGCCCATCGAGCCAATGGCTTCCTGGCCCGTTGAGGCCATCGGAGACATGAGAATGGCCAGATCTTCCTTGGTGTAACCAAAGGCTTGCTGGCGGTCGAGCAAAGGCACGGCGATCTTGGGGCGCGCCGTCTTGGCCTTGGGCATGTCACGCAACACAACCTGCGTGCGCTTCAGCCAGTCCTTGTAAGGATGCGCCGTTGAAAGTTCCTTCTTCAGGTCTTCGTCGGAAATGATCTTCTTCTTGTCCAAGTCAATCAGCAGCATTTTACCGGGCTGCAAACGCCACTTGTGGGTGATCTTCGTTTCATCAAATGGCAGCACACCCATTTCAGAAGCGAGCAACACGTGGCCATCGTCAGTGGTGAGATAACGCGAGGGACGAAGGCCGTTGCGGTCCAGCGTGGCGCCGATCACCTTGCCATCGGTGAACACCATGGCGGCCGGGCCATCCCAGGGTTCCATCATCGCGGCATGATGTTCATAGAAAGCGCGGCGGTCTTCATCCATCAATGGATTGCCCGCCCAGGCTTCGGGAATCATCATCATCATCGCATGCGGCAGCGAATAACCACCCATGGTGAGCAGTTCGAGCGCATTATCAAAAATCGCCGTGTCCGATTGGCCTTCGTAGGAAATCGGCCAGAGCTTGGAAAGGTCTTCGCCTAGAACGTCAGACTTCATGTTGGCCTGACGTG
>JAYUEP010000132.1:0-4654 GCA_043739165.1 Hyphomicrobiales bacterium
AGCTGAAATTGTGGCCCTGTGCGACCAGAATCCGGAAATCGCCAAGGGGCGAGCCAAGGCCTGGGGCCTAGACGCGCCATTCATCACTGACGACATTCAGGCCTTGCTGAAGCGGCCCGATATTGATCTTGTTGAAATCCTCCTTCCCCATCACTTGCACAAGAGTGCTGCACTTGCCGCCATCCAGGCCGGCAAGGCCGTATCACTGCAAAAGCCGATGTGTCTGAATATCGCCGAAGCCGATGAGGTCATTGATGCGGCGCATCAGGCTGGCGTTCCATTCAAGGTATTTGAGAATTTCATTTTCTATCCCCCGGTGATGAAGGCAAAGGAGCTGATAGACCAGGGCGCAATTGGTGAGCCCTTGACGATCCGCATCAAGAGCAATCCCGGCAAGAGCAAAACCATGTGGGACATTCCCGCCAGTGCAGCGGCCTGGCGCCAGCAGTCAAGCCATGCTGGTGGCGGCCCGCTGGTTTTTGACGATGGTCATCACAAATTTGCATTGGCCTGGCATTTCATGGGACCAGCTGAAGAAGTCCATTCCTGGATTTCGCACACCACAGCCGCCGACGGCTTTGTGTTTGACGCTCCAGCGATGATTTCATTTCGCTTCCCCGGCAACCGCTATGGCAATTTAGAAATTGTCTATTCACCCGATTTGTTGATCGAAACCAAGCACTATGCCCAGGACGACCGTGTTGAAATAACCGGAACGAAAGGCATCATCTGGATCAACCAGGGGCATGGCAAGCTCGGCGAAACGCCACCTGTCCAACTCTACCGTGATGGCGTGATGACGGCCTACACGCTTATGGACACAGGCTGGGAATGGAGTTTCATTCATTCCACCCGCTATCACCTGAAGGCCCTGCGCGAAGGACTGCCATTCAAGCTCACCGGCGAAGAAGGCCGGGAAATCCTGCACTTTGCCTCTGCCGCCGAGCAATCTGCCAAGCTTGGCCGCGCCGTACAGTTGTGAACCTCAGATGATCACATCCCGCGCCTCCCCGGATCTACCAGGCACTGCCATTGACAAAAGGGCCAAAGCGATTGCGGCTTGTGGCGGACTGAACCAGGCACTGGCGCAGGGTGTGTTTCCCGAGGCCATTGAAGTGACGCTGGCCGAGGGTGTTATCCTTGGCCTGCTGCGCCAAGGTGTCTCAACTTTTCTTGCAATTTTCGGACATGGTTCGACTGCATTGGCTGACGTCCTTCGCGTTTACGAAAGCCATGGGCTGGTGCGCTGCTTCCAATTTCGTCACGAGACCGAAATGGCCCATGCCGCCACGGCGTTACGCTGGATTTACGGCGTCCCCTGCGCCGTCGTCACATCAATCGGACCAGGTGCTTTGCAAGCAATGGCGGGGTCTTTGGTTGCGGCATCAAATGGCATTGGTGTCTACCATATCTATGGCGATGAGACGACGCATGGCGAAGGCTATAACATGCAGCAGATCCCCAAGCGCCAGCAAGGCCTCTATGGACAAATCACGGCCTTGATGGGCCAGGCCTATGTTCTGCATACGCCAGAAGCTTTGCGAGAAGCCATGCGCCGCGGGCGGGCCAGCGTGTTCCACCCGACAAAAGCTGGCCCCTTCTTTCTTTTGCTGCCGATCAACACGCAGCCGCAGACTGTGTTGATCAATCTGATAGCGCTGCCCGAACAGGTTGCCTTGCCGCCGTCACCCGGTGCCGATGAAACCTTGTTGTCGGAGGCCATAAAACTCATCTGCTCGTTTGATCGCGTGATCATCAAGGCAGGGGGCGGCACACGCAAACATGCATCCGTCTTGCGCGACTTTGCAGAGGCAGCGAATATCCCGGTTGTCTTCAGTCCGGGATCAACCGGTGTTCTTCCCGATGCACACCCGCTCAACATGCATGTCGGTGGTTCCAAGGGTTCGATCAGCGGCAATCACGCCATGGCAGAGGCCGAGTTGCTGATTGCAATTGGCACCCGTGCAGTGTGCCAGAGCGACTGCTCCGGAATTGGCTATCCCAAGGTCAAACACGTCATCAACATCAACGCCGATATGGATGACGTTTTGCATTATAACAATACGACACCTCTGATTGGTGACATTGGCATGATCGTTTCAAACCTGACGATGCGGTTCGCATCGCGCACGGTGCCGGAACGGACCAGTTGGCTTCAATCCTGTGCTGCAAGCAAGGAATCATGGATGGCTTTCCGCGAGCAGCAATGCAGCGCTGCTCCGCTTTTTGATGAGGCCTGGCAGAGGCCGGTTCTGGCACAGCCTGCAGCGATTGCGACAGTGGCAAACTTCTGCAAGCGTCATGGGCTTCTGAAACTGTTCGATGCCGGCGACGTCCAGGCCAATGGATTCCAGATCGTCAAAGACGATTCGCCTTTTGACACCATTACCGAGTCAGGTGCTTCCTATATGGGCTTTGGGGTAAGTGCGGTTCTGGCCGGCGCCATGGCCGCCACTCCACGCTACACCGTTGCCTTTACCGGCGATGGCTCCTTCATGATGTCGCCGCAAGTGCTGATCGATGCGGTACAACACGGGGCGCAGGGCACCATTGTCATCTTTGACAACAGGCGCATGGCTGCAATCAGTGGGCTGCAGATGGCCCAATATGCCGTGGAATATCGAACCAACGATGTCGTCGACGTTGACTATGTTCGGCTGGCTTCGTCTGTGAAAGGTATCAACGCCGTTTGGGGCGGGACCAGCGTGAAAGAACTCGAGGCCGCTCTCTCCCAAGCCCATGCCTATCCTGGTCTCTCGGTCATCCATGTCCCGGTCTATCACGGCTCAGATCCCGCCAATGGCATGGGTGCTTATGGGCAGTGGAATGTCGGAAACTGGTGCAGCGACGTCCAAGACGCCTATGCGCGCCAAATCATCTGAGGAGAACGGCATGTACGGACAATTTGGTTTGCTGATCAACAACACGTGGCGAACATCTTCAGACCAGGGAACCATGCCGGTTTTCAGTCCGGTCACAGAGGATGTGATTGGCCATATTCCGGTGGCCACTGATCACGATATTGCAAGGGCCTTAACCAGCGCAGCGTCAGGCTTCACAACATGGCGTGATGTGCCGGCTTGGAACCGCGCAAAGATCATGCGCAAAGCTTCCGACCTGATCCGTGAACGCGTCGAAGACATTGCGCGAACCATGAGCACTGAGACCGGCAAGCCCTTGGCAGAAGCACGCGGCGAGACCAACGCTGCTGCTGATCAATTCGAATGGTATGGCGAGGAAGCCAAACGCATCTATGGCCACACCATTCCGGGGCGCGCAGTTGACCAGCGCATGACAGTTCTTTTCCAACCTGTTGGTGTGTGCTTGTCACTTTCAGCCTGGAATTTCCCGGCTTTGCTGCCCGCGCGCAAGATTGCTGCGGCGCTGGCGGCAGGTTGCTCCGTCATCGCGCGCCCTGCATCCGAGGCACCGGGCACTTGCTTTGCCCTTGTGCAATGCCTCGTTGATGCTGGAATAATGCCAGGTGCGGTCACTGTCTTGACCGGTCCTGCAAAAAATCTGTCCGAGAAGCTCATCGCTTCGCCCATTGTGAGAAAAGTCTCTCTCACCGGTTCAGTGACCGTGGGCAAATCCATCCTGCGCCAATGCGCGGACGGCATGAAGCGTGTTTCCATGGAACTCGGCGGCCACGCGCCGGTGATTGTTCATCACGATGCTGATCCTGTGATGGCCGCACGCGCCACTGCCACCGCCAAGTTCCGCAATTGCGGACAAGTGTGTATTTCGCCCTCGCGGTTTTATGTTCACGACTCAATTGTCGAGACGTTCCAGAGCGCCTTTGCGGATTTTGCCAAGACGCTTGTTGTGGGTGACGGTCTGGACGAGAAGACATCCATGGGGCCGATGATCCGCGCACGGGGGCTGCTCGCCGCCGAGGAGTTGATTGGCGATGCCCTGGCGAAAAAGGCGAAGCTTCTGACTGGTGGCAAAAGGCCGGCCCATCTCAACAAAGGTCATTTTCTCGAGCCCACCGTCTTGAGCGATGTGCCAGATGATGCCCGCGTGATGCATGAAGAGCCCTTCGCACCGATTGCACCCATCACGAGATTTTCCGAGACAAGTGAAGTGATCGAGCGGGCCAACGCGTTGCCCTTCGGACTGGCTGGCTATGTTTTCTCCAACGACGCCATGCTGGCCCAATTCACGGCGGAACGCCTGGAAACCGGAATGGTTGGCATCAACGAAATGTTGGTTGCCACTGCAGAAGCCCCTTTTGGCGGGATGAAGGAGAGCGGCTTTGGACGCGAAGGCGGAGCTTTAGGTATTCTCGACTATCTGGAACCCAAGTATATCCGTCACAAGCTGATTGCAAAGGCGTCCTAATGGCAAGCAATGAATCCAAAGGTCTTGGCCGCGGGCTCACCAATTATGGTGATCCCGAATTTGCGCTGTATCTGAGGCGGTCATTCGCAAAATCCATGGGCTATACCGATGAGGCGTTGGACAAACCCATTGTGGGGATTTGCTATACCGAGAGCGGTTTCAACAATTGCCATCGGCACTTCCCTGAATTGCTTGAAGCCGTAAAACGCGGTGTGCTGGCCAACGGCGCGCTGCCCATCATGTTTCCGGTCATTTCTCTTGGAGAGGTTTTTTTGCAACCGACCAGCATGATGTTCCGCAATCTCATGGC
>JAYUEP010000133.1:0-4640 GCA_043739165.1 Hyphomicrobiales bacterium
ATGAATTTGTCGAAGGCGATAAAGGCCCGGTCGGCATCGCCGCTTTGCGCCAGAGTCTTGAGCAAGGCGGGCATCAACTCGGTGAGCAGTTCGCGCGCCCTTGCGGTGCGCGTCGCGCGGTAGCGGCCAAAATGCCAGGCTCGAATGGTGGCGGCCACTTCAGTCACCTGCACATAACCCATGCGGCGCAAGGTTTCGAGCGTTGCCGGATCATCTTCGCCGCCGGTGAAGACAAGGCTGCCTTCACCTGCACTCAAATCATCGGCGGATTCAAACAGCGCCGCATAGTGGCTTTGAACACATTCCAAAGTGGCGCGCAGTTTGACAGCAAGCTCTGCGCCATTTTCGAAGCCTGCGAAATGGGCATAGGCTTCGAACTTCTCCGGGTCTGACGGAGTCTCATGGGTTTGCTGGTCATCCACCATCTGGGCGCGGTGTTCCAGCCTGCGCAAGAAGGCGTAAGCTTCCTTCAATTGGTCTGCTGTTTCAGG
This sequence comes from Hyphomicrobiales bacterium, assembly GCA_043739165.1. GTDB lineage: Bacteria > Pseudomonadota > Alphaproteobacteria > Rhizobiales > Aestuariivirgaceae > Aestuariivirga. The sequence continues at coordinate 492 of JAYUEP010000133.1, forward strand.
CGTGATCCATTTTGCCTGCGCCAAGGCATCAAGACCCTGGTTGGTGGCGATGCAGCGCAGGGATGGATTGCGCCCACCTGCGATCAATTGCTGGGTCTGCACAAAGAATTCAATTTCACGAATGCCGCCCCGGCCGAGCTTGAGGTTGTGGCCCAGCACGGCGATTTCGCCATGGCCTTTGACGGCGTGAATCTGCCGCTTCATCGATTGCACATCGGCGATGGCGGCATAGTCGAGATATTTGCGCCAGATATAGGGCTTGAGCCGATCCAGAAATTCGCGGCCCAATTCTATGTCGCCAGCGCAAGGCCTGGCCTTGATCATGGCGGCGCGTTCCCAGTTCTGGCCCTGGGTTTCATAGTAGGTCGCTGCGGCTTCAATGTGGATGGCCATTTGCGTGGCGCGCGGGTCTGGCCGCAGGCGCAGATCGGTGCGGAAGACATAACCATCCCCCGTCTGGTCTTGCAGCATGGCAACGAGCGCGCGTGTCAGCTTCACATAAAATGGCTCGGGCTCGATATCCGATGCCAGCTGCGCGCGGTCTGGATCGTAGAAAACGATGAGATCTATGTCGCTGGAGTAGTTGAGTTCAAAGGCCCCCATTTTGCCCATGGCGAGGACGACATAGCCCGGCGTTTGGCCACTGCCTGCATCGCCAGAGACTTTGCCTTTGGCGCATTCGACGCGCCATATAAGGGCGAGGGCGGCTTGTACTGCGGCATCGGCAAAGCGGGTCAGCGCATCGGTGACTTGCGCGAGTTGCCAGATTTCGCCCAAGTCGCAGAGTGCAACCAAGAGCGCCAGCTTGCGCTTGGCCTGCCGCAAGATTTGCATGGCTTCATCGCGCGACGGCGCGGTACTGGCCCTTGCCGCTTCCGCCAACAGTGCAGCGCATTGGGCACTGGCGTTTTCGGGCGTGATCTCACGCGCGAAACTTTCATGCTCTTGCAACAGGAAAGACAGATAGGGCGAGCCAGATTGGATGAGCGCGAAGGCGTTAGAGAGCGACATGGAGTGAGCCTAGCATCACATCGCGCGTTTGGAAAATGTGCCCAGCGCCAGTTACTTGTCTTGCTGCAAAACGTCTCCCAAGCGAATGACTTCCGCCACCAGCACATCCAAATCCTCGCGCCTTGTGCGGTGATTGACGATGGCGGCGCGCAGGCAATAGCGGCCCTGCAAAGTGGTGTCGGTCACAACGGCGGTGCCTTCCTCCTGAAGGCGCAGCATGATTTCACTGTTCAGGGTTTTCAATTTCGCGTCTTCGCCACCAGAGCCGCGGTAACGGAAGCTCACAATGTTGATCACCGTTGGGGCCATCAGTTCAAGTTTGGGATTGGATGTAATCAGCGCTGTGAGATAGTGGGCCTGCGCGATATTTTGATCGATGAGGCGGCCGAATTTTTCAGTGCCTTGTTCCTTGAGCGACATCCAAATTTTCAGCGCCTTGAAGCTGCGCGAGAGTTCATAGCTATAGTCAAACAGAAATTCACCGGCACTCACGCCGCGCGGCTGGGCTTCCAGATAGGGGCCGTGTAAATTGAGGGCCGCGAAGTGCTGTTTGGCATCGCGCACAATCGCACAGCCCACTGCAAATGGGGCATGGAGCCATTTGTGCAGATCAAGCGCCAGGGAATCCGCCCGCTCTATGCCCGCCACCAAATGGCTGTGCCTGGGCGACAGTTTGAGCAAGGCCCCAATGCAGCCATCGACATGAAGCCAAAGCCCTTCGCGCTGGCATAGGTCTGCAATGGCATTGATGTCATCAATGGCGCCCGCATTGGTGGTTCCCGCCGTGGCGATCACGCAGGCTGGGCGAAATCCATTGGAACGGTCTTCGTGGATCATGTTTGCCAGCGCCGTCATGTTCATGCGCAACTGCGCATCGGAGGGCACAAAGCGCAAGCTGTTCGAACCAAGGCCGAGCAATTCGAGCGCCTTTTGGCTGCTGCTGTGGGATTGATCGGAGGCGTAGTAGCGCAAAGGCTGGGGCAGGGACGTCACTCCTTCACGGCGCACGTCAACGCCTGCCTTTTCATTGCGCGCGATGTTGAGGCCGATGGCATTGGCCATCGACCCGCCACTGGTCAAGGTTCCGCTGGCGCTGTCTGGAAAGCCCATCAAGCTGACGAGCCAATTCACCACCTGTCGATCCACCTCCGCTGCGGCCGTGATGCCGCCGCCGAGATTGGAGCCATTGATGGCGGCAAGAAAATCACCCAAGGCTCCGGTAAAATTGCTGGCCCCCATATACCAGCCCCAGAATCGCGGATGGGTGTTGCCCATGGGATAGGGTGTGAGATTTTGCTGCATTTCCTTGTAAACATCAGCAAGAGGCGTCGCTTGCTTAGGGACTTGAGACTTGAACGCCGCTCGCACCTGATCGGGCATGGGCTGCCACACGGGCCTGTTCCGCACTTCACTCAGCTGCGTGATGGCATCGTCGATCATCTTGTGGGCGAGGGCGCGGACTTCCGACCAATCATGTGGATCAAGGGTTTCTTCAGGCAGAGGTGGTGGGATTGACATCTGGTTCTCCTGCAAGTGTGGGGTTGAACTTCGACCAATCACCAAGTGAAGTCAAACCGCACGCGAGCCGTGGGCGCGTTTGAATTTCTGCTTTCTGGTTCACTGCAGAACCTTCAAGAAATGCGGATCACTTCGGGACTTGACCGAAAACGGCCATCAATTCAGGGTCAGCATCGTGTGGGTGGACGGCGACTTGAGAAGTTGAACTCTATCGCTGCATAATACGATTCGGTTCGAAACATTTGTGGAGGTGCATAATGTCGGACAACCAGCTTTATGAGAAGGGACTCAACAAAAGGAAACAGGTACTCGGTGCTGATTATGTAGACGCAAACTTGGCCGGTTCCGATGATTTCATGATGACGTTCCAACGAGCTGTTACTGAATTGGCTTGGGGTTATGTGTGGAGTCGTCCCGGACTTGACCAGAAGACCCGGAGCATCCTCACGCTTGGAATCCTCGGAGGACTAGGCCGCTTTCAAGAGTTGGGCATTTACACGAAGGCCGCAATAGCAAGCGGCGTAACTGTTGATGAGATCAAGGAAGCATTGGTTCAGATCACCGTTTACTGCGGTACCCCCGCAGGTCGGCAGGCGTTCTTGGCGGCACACGAAGCACTAAAGTCGACCAAGGATTGATCCAATTGAGGGCGCCCCAATTGTTAGCTTCCGGCTCATCGCAGCGTATCAAATGCTAGGGCTTCTCGTCCGCAATTGAGAGCAATTCAGATATGGGTACTCGGTGTCGATGACCCGCTTTGCAATTCACGTTGACCGCTAATCACTGCTGACAGAAATTGACAGCAGGTTGCTGTATAGGCATGCTGATGACTTACGCGCAAAATCTTTGGCTTTATTTCGTGCTCCTCTTCGGCATCATCATTGTGCCGGGGATGGACATGTTTTTTGTGATTGCCAATTCGCTGGCAGGCGGTTGGTCGCGTGGATTGGCGGCCACGTTGGGCGTCAATCTTGGCGGGGTGTTTCATACGATCTTTGGGGCCTTCTTTGTTGGCCTCATCACGCAGCTTTCACCACAGTTGATCACGGTGATCCTGCTTGTGAGTGCGGCTTACATGTGTTGGGTGGGTTTCACGCTGATCAAAAGTTCGATCACCGTGGATGAGATTGGGGCCGCGCCGAAGCGCTCTGTTGCATCGGCATTTCGCCAAGGCTTTGTCACCTGCGTGCTCAACCCCAAGGCCTATATGTTTGTGCTGGCGGTCTATCCCACCTTCATCCAGCCGCGCTTTGGGCCGGTTTGGGCGCAGGCGCTGGCCATGGGAATTCTCACTGTGGTCACCCAATTTACCATTTATGGCGGATTGGGAGCTGCTGCGGCCAAGGCGCGCGACTTTTTGACGGGCAATCCCAAGATCACCATCACCATTGGCCGGGTGTGTGGGCTGGTGTTCTTCGCAGTGGCGGCTTTTACGGTTTGGCACGCCCTAAGAGGGTGAACTGGTGCATTTCATCAATCCTGCAGCTGGTGCTATGCTAGCCCATCGCTGCAGGAGCAATTGCCATGAACAAGCCCGTCAAGCCGTCACAATGGGAAGCCACGCCCAACAATCTTGAATCCTTCTGGATGGGCTTCACGCCGAACCGCGCCTTCAAACAG
>JAYUEP010000134.1:0-4552 GCA_043739165.1 Hyphomicrobiales bacterium
GCTTCGCAAAGCTTGCAGGCGATGCAGCGTTCTTCGCCATTGGGATACCGGCGCAAGGCATGTTCGCCGCGGAAGCGCGGAGAGAGAACGCCTTTTTCATGCGGGTAATTCAACGTCACCTTGGGGCGCACCAGATATTTCAGCGCCAGCCAACCGGCGTGCATGAATTCCTTAAGGAACAATTGGCGGCCAGCGCCAGAGAGAGACATGCTCATGATGGCAACCATCCCATGAAAACGAGAACGCCGGAGGTGATCACCACCCAGGCCAGAGAAACCGGCAGGAACACTTTCCAACCGAGGCGCATCAACTGGTCATAACGATAGCGCGGCACGATCACCTTCACCATGGCAAAGCCGAAGAAAACGAAGACCAGTTTGAGCAGGAACCAGATGATGCCGGGAACCCAAGTGAATGGTGCAACCGCGATGATTGGCGACCAGCCGCCAAGGAACATCGTCGTCGTCATGGCGCACATGGTGGTGATGGCGACATATTCGCCGAGCATGAACAGCAGATAAGGTGTGGACGAATATTCCACCATGAAGCCCGCGACCAATTCGGATTCGGCTTCCACCAGATCAAAGGGCGGGCGGTTGGTTTCCGCCAGCGCCGAGATGAAGAAGATCACGAACATGGGGAACAGCGGCAGCCAATACCAATCGAGGAATGATGGCGGCAAGCCGATCTTGGTACCAAGGCCGTGAGTTTGGGCGTGAACAATGTCAGTGAGGTTGAGTGAACCTGCACAGAGCAGGACCGTGATAATCACAAAGCCGATGGAGACTTCGTAAGACACCATTTGCGCGGCGGAGCGCAGCGCTGAAAGAAAAGGATATTTCGAATTCGAGGCCCAGCCGCCCATGATCACCCCGTAAACGCCCAGCGACGAGATGGCGAAAAGGAACAACACGCCGACATTAATATTGGCGATATGCCAGCCTTCGCTGATCGGCATCACGGCCCAGGCCGAAAGCGCCAGCAGCGAGGTGACGATAGGAGCGATCACAAACACGACCTTGTTGGCACCATCTGGAATGATCACTTCCTTGAAGACGAATTTCAACAAGTCGGCAAAGCTTTGCAGCAGGCCCCAGGGGCCCACCACATTGGGCCCGCGCCGCATCATCACGGCGGCCCAGACCTTGCGATCAAAATAGATGAGGTAAGACACAACGATCAACAGCGCCACGAGAAGGCCAAGACTCTCGAGCGCGATCAGGCCAAGGGTGAGGAGAAGTTCAAACATCGCTTACTCCGCCGCCTGAAGTTTTTGGCCATTTTTCAGGGCCGAGCATTCCGCCATGATGCGTGATGCACGCGCAATCGGGTTGGTGAGATAGAAGTCTTTCACCGGAGAAGCGAATACTTCCTTCGAGGCCTTGCCCGCGCCCTGCTGCAATTCATTCAGTGCTGCTGCGTCGGTCTTGGCCACCTGATTAAGGGCCGCCAGTTGTGGTGCAATCTTATACATCGCCGCACGCAAGCCTTCGACCGTATCGAAATCCAGCTTTACGCCTGCTTCGGCGGCAAGTGCCGTGATGATCGCCCAATCTTCACGGGCCTCGCCCGGCGGAAACACGGCGCGGGCCGTCATTTGCGGGCGGCCTTCAGTGTTCACATAGGTGGCAGCTTTTTCAACATATGCGGCACCGGGCAAAATGACATCCGCACGCGCGGCCCCAGCGTCGCCATGGCTGCCGATATAAATCACGAAGCTCTTGCCAAGTTTGGCTGTGTCGATCTCATCGGCACCTGCGAGAAGCACAACGTCGAGATCACCCTTCGCGGCAGCGTTTAAAATGCCCGCGGTATTCAAACCATGTTCGCCCGGCAGCGCGCAGACATCGAGCGCACCCACACGTCCTGCGGCTGTGTGCAGAATGTTGAATCCGTTCCAGCCGTCCTTGATGACGCCAATAGACGTTGCGGCCTTGTGGGCCATGGCCAAGATTGCCGCGCCGTCGGGACGCGCCAAAGCGCCCTGCCCAATGATGAACAGCGGCTTCTGCGCCTTGGAAGGCGGGTGGTTCATCATCTCGGCCAAGCTTTCGGGGCCAGCGCCAAGATAAGCATATTTGTAGGTCAGGTCGGCCTGTTCACCGACAACGCCGATGATGCAGCCGCCTTTGTTCAGGCGCTTCTTGATGCGAGCGTTGAGCACCGGCGCTTCAAGGCGCGGGTTGCAGCCGATCAACATGATGGCATCGGCTTCTTCAATGCCTGCAATAGAAGAATTGAAGAGATAGCCAGCCCTGCCCCCATGTTCACCCAGCGGCGAACCATCCTGGCGGCAATCGATATTGGCGATGCCCATTTTCAACGCGAGTTCTTTCAGCGCGAAAGCTTCTTCGGCGGCGACCAAGTCACCCAGCAGAATGCCGACGCGTTCGGGCTTGGCGGCCTTGAGCTTGGCTCCGGCGCGCGAAAGCGCTTCGGCCCATGTGGCGGGGCGCAGCTTGCCAATGTCACGCACGTAAGGCTGATCCAAGCGCTGCGTTTTCAAGCCGTCAAAGACAAAGCGCGTCTTGTCGGAAATCCATTCCTCGTTCACATCTTCATGGGTGCGCGGCAGAATGCGCATGACTTCGCGGCCCCGCGCATCAACGCGGATGTTGGAGCCCACGGCGTCCATCACGTCGATGGTCTCGGTCTTGCGCAATTCCCAGGAACGGGCCTTGAATTCATAAGGCTTTGACGTCAATGCGCCAACCGGGCAGAGATCGATGATATTGCCCTGCAGTTCGGAATTTATGGCCTTGTTGAGATAGGTGGTGATCTCAACATCTTCGCCCCGGCCCGCAAGGCCCAGTTCTTCAATGCCTGCCACTTCGGTGGTGAAGCGCACACAGCGTGTGCATTGGATGCAGCGGGTCATTTCGGTTTTGACCAGCGGCCCGAGATTTTTGTCTTCCACGGCGCGCTTGTTTTCAGCAAAGCGATTTCCGGATTTGCCATAGGCCATGGCTTGGTCTTGCAGATCGCATTCGCCGCCCTGGTCACACACGGGGCAATCCAGCGGGTGGTTGATCAGCAGAAATTCCATGACGCCCTCACGGGCCTTTTTGACCATCGGCGTCTTGGTGAAAACTTCCGGCGGCTCACCATTGGGGCCGGGGCGCAAATCATTCACCGACATGGCGCAAGAGGCTTGGGGTTTAGGCGGGCCACCCTTCACCTCAACAAGGCACATGCGGCAATTGCCCGCGATGGAAAGACGGTCATGAAAACAGAAGCGTGGCACTTCAGCGCCCGCCATTTCACAGGCCTGAAGCAGCGTCACGCCGTTTTCAACTTCGATTTCCTGGCCGTCTATCTTGATTTTAGGCATTATGCGCACCTCAGGGAACGCATGCGCTCCACATCCATCACTTCAGCCCAACCGAAAGCCTGCTCGCTTGCGCCGTTTGTTTGATAATATTCCAACTTGTCGATCGCCTCCGACAGTGGTGGAATATAGCCTTCTGGCACCCACCAAAACACCATGTGGGGCTTTTCCATTTTTTCAAACCAGTCAGCGCGCTTTTTATAGATCTGCACATGAACAGTTTTGAAGACGTAATTTTCCAGCGCCTTCGCATCTTTCCAAACAGACAAATTCACCGCGAAATCATTGTCGCCGTAACGGATATCGGTTGCGTTATTGCTGCCATCCGATACCAAGCGCCAGACAAACCCTTCAGCGCGTTCGGCCAAGGCGTTGATCCGGTCCAGATTATCCATGAACCCAGCCATCCGCAGATCCGTGATCGGATATTTGAATTTGCCAATGTTGAGTTCAGCGAGGTGCATTGCGCCCTACTCCGCCGCGTGGCGCACTGCGCCATCTGAAGTGGAACGATAGGTATAGGCATCAATGCGGGCTTCGATCATTGGCCTGAAATGCGTGATCAGGCCTTGGATCGGCCAAGCAGCGGCATCGCCCAGCGCACAGATGGTGTGGCCTTCGATCTGCTTGGTCACATCGAGCAACATGTCAATCTCGCGCTTCTCAGCCCGGCCTTCGACCATGCGCGTCATCACGCGCCACATCCAACCCGTGCCTTCGCGGCATGGCGTGCATTGGCCGCAGCTCTCATGCATGTAGAACTTCGAGAGACGTGCGATGGCTTTGATCAGATCGGTTGATTTATCCATCACGATCACCGCCGCCGTGCCCAAGCCGGAACGCAATTTTGAAAGCGAGTCAAAATCCATCGGCGTATCAATAATCAATTCAGCGGGCACCATGCGCACTGATGAGCCGCCGGGGATGACGGCGAGCAGATTATCCCAACCGCCGCGCACGCCGCCGCAATGTTTGTCGATCAATTCACGAAATGGAATGCCCAAAGCTTCTTCCACATTGCAGGGCGTGTTCAAATGGCCTGAGATGCAGAACAGTTTTGTGCCCACGTTGTTGGGCGTGCCGATTTTGTTGAACCACGTGGCACCACGGCGCAGAATGGTTCCGGCCACAGCAATCGATTCCACATTGTTCACCGTGGTCGGCGCGCCATAAAGGCCGACGTTGGCGGGGAAAGGTGGCTTCATGCGCGGCTGGCCTTTTTTG
>JAYUEP010000135.1:0-13613 GCA_043739165.1 Hyphomicrobiales bacterium
TGCGTTCTTGGTTGTGAAAAGGGCGAGCGGAGTTCTTGCCAAGATGTAAAGATCAAAGGTTAATGACCAGTTCTCGATATAGAACAGGTCATGCTCCACACGCCGCTCGATTTTCTCATTCGTGTCGGTTTCGCCGCGCCAGCCGTTGACCTGGGCCCAGCCTGTGAGGCCGGGCTTCACCCGGTGACGCGCGAAATAGCCATCGACCACGTGTTCATAAAGCGATTGTCCCGCCTTGGCCTGTGTCGCGTGGGGACGCGGGCCAACGAGTGAAAGCTCACCCATCAGCACATTGAGGAACTGCGGGATCTCATCCAGTGTGGTGCGCCGGATGAATTTGCCAACGCGCGTCACCCGCGCATCACCACGTGAGACCAGCTTCGAGCCATTGGCATCGGCCTGGTCAGCATACATCGAACGGAATTTGTAAATCTCGATCAACTCATTGTTGAAGCCATAACGCTTCTGCTTGAAAAACACCGGGCCCTTGCTGTCGAGCTTGATGGCCAAGGCAATCGCCGCATAGACCGGGGCCAACAAGATCAGCATCAGGGCTGCAACGGATTTATCCAGAACGGTCTTGAGATAAGGCCCCCATTCACCCAAAGGCTTGTCATAGACATCAAGGCAGGGAAGGTTGCCGATATAGGAATAGGCCCGCGGCCGCAGGCGCACTCTCTGGCCCTGCGCGCTCAAGCGAATATCAACCGGCAGAATCCAAAGTCGATCAAGAATATGCAACAGGCGTTCTTCTGCGGTGGTTGGCAGGGTGACAATCAAGGTATCAATCGGCGTTGAACGCACAAAGTCGATGAGATCATCAATCCCGCCCAATTTGAACAGGCCTTTGACTTCGCCGGGAACGCGCACGTCATCGCGGTCATCAAAGACGCCGATGAGTTTGATGCCAGTCTCCGTCGAATTCTCGATCACCGAAATGACCCGCGCCGCGCTGTCGCCACCGCCCACCAGGACGGCGCGCTTGTTGAAATGCCCGTCGCGGTTCACATGGCGCAGGAACGCCCCTAGCAGAAAGCGCCACGAGGTGAAAAAGCACACACCCGAGAAGGCCCAGGATAAAAACCACACACGCGAAATATAGTCGCCAAACTTCAGCATGAAAATGCTCACGCCGAGGATGGCGAAGGTCAAGAACCAGGCGAAAACCAGTTTTGTAACGCGCCGAAAGGGGGAAAGCAGATTGAGAAATTGGTAGAGGCCCAAGGCTTGCAGAATGCCCACCAAAGCAACCGCGCCAAATCCCACAAACATTCCGTAAACCAGCCACTCTTGGCGGACCGGAATGCCGGGATAGCGCAGCAGCAGCGCACTTGCGACCAGCATGGTTCCGATAAAGTCCAGAGCGCCTGTGATCAACACAACCATTTGCGGTGTAAGGTGGCGTCTCCCGGAAAGTTGCTGTTCAACAACTTCGCGAAAATGCGAACGGTTCTCCGCTTTCAGCAAGCTTTCCAGATCAACCCGCGCCGCAAGGCGTAGGTCTTTGGGATCGAGTTTCATTATTGCGCCATCCTGAAACAAACGTTCTGTCGGATGGGGCCATGCAAGCCGGAAGCCGCATGCAGGGCTGTCGGCCACAAAATTAACCGTGGTTAAAAAACAGTTAACGCAGCCTGTTGTAAAAGGCCAGAACGCCCGCTGTCATATGGGCAACGCTGAATTTTTCGCGTGCTTGGGTTTGCAATGCACGCGCTACATCAAGATTTGGCATTGCACGCGGGACTAGCAGTTCCAACTTCTGCGCCAACGCCAGGCTGTCATCAGCCGGAACAAGACATTCGAGTGGCAGAATTTCACCAATGCCGCCCACGTTCGAAGCCAGCACTGGAATCTGCGCCGCGATGGCCTCGAGGATCACATAGGGAAAGCTCTCATGGCGCGAAGGCAATACGAGAACCCGGCCGAGCATTTTGGCCTCCGCCATGGTCTTGCGGCCAACGAAGCGGACGTGCTCCGTTAGGCCCAACGTCTGAGCCAAAGCCTCAAAGCCTGCCTGGTCTGCACCTTCGCCAACAAGCGTCAAGGTGAGGCGTCTGGCAACTGGCAATGCGGCAAGCGCCTGCAGCAAAACGTCAACGCCTTTGAGCTTGCGCATTTCACCGACAAACAACAGATCTGTTGTATCCGGCGCAATCGTGCGGGGTGCAAACTCTTCCGCCCAAAGCCCGTTGTAGACCACCGCCGAAGGGCAGGGGCCGAGGCCGATTTTCTTGTCATAGAGTTGCCGTTCAAACGCGCAGACAAAAATCAATCCAGTGCCCTTGAAGCGCAAGACCCGTTCAGCTGCTAGAAACGCTGCTCCCGGCGGTTTCAGCCAATCATAGTGCAGGCTGCCACCATGCGGTGCATAGACACCCGGAACTTTCAATTTGCGCGCCGCCAACCGCGCATAGACACCGCCCTTGGCCCCATGTCCGTGAATGATTTCAACGCCGATGGTCTTGGCGCGCTGGGCAACAAGCCTGCTGGCCGCAAGATCGCCAAATCCCGGCAGTGTTGAAATGGCAATGCGCGCGGTGCCCAAGGCGCAATGTGGCGCGAGTTTCTGCAATTCCGCTTCGGCGGCAGCACCGCCCGTTTGGCTGTCACAGATCAGGCCGACCTCGTGTCCCAGAGCGCTTTGCCCGCGCACCAAATCCGCCACATGGCGAAACAACCCACCGACAGGTTTGCGGAAAACATGCAGGATGCGCATCAGCTGTCGGTCCCGCGAACGCTAGAACCAGCGTTCGCGCACATAGATGATGTCACCCGGGAAAATCTGGGTGGCCAGCGGAACTTTGCTGGTGATCGTGCCCCGCGCATCACGCCGCGTGAGCAGAACAATCGTCTTGTCGGCGCGTGGACCAAAGCCCGCGGCGACCGCAATCGCCTGCTGCACATTCATTCCCGCTTGATAGGGGTATGAACCCGCCGTTGTCACTTCGCCCATGATGAAGAATGGGCGCATGGCCACGGCCTGTACCGAAACCTGCGGGTCGCGCAAGAAACCCTGCCGTAGCCGCCCGCCAATCATTTGCTCGATCTGTGGGGTTGTCATGCCCGCAACAGTGACAGATTGCACATAAGGAAGCGAAATGGCGCCTGAGGCATCAACTGGAAATTCGCCCGTCAAATCGGTTTCCCCCGCGACGCGAATTGCAAGCTTGTCGCCCGAGCCGACGCGGTAGCCGGAGCCAAATTCATATGCATTGGCATGGCCGCGCGCACCAAACGGTAGGATGGGGCCAATGCGATTGCCCGTCGGCAGCTGTGTGATTGATGAAACTGTACCCGGCCCGTCGGCGACATCACCGTTGGCCATGATTCCCATACCGCCGGGGGCGGCACGCGGCCCCTTGGCCTGCCAATCTTCAACGCAACCCGACAGGGCGAGCGCTGCCATAAGACTGAGAACCTGCACCAGAAAACGCATACGAACGAACTTTCAACTGAATGATTTCATCTGCTTAGATAAACATGGTGAACAAACTCTAAATCGACGGCGCAGGCGTTTGTTAAGGGATTGGTTACCATGCGGGCGCGATAACCCGAGTCTCAATCGGGCACCTCTGGGACGCGCATGAACGCACCGCAATCAACGACGAATTTCTCTGACATTTTGCGTGGTCTGGCGCGTCGCAAGATACTGATTGTCGGGGCAACTCTGCTTGGCCTCTTGGGTGGCAGCTTTTTTGCGATGACGAGCAAGCCGATCTATTCGGCAGAAGCATTGTTGAATATCGAAAATCTTGCAACGCCCTTTGACAAGTCAACATCTGTTCAAGATGTGAGCGGCCCGGAAGGCCTCGTCAGTGACCGCATGGTGGCGAGTCAGGTTTCTGTTCTGAAATCCAATGACATTGATGCCCGCGTCGTTGAGCAATTGGCTTTGGATACCAAGCCCGAATATAACACCCAACTCAAAGCGCCTGGAACCCTAGGCAAGTTTTTGATCGCTTGGGGATTCAAGGAAGACCCGCGCGCCTATCAGCCCAAAATCCTCGCCGCCAAAAACCTGGGTGCCAGCGTTGCGGTCTATGCCATCCCGGAATCAAACACGATCGGCATCAAGTCTTCAACTGCCACGCCGGAGCTGGCGGCAGCCACGGCCAACGCCATCGCAGATACCTATGTTCTTTCAACCCATGAAAGTGGTGCCACATCCAATGACCGCGTCCGCACTTGGCTGGGCAAACAAATTGATGACTTGCGCGCCAAAGTTTCTGCTTCGGAAAATGCAGTTGAGAAATATCGTGCCGACGCAGGGCTTCTGAAAGGTGCCACATCAACACTTGGCACTCAGCAGATTTCAGAATTGAATTCGCAGATCACCGTGGCTGAAACCGCCAGCGCTGAAGCCCAAGCCAAGGCCAATGAAATTCGCAGCATTCTGGCATCACGCGGGCAGGTCGAAGCGTCTGCCGATGTTCTATCATCTGCTCTAGTGCAAAACCTGCGCGAACAGCAAGTGTCCGCACAGCGCAAGATATCTGAACTCTCGGCAGTCTATCTTCCCAATCATCCCAAGATGATCGCCGCCCAGCAGGAGTTGAACGCCGTCAATGGCCAAGTCCGCGCCGAAGCGCTCAAGGTGGTTGATAGCTTGCAAGGCCAAGCCAAAGTGGCCCAGGCCCGCGCCGCAAGCCTGCGCGCCAGTTTGGACAAACTTAAGGGCACCGAGACGCAAGCGAATATCTCAGATGTGAAACTCAAGGAACTCGAGCGCGAGGCGGAAGCCAATCGCACCATGTTGCAAAACATGTTGAACCGCTATGCCGATGTCAACGCCAGACAAGACACCAGCATGCAGCCGGGCTTTGCGCGCATCATCGAGAGGGCGGTTGTGCCCGCAACGCCGTTCTTCCCTAAAATGGGCCCCATCCTTTTGCTCAGCACCATTGCAGGTCTGGCCTTGGGGCTGGGCCTTGGCTTCGTTTTGGAATTGCTCTCAGGGCCGTTGCCTCAGCGCCAGAACGAACCCCGCCGCCAACATCCCGCGCGGGAAGTAGATACGCATACGATTGCGGTGCCTAATTTCGAGGTCCCAAAAGTGAATGCCAACGCCATGGCGGGACCAACCACAGCGCCAGACCTCGCAGTACCAAAACCGGCACGCGAAGCAACGGCAGGAATTTTGGGGGCAATGCCGGCAGCGCTCACGCCTATTGCTGCGCTTGCCATGCTGGATGATTTGGGCGAAGGCAAGGCTTCGAAATTTGCCGAGGCCACGCAGCGTCAGGCATCAACTTTGGAAGCATTGAAAAAGGCGCGCGGGCTTTCAAGCTTTGCTTTGACAAGCTTGGGAGCGCCCGTGCCCAATGCCGCCCTCATCGCCATCGCCATGGCGCGAACACTGGCCACCAAAGGTGAGAAGGTTGTCATCCTCGACGTCGCCCAGCCGGGCAGCGGCTTTGATACCTTGATGGGCCTGCCGCTGGGGCCGGGCCTCGCAGATCTGGTGGCAGGCCAAGCAGACTTTTCCAAGATTGTTGCAAGGGACGGCGCATCGCCTTTGCACGTCGTGCGGCTTGCGCAATCGCCAGACGTCAACTCGCAGGCCGCCATCGCGCCCAAGCTTGCATCAGTTATCACGGCGCTGAAGACTATCTATTCCTATGTACTCATTCACGCCGGGGAAGCGACGGTAGCTGCAGTGCCTCTGCTTCAGGCGGCCGACATGACCATCTTCACGGCAATGCCGTCACGGTTGAAAGACGCGGATGCTGCCGCCAAGGCCCTGGAGGAGAGTGGTGCCACCAAGGCAATGATCTTGAAACTGGAGGCCGATGTGACGCCGAAGCCTAGCGACGTGGCCACGGCCTAAACGCGCATGGCTTCGCCGCTCGTACTTCGCACGTGTCTTGATCTCCTGTACTTCAGCGGATTGACTGCAGCTGCGCGCCTGAGCCTGCAAGGCATGGGCAGCATCTTTTGCCTGCATCACGTCTGCCCCGGCGGTGGGCGGCAGAAAGGCTTCGCACCCAACAGCAAGTTGGAGATCGGGCCGGAATTTCTTGCGGCGATGATTGGGCTGGTGCGCGAGAAAGGCATGGAAACGCTTTCGCTCGCCGATGCGGTGGCGCGCCTGAAATCGGGGCAACACTCTGCAAAGCCGTTCGCTGTCTTCACGCTGGATGATGGTTACAAAGACAATCAGATCCATGGTCAACCCGTCTTTGACAGACTCAATTGCCCTTACACAATATTTGTGGCCCCACGCATTGCCGAAGGCACCTGCGAACTCTGGTGGCGCATTCTTGAATTGGTGATCAACACAGGCAGCGTCAAAACTGAACTGGGTGGGCAGCATTTCCATTTCATCTGTGCGACGGACGCAGAGAAGACAAAAGCTTGGAATGTGCTTTCCCCGCTTGTCGAGAATCTGAAACAGCATGAACAGCGTCGCTTCATTCGCGCCCTCGCCAAAGCCCATGGCGTTGATGTCGACACCTATTGCCGCGCCGTGGCAATGGATTGGGATGACCTGCGCATCCTCAACCAAGACCCGCTCTGCACCATTGGAGCGCACACATTGAACCATCACGCTGTCGGCAAAGTGAGTGCGGCGGAATCGCTGGAGCAGATGAAGGAGTCGCGCCACATTATTTCAAACGAGCTGGGTGAAGACATCCGCTTCAACGCTTATCCCTATGGCGATGAACCCAACGCCACCGCCCGGGATTTCAAACTGGCGGCAGAGGCAGGCTACGAGGCTTCGCTCACCACAAGGAAAGGCGTGTGCTTTCCGGAGCATGGGGCGCATCTTCAGGCCCTGCCGCGCATCATGGTCTCAGGCCGTTATCAGGCGCTGCGCTATGTCGATGCAATGATGTCGGGCCTGCCCACGGCAATGTTTGCCAAATTCAACCGCCTTAACGTCGCGTAATCAAACCACGTCGGGCTTCGACATCCAGCGAATGATCATCATTTCAACCGGAAGCCAGGCGAGGCCTGCAACCACATAATAACCCAGCTCAAACACGGCCCCCTTGCCGACAACGAACACGCCGCCAAAGGCCATGGCGACGAGGGCGTAGATGGCCATGAAGGCCAGCGTCAACAGAATGCCGATAAATTTCCGGGTGCGAAGCGTCATGGGGCTGCGATAGCCCATGGTTGCCCTGCGGCCAAGAGGCACTTGCCGAAAATCCGGCGCAGGCCCAAATGCGCGCCATGGAAAAGACTTCGCGCCGCGTCTCGCCATGGATCGCCGGATGGCTCTTGCTCATTGCCGGAATGATTTTTACGACACTGATGGTGGGCGGTGCCACACGCCTGACCAAGAGCGGCCTATCCATCACCGAATGGAAACCGATCATGGGGGCTTTGCCGCCGTTCAATGATGCCGATTGGCAGACAGCTTTTGAAAAGTACCAGCAGTCCTCGCAATACAAGTTGATGAACCAGGGCATGGGGCTCTCTGATTTCAAAACAATCTTCTGGTGGGAATGGGCGCATCGCTTTTTGGACCGGATGATCGGTATGGTCTTTGCCGCGCCCTTTGCCTATTTCGCAGCAACAGCGCAATTGCCGCGCCGTCTGTGGCCGCGCCTGCTATTGATCTTCATTGCAGGTGGGCTTGAAGGTGTTGTCGGTTGGTTCATGGTGGCATCGGGATTGGTGGACCGTGTCAGCGTAAGCCAATATTTCCTTGCCGCACATCTCACCATCGCGACGCTTTTGTTTGCCGCCGTCGTCTGGACCTATCTGGGTCTGAACCCGAGAGGCACACGCACACCGCATGCTTCATCTGGGCTGGCGGTGTTGATCTTGATTTTGGCCATCGTGCAAATTGCAGCGGGCGGCTTCGTGGCCGGGCTTGATGCCGGGCAGGGCTATAACACTTGGCCGCTGATGGATGGTGGCTTGGTGCCATCAGGTCTTGCGGCGATGGAGCCCCTTTGGCGCAACCCGTTTGAAAATGCCTTGACCGTGCAATTTGATCATCGTCTCTTGGCCTATGTGATCTTTGCTTTGGCGACACTTCACGCGGCCCTGTCGCGAGGAACTTCAACCCTGCTCTTGCTTGGCTCGGTCATTCTTCAAGCCAGCCTCGGCATCGCGACATTGTTGTTGCATGTGCCTATCGCGCTGGCGCTGGTCCATCAGGGCGGAGCGCTGGTTCTGCTCACCGCCGCCCTTTGGAATCTTCATTGCCAACTCAGGCGCGCAGCGACATTCGCTTGAGCAGCCCGTCCTTGTCGATGAACTGATGTTTCAAAGCACCGACCACGTGGAGCACAAGCAGCGCAATTCCCAACTTGGTCATGAGGTCATGGGTCTGGCCAAACCATGTCAGTGAAAAATGCGGCATTGGAAAAGTGTTAAAGTAGGTCAGGGCTGAGAATTCAGGATGCCTGCCGGCAATTGAACGATCCAAAGCTGCCATGCCACTGAGCGGGATGAGGATCAGCAAGGCATAAAACCCCAAATGCAAAACATGCGAAGCGGTGGCTTGCCAAGCGGGCATGGGCACATCGGGAGGCGGCGGGTTCATCAAACGCCAAACGAGCCGAGCAACGGAAAGAACCAGAATGGAAAGACCAATTGAAGCGTGAATTGACGGATAGAACGGGTCCATCGTTTGGCGCGATTTGATCAGGCTCTCGCCCCAAAACAGCATATAGATCATCAACAGGGCTGAAAGCCAATGCAAGACGATGGCGACATTTGAATAACGTTGGGATTGCATGAGTGCTCCTTTTCAGACCAGACGGACGCACACCGCGAATCCGTCGCCCTGCAACAACTAAATGGCGAGTCGCGGAATTTCAATGGCAGGGCAGCGGTTCATCACCACTTGGATGCCGGCGGCTTCAGCGCGCGCTGCGGCCTCGGCGTGAATCACACCCAGTTGCATCCAGATATATTTGGGGCGCGACGCCAGTGCCAAAGCCTCATTGACAAGTGCTGGCACTGTTTCCGACCTGCGGAACACATCCACCATATCGATGGTTTCGGGAATATCAGCCAGCGCAGCATAAACGAGCTGCCCTTGTAACATCTGCCCCGCTAGGCCGGGGTTGACCGGATGAACCCGGTATCCCCGTCGCAACAAAAAGCCCATCACACCATGAGAAGGTCGCGCCGGATTGGCCGAGGCACCGACAAGTGCTATCACTTTGGTCTTCTGCAAAACATCAATGATGAATTCGTCGGAATAATCTTCGCCAACCATCATGCCCCCAATCAATCCGATTGATCACGCTTGGGTTTTCATTCTTCCGTCGTCTCAAGCAGTTTGATCTTCTCACCGTAAGCTGCGTCCTTGATCAGATCCTGCGCCACTTTGGTGTTGTTCTCGGAGGGAATAGTCGCCTGCAGTGACTTGATATTGCGGTCCTTCATGTCCTGCGCCATGTCGGTGCTCTTCTGCAAATCTTCAATCTGCTGTTTGGTGTCGGCGGTTTGGTCATCCAGGACATTGTTATAGGCGATGCTCAGCGACGTGACGGCCAAGTTCCATTCATTGACCGAATTGAAGCCAAAGGCCTTGATGTCGGTTTCGAACTGCTTGCCCTTGGGGTCCTTGTCGACGAATTCCTGGAGGTCCTGATAATCTTCCAAGGGTGAATCCTGATATTTCTCATGGACCATCACATAGCCATCAAGGGCCTTCTTGGCGATGTCCGCCGTCAGTTCTTCAGTCTGGACATCGGGAATTTCTCCAACCGATACATCACCGCCACTTTCGGTATCGGCAGCGCTGGGGTCAGCTGGTTTTGCATCAGCCGCGGGAGCATTTGTGCCAGCAGCTGGGGCAGTAGCCGCACCCGCATTATCCGTCGGTGTCACATTGGTCTTGCCGTCGGCCGAAGGTGTGGCTTGCTGGGCCTGGACCAAACCTCCATGGCCCAAAACGGCCAACAAACAGACGCTCAGCACACCAGACCAAATGGAACGACGCATCTTGTAACCTCTTTGATTGCAATGTTAGGGCAGGCCTTGCGATTGTTCCAGCAAATATTCGCCATGAATGTGGGCGGTTTAGGGCGGATCATTGTTGCGAAAACAGGTGCTATAATACCACATCGATTTTAAGCCCGTATTTGTTCATTTTTCTTGACTTATGCGGCTGAGATTTCTATTCACCGCGGCAACGGCGCTCCTCTCGGGGCGCTTTCTCTTAACCAGGATCAGATACGCCATGAAGACTTACTCGGCGAAAGCCAGTGAAATTCAAAAGCAGTGGGTGTTGATCGATGCCGATGGCTTGGTCGTGGGTCGCCTTGCGGCCATCATCGCCAATCGTCTGCGCGGCAAACACAAGCCCACTTTCACGCCCCACATGGATTGCGGTGACAATATCATCGTCATCAACTGCGAAAAAATCGCCTTCACCGGCAAGAAGCGCCAGCAGAAGCCATATTACTGGCACACGGGCTTTCCGGGCGGCATTAAAGAACGCCGCGCTGAACAGTTCCTCGATGGCAAGGCCCCAGAGCGGGTTCTCGAACTCGCGGTGCAGCGCATGTTGCCGGGTGCTTCATTGAAGCGCCAGCAGATGACCAATCTCCGTATTTTCAAAGGCCCTGCGCATACCCACGAAGCGCAGAATCCTGTGAAGCTTGATATCAAGGCGATGAGCCCCAAAAATGTCGTGAGAGGCTAAAACCATGGCTGAACAACAAACACTCGCTGATTTGGGCAAGGCCATGGGCTTGGTGACAACACCAACCGCTGCCGCCGCTGTGGCAGATGCCAAGCCGAAGCTCGACAAGCAGGGCCGTGCCTACGCCACGGGCCGCCGCAAGAACGCTGTCGCCCGTGTCTGGGTGAAGCGGGGCAAAGGCAAGATCACTGTCAATGGCAAGACCATTGAAACCTACTTTGCCCGCCCCGTGCTGCGCATGTTGGTGCAACAGCCCGCCATTGCCGTTTTGCGCATGACGGAAATTGACATTGATTGCACCGTTGTCGGTGGCGGCCTCTCGGGCCAAGCCGGTGCGGTTCGTCACGGCATTGCCCGCGCGCTCATCAATATGGAGCCGACGTTGCGCCCCGCATTGAAGAAGGGTGCCTTCCTGACGCGTGACAGCCGCATGGTGGAACGCAAGAAGTATGGCCGTGCAAAAGCCCGCCGTCGCTTCCAGTTCTCGAAGCGCTAATCGCCAACACATATTCCACAAAGGGCCGCAAGTTGCGGCCCTTTCCATTCGGGGGATGGGCATGAAATTCTGGGCGACTTTAGTTCTGGCTTTGGTGGTAGTGGCGAAGGTGGCCAGCGCCTCGTCCTTTGACGGCCCGTCCTGCAGCGCCCACAAAGGCATGACGGCGGCAGACATGTCGCAACCCACCCAGACCATCACCACTGATTCTGGGGTGAGCGGCTACGCCGCCCTCAAGGCGATGGGCGTCAAAACCCTTATCCGTTACTATGACTGGGTGGGTGAAGACGTCTCATGCAAAACTTTGCTGCCGCCGGAATCAGATGCCATCATTGCCGCTGGCTTCAACATCATCTCGGTCTTCCAACACGAGAATGATGATCCCGAAACCTTCTTCATCAAAACCCGTGGCGCAACCGATGCCCGCCACGCGATGGCCATCGCCCATGCCAATGGCCAACCCGAAGGTTCCGCCATCTATTTCTCCGTCGATGGCGTGGACCAGACGATTCGTGACATGGTCTTCGAACATGGCATGAGCAACGGCCACCAGATCAGCAAGAAGCGCCGCCGCCATCTGATCAGGGCCGACCACAGCTTCGTGCGCCACATCAGGCGTTATGGCCGCTTCCTGCACTATCAACGCAACATCTTTCACAAGCCGGTGGAGCAAATCCGTGCCTCCGACATTCACCCCGCCATCGTGCGTTACTTTGAAGAGGTGAAAGGCGCGATGAAAGATCAAGGCTACAAGATCGGCGCCTATGGCAGCGGTGCTGTCTGTGAATTGCTGCTCGGCAAAAAGCTGGTAGATTATTGCTGGCTGGCGCAATCAACCGGCTGGCCGGGCTTTGACCATTTCTACCGCTCCAAGCGCTGGGTCATGGTGCAGCAGAAAACCACCGTCTGCCGCAAATGGAACTTCGCCAATGGCGATCATGTGTGGCTGGATTTCAACCGCGTCAATACTTTGAAGGGCGCGTGGAGCAAGAAAGACAAGATCGTGGCGCTGGCAGCAGACCAAGTGCCGAAGAGTTGTGAGTAACCCGCACGTTTGGTCCAGCTGTATTGAAACCGTCACATAAATCGATATATCTCGACATATGGAATCAAGTGAAGCAGTTTCGGGATTTGCAGCTTTGGCGCAAGAGACGCGCCTCAGCGCTTTGCGCCTTTTGGTGCGCAATGAACCGCATGGCCTTCCGGCGGGTGAGGTAGCACGTCAACTCGACGTCCCGCAAAACACCCTCTCAACCCATCTGTCAGTTCTTTCCAATGCCGGGTTGATCACCAGCCTCCGCGAGGGCCGCTCGATTATTTACCGTGCCAAGTTGGAGCAGATCCAAACCCTCGCGCTGCATTTGTTGCGTGATTGCTGCAACGGGAGGCCGGAACTCTGTGGTCCACTGGCCGATGACCTCATGAAAACCTGTTCTTCCAAGGAGTGCTGCTGATGCCTGACAAGATTTTCAATGTTCTCTTCCTCTGCACGGGCAACACGGCACGTTCTGTTCTCGCGGAAGGCATTTTGCGCAAGGACGGGGCAGGGCGCTTCAACGCTTTTTCGGCAGGCAGCCAGCCCAAGGGCGTGGTCAATCCATTCGCGCTCAAAACCTTGGCCGCCTACAACTATCCGACGACCGACTATCGATCCAAGAGTTGGGATGAATTTGCAAACGGGCCGACAATGGATTTCATTTTCACAGTTTGTGACAATGCTGCTGGCGAGACTTGCCCAATCTGGCCTGGTCACCCAATGACGGCCCACTGGGGCGTAGAGGACCCGGCCCATGTCGAAGGGACGAATATCGAAAAAGAGGCTGCCTTCGCCACCGCCTTCAAGCAATTGCGCAGCCGCATTTCCGTCTTTGTAAATCTGCCATTCCATAGCCTCGAAGGCATGGCTCTGCGCAACAGGCTGCGCGAGATCGGCCAAATGGAAGGTGCAACGACGCGGAGTTTGGACGGAAAATGAATAACATCACACGTTCGCAAAAGCTCGGCGCGGAGGCCTTGGGCACAGGCTTGCTGGTGGCCACTGTTGTAGGTTCCGGCATCATGGCAGAGACCTTGAGCAAGGATGTGGGTTTGCAGCTTCTCTGCAACACGATACCAACAGGCGCAATCCTCTTTGTGCTAATCACCATTCTGGGGCACTTTCCGGCGCGCATTTCAATCCAGTGGTTTCAGCATTCTTTGGCTTCCGTCGCATCATCAGCTGGTCGACGGTTGGTCTCTATATATTGGCGCAAATTGCAGGCGGCGTGGTGGGCGCAATGTTGGCGCATGTTATGTTTGCACTGCCCATTTTAGAAGTCTCGCAAAAGGCGCGCGATGGTTTCCCATTGTTTCTGTCAGAGGCCGTTGCCACTTTCGGCCTTGTGACAGTCATCCTCGGCGGTCTGGCCTTTGCTCGCAGCCAAGTGGCGGGCCTAGTAGCTCTCTATATCACGGCGGCCTATTGGTTCACTGCCTCAACATCCTTTGCCAATCCGGCGGTAA
>JAYUEP010000136.1:0-4531 GCA_043739165.1 Hyphomicrobiales bacterium
TGGCTGTTTCAGACCCAGAACTTCGGCGGCATCTTCGGATTTACGGACTGCGATCCGGGTTGAATCAATGCGCGACATTTGCCCCGCACCGATGCCGACCGTGGCCCCATCTTTGGCAAAGACGATAGCGTTGGATTTTACGTGCTTGGCAACGCGAAAAGCGAATTTGAGATCGGCAAGTTCCTGCGGCGTGGGCTGGCGTTTGGTGACCACTTTGATTTCCATTTGATCGACGGAAACGGTGTCTGGCGTTTGCACCAGAAGCCCGCCAGCGATGGATTTGACCATGGGCAATGTCGCTGGCTTTGTTACCATGGTGGGCAGAAGCAACAGGCGCAGATTTTTCTTCGCCGCAATGACGGCTCGCGCCTCGGTACTTGCCCCGGGCGCAATGATCACTTCAGTGAAGATTTTTGAAATCTCATGAGCGGTTTGGGAATCGAGCTCCTGGTTCAATGCGATGATGCCGCCGAAGGCGCTGGTCTGATCGCAAATGAGCGCCTTGTGATAGGCCTCTACAAGACTTCCTCCCACGGCCACGCCGCACGGGTTGGCATGTTTGACGATGACGCACGCGGGCTGGTCAAAAGGGAATTCGCGCAGGGCTTCAAGGGCCGCATCAGCATCGTTGAAATTGTTATAGGAGAGTTCCTTGCCCTGAATTTGCTGCGCATCGACAATGCCGCTGCGCTGGTCTCCGCTGCGATAGACCGTTGCTTTCTGATGCGGGTTTTCACCGTAACGCAGGCTTTGCTGCAACTTGCCGCCGATGGCGAAGAAAGTTGGTGCTTCAATCCCGTTGGTGCGGTTGAACCAATTGGCGATGGCGGCGTCATAGCTCGCGGTGCGGGCAAAGGCTTTGGCGGCGAGAGCCTTGCGCAATGTCAGGCTCGTAGTGCCGGAATTTTTGAGTTCGGCAAGCACGGCGGCATAATCCGCCGGATCGACAATCACAGCCACGCCATCGTGGTTTTTGGCCGCGGCGCGGATCATCGCGGGCCCGCCGATGTCGATATTCTCGATCATGGTTTCTTCGTCAGCGCCCTTGGCAAGGGTTTCTTCAAAGGGATAGAGATTGACCACAAGGAGATCGATGTCTTCAATCGCATTGGCCTTTTGGGCCTGCTGATGCGCCAGTTTGCCACGCATGGCGAGAAGCCCGCCGTGGATTTTGGGGTGCAGGGTTTTGACCCGCCCATCCATGATTTCAGGAAAACCGGTAATGGTTGAAACGTCGGTGACGGGGATGTTTGCGGCTTTGAGCACTTGGGCCGTGCCGCCTGTTGAGATGAGATCGATCCCTTGGGCTTCAAGGGTCTTGGCGAAATCAATCAGCCCTGTCTTGTCGGACACGGATAGAAGGGCACGCTTGACCTTGGGCTCAGACATTCCAAACTCCTCAAACCATCCCCTTAATCGAATTGGCTGTTCGGTCAAAGTTGGAAAATTTCGAAGCCGTGCTATGATTGGGCATGGTTGAAAAGAAGCTTTCCGAGATCGCCAAGCGAGCCTTGGCCGAGGCCGAGCAACGCCGCAAGAACGCGGCAGCGCAGGCCTTGCCCCCGGAACAGGGTGGGCCCAAGGGGCTTGAACCGACGCGCTTTGGCGATTGGGAGCGCAAGGGCATTGCCTCAGACTTCTAACGCCCCCGACGCGATTGATCGGTTTGAGACGAACGCTGAGCTTGCCTTGGCCTTACGGCAGCTTTGCAAAATTGAACCGCGTTTTGCGTCTTTGTTTGCAGCCTATGGTGTTCCGTCACTGCGGCGCGTTGCCCCGACGCTGGAAAGCCTGCTTTCGATTGTCACGGAACAGTTCCTCTCGCTTTCGGCCGGAGCCGCGATCTGGGCGCGGGTAAAGGCAAGGCTCGGTGATGTCACATCAGAGACGGTGTTAACTTGCTCTCAGGATGAAATGTTGGCGCTTGGCCTCTCGCGGGCCAAGGCCAAATGTTTTCATGCGGCGGCCGGCAGCGCGATTGATTTTCCATCCTGCCATCTTGCTGACGCGAGGGATTTTCGTGTCGCTCTCTTAAAAATCTGGGGCATCGGGCCATGGACGGCAGATGTCTTCATGCTATCGGCCTTGGGCCATGCGGATGCCTGGCCTGCGGGCGACATTGCGCTTCAACATGCCATGCGGGATTTTTTAAGCCTCGCTGAACGACCCGGCGTCAAAGGGATGGAGGCGCTATCGCTGGCTTGGAGGCCTTACCGGGCGGCGGCGGCGCGGCTGTTGTGGAGCCATTACCGCCATCTCAAAGGCCTTGCCCAAGCCCCTTCACAGAATTGACAAGTCCGGTTAGTATTCTGGGCAGAAGACGAGGTTATCAGTGTTTCACGACGCCGTTCGACCAGAAGCTTGCCCAGCCCTAGTGCTCAATGCCGATTTTCGGCCCTTGAGCTACTATCCCCTGTCTTTGTGGTCTTGGCAGGATACGATCAAGGCGGTGTTTCTGGACCGGGTGAATATCGTTTCGGAATATGACACGCTCATCCACAGCCCCAGCGCTGCCTTCAAGCTGCCTTCGGTGGTTTCACTCAAAACCTATGTGAAGCCTTCACGCAATCCGGCCTTCACGCGGTTCAATGTTTTCCTGCGCGACCGGTTTACTTGCCAATATTGTGGTGACCATTCGGACCTGACATTTGATCACGTGATCCCGCGCTCCAAAGGCGGGCAGACGACATGGGACAATGTGGTGACGGCCTGCTCGCCCTGCAACCTCGCCAAGGGCGGGGCGCTGCCGCGCGAAATCCGCATGTTCCCTAAACAATGGCCCAGCGTTCCGACAGTGCATCAGCTTCACACCAATGGGCGGGCATTTCCGCCCAATTATCTTCATCAAAGCTGGATGGATTATCTTTATTGGGATGCTGAGCTCGATCCTTGAGCTTTGCTGAAGGCCATTGCCGATGTAACCGCTGATATGACGGCGTTCCAGCCTGCGAGCGAAAGGCCAAAAATACGGATGGCAGGTTGATCACACATCACGGCTTTCTTGGTCAGGTCAGGCAAGCCACCTTTGAAATCACCCCCGCCTGTACAGGTCGTCGGGCCCTGCCATAACTTCCACTCCACGCCTGCGTGATAGATGCCGAAAATACAACTCGCCAGCATGATGAGGCCGAGGATGATGAGGCCATAGCGCAGAAGCTTCGGGTTGTTTTGGCCAACCACCGCAAAGATCAAACTCAGGGGAATGGCCGAATAATAGGCAAAGCGTTGTTTGAGGCAAAGTTCACAGGGCAGATAGCCTGCATATTCAAAGCCCCACGCTCCTAGGATTGTCACCAAGGTAATGGCGAAGACTGCCCATGTGGCTTGCAATGGACTGAGTGATTTCAACATGAGAGGCTTCCCGAGCTGGCAAAGAATTTAATAGAGAAATAGAGCGCAATCAGGATGGCGGCAATAAGGCCGACGACCAGCCCAAGGCGGTGCTCGATAAAATGCCGCACCTGATCGCCATAAGTCTTCAGCGCCCAGGCGAGGGCAAAGAAACGGGCCCCGCGGGCGATGATGCAGGAGAGCAGGAAGAAGACAAAGTTGATCTGCGCCACGCCCGCCAAAATGGTGACAATCTTGATGGGTGGGAGATGGGCGAGGCCAGAGGTGGTCAACAGCAAGAGCAGGGTTTCATTGCTGGTGCAGGATTTCAAATGTTCAAATTCGGCGAGCTTGCCATAGAAAACCAGAATGGGTTTGGCCACGGTTTCATAGGCGAGGTAGCCCAGGCCGTAACCCGCGATGCCGCCCAGCACGGAAAACAAAGTTGCCACAGAGGCATAGCGATAGGCCTTGTTGGGCCGCGCCAGTGCCATGGGCAAAAAAAGCACATCGGCTGGCACAAGAAAGATTGAGCTTTCGACAAAGGCGATGACGGCCAGCGAGACCTCGGCTGATTTGCGCGCGGCCAAGCTCAAGACCCAGTCATAAAGATTTTTCAACATGCTCAATCCGATTCAATCTTGCGACGGCGCAAGGTCTTGGTTTTGCTGCGCTTGGTTTTGCTTTCGAGGCGCTTCAGTGTGGAGGAATAAGTGGGTTTTGTCGCGCGGCGCTTCTTGGGGCGAATGAGTGATTTGCGCAAGAGTTCAACAAGTCGCTCTTGGGCTTCGGCACGGTTGCGCTCCTGTGAGCGGTGGCTTTGGGCTTGAATGACCAAGATGCCATCCTGCGTTAACAGCCGCCCGGCCAGTTTGGAGAGCCTTGCCAGCGCATCTTCGGGCAGGCCTGCGCGGCTGATTTCATAGCGCAGTTCAACCGCTGTCGATACCTTGTTCACATTCTGTCCGCCAGGGCCGGAGGCGCGGATGAAGGTTTCGCTGATATCAGCCTTATCAATCACGAAAGAATCGGTGATCCGGATCATGGCTCGTTAAAGCGCCTTTCGGGTTGACGGCGCAAGCACTTAGGCTTTAGAGAGGCCCCCGAAATGCCCTTGTGGTGGAATGGTAGACGCGGCGGACTCAAAATCCGCTTCCGAGAGGAGTGGGGGTTCAAGTCCCTCCAAGGGCACCATCCAATC
>JAYUEP010000137.1:0-13514 GCA_043739165.1 Hyphomicrobiales bacterium
CGTTGAATGGGCGTAGCTGCGTTCAACGTCACTTCCGACAAGATGTGCCAATGCCATTTCGGCAACTTCTCGGGGGAAAGATGTGCAGTCCTGCGCCCAAGTCCTGAATGATGACCTGAAGCCATGAGGTGTAATGTCGGTGCGTTCCATGCGCCTCAACAGCATCAGCATGGACATGTTTGAAAGATGGTGATGCTTATCCTTTCCCACGAAAACGAAGGGGTGGCCATCAAACCGAGGGATTGCCTGCAAGAGCGCTAGAGCGGGTCGGCTCAACGGCACAACATGGTCCCGGTCTGCCTTCATCCTTGACGCCGGGATCGTCCACAAGGCCCTGCCAAGATCAAATTCGGTCCAGTAGCCGCCAAGGATTTCAGAGGTGCGGCAGGCAGTCAGTATGGTCAACCGCAACGCCAGAGCGGCATTGCTCGGTCTTTGTTCAAGCTGTGAGAAAAATGCTGGCAATTCCCGATATGGCAACGAGGGATGATGGCGAACCCTGCTTGCCCGTTTGTTCGTCGATTTCTTAAAGGCGGCCATCGTGGCCAAATTATTATCCCACTGTGCAGGGTTCTTGATGTGGATCATGTCACCATTGGGTGCTGTGTTTCGGAACCCCCTGGTGATGGCTTCCGCAAAGACAGCTTCAAGCCTCCAGCGCAATTTTCTTGCGGTCTCCAAGCGGGCTCGCCAGACAGGTTTCAGGACTTCAGCAACATCGCTGGTCGTTATGTCGTTCATCGCCCTGTCGTGAAGCGGCATGGCATAGTGCAGCATGGCGCGGTCCCACGCCTGCCGAGTTTTCTTGCTTTTGAAGCCGGGCGCTGCATCCGCGATGTAGGCTTTCGCCGCTTCAGAGAACTTCGGTATGCCTGCCTTGATCTGTTCCTGCTGGCGTCGAGCGGCAGCATTCATGAGGGGTGCTGGGTCACGTTGAGAGGCGAGATAGCGTGTCGCTTGCTCGCGACGCTCCCTAGCCTCAGCGAGCGTCAAATCAGTCACCGACCCAAAATTCAGTTCTCTGTGTTTGTTGGCCCCAAAGGCGTAGCGGAAAATCCAGCTCGTAGAACCAGACTTAGCCACCACCAGATAGAGGCCCTGCCCATCGGCGAGTTTGCAGGGCTTGCGCTGCTTCTGGTTGATAACCGATTGCACCGCCAATGCGGTCAATCGGAGCGCGCCGTGTTTTTGGCCTCTTGCCTTTGGCATGGTTCGATAATCTCATAACCCCAAATTCAACCCCAATTCTAACACGGCTTGCGACGAACGTCCACGATCTTCAGAGAGCAACAGAGTATGAGTTATATGCGGTTTTTATAGGTTTTGCAGTCAACGGTGAACGGCGGAGAACGATTGCGGATGAGAGTATGGCGTCCCGGAAGGGATTCGAACCCCTGACCCCAGGTTTAGGAAACCTGTGCTCTATCCTGCTGAGCTACCGGGACGTGACATCGCTGCTAGCATAGGCCGCAGCCGAATTAAAGCGTGGCCAGAACTTGCCGCAGGCTTTGGCCAAGCTTATCACAAATCTCGGCGAGCTCGTTATCCGTGGCGTTATAGGGCGGTGCCAGAATCACCACATCGCCGTTGATGCCGTCGGCATTGCCGCCCACCGGATAGCAGATCAAACCATTGTCAAAGGCCTGTTGCCGCACCCGCATGAAGACCCGTTGCTCCGCCGGGAAGGGCGTCTTGGTTTCAGGGTCCGCCACCAGTTCCACCGCCTGGAAATAGCCACGCCCGCGAATATCGCCGACTTGCTCAATTCCCGCCACTGCAGAAGCCATCATCGCCCTGAATTTCGTTTCATTGGCGGCAACCCGCTCGACCAGCTTTTCCCGCGTGACAATCTTTTGAACCGCAACGCCCGCAGCACAGCAAGCCGTGTGGCCGGTGAACGTATGCCCTGTTTGCGGCACGTGGTTGATGGCCGCGCTGATCTTTTCAGAATAGACCGCAGCCCCCAACGGCAGATAGCCAGCAGCAAGACCTTTGGCGATGGACATGATATCCGGCTCCACACCATCGCGCTCTAACGCCCGCCAGGTGCCGGTACGGCCCGCGCCACACATCACCTCATCGGCAATCATCACCACGCCGTGGCGGTCACAAATTTCCCGCACGAGCCTGGCGTAATTCGCCGGTGATGGCACACAGCCACCTGCAGCACCCACCACAGGTTCGAAGATAAACCCGGCAATGTTCTGCGGCCCATGGCGCAGGATGGCATCTTCAAGCTCCTGTCCGGCCACCTTGGCCAGTGTGTCAGCACTGGCCCCGGCAAGCGGGCGATAGGCATTGACCGCCGAAATCCGGATCACATCCAGAAGCGCGCCTTCAAAGGCCAGCTTGCGTTCACGAAAGCCGGAAACCGAAAGCGCCCCCAGCGTATTGCCGTGCCAGCTCCGCTCCCGCGCGATGAATTTGCGCCGTGACTTTTGGCCAACCGCGGTTTGATATTGCAGCGCCAGCTTGAGGCAGCTTTCGACTGCCTCCGATCCACCCGTCACAAACACCATATGCTTGAGCGTGCCGCCGCAGCGCGCCGCAACAACCTCAGTCAATTCCTCCAGCGCGTCGGTAGTGAAGTGGAAACGATAGCCATGGGCCAGCTTGCCCAACTGGTCGCAGATCGCAGCATTTACCTCTTCATTGCCGTGACCGATACAATAGACGGCGGGCCCGCCCGAACCGTCGATATAGATCTTGCCTTCCACATCATGCAGATAACTGCCCCTGCCAAAGGCAACCTTGGGAATGTCGATGATGGAATGAATGGATGGCGGCAGGTTTTGGCGCATGGCACACTTGCTTCTCTTCAGGGGCTCATGCAGTCTTAACAGTGTTATGAAGAGGCAGCAAACCAACGAGACAATAAACCCATGAGCATTGGCTTCCGGCCCATGCGGCAAGGCCAGGAAGAGGCCGTGGCCACATTTGTCCGCCAATTGCCGAAGGACCTGGGGCTTGCCGTCACGCCTGCCATCACCGGCGAAATCCTGCGCCAATGGCAAGGTGATGTGCATGTCATGGTGGCCGACAATGCCGGGCTGCTCTGCGGCGTTTGTGCATGGTTCTTCATCTATTCAACCTGGCGCGGGGCCAAGGGCGCCTATATCAGCGATATCTTTGTGCTCGGCCATTTGCGTGGCCGCAAAGTTGGCGAAGGCCTGTTGAAGGCCGTGGCCCGCGATGCCGCCAAACAGGGCGCAAGCTTCCTCAAGCTGGATGTCACCACGACAGTGCCGGGGCCGAGGCAATTTTATGAGAAGCTGGGCTTTGTGGCGGATATGGATGACCTCACCCTGTTTCTGGAACCCGAACCATTTCAAACTTTCATCACGGAGAAAAGCAAATGACCATTCAAACCGTCGGCCTCATCGGTGCGGGCCTCATGGGCCACGGCATTGGCAAGAACATCCTGGCCAAGGGCTTCAAGCTCCATGTGCTGGCTCACAGCAACCGCGCGCCAATTGAAAGCCTCGTCGCACTGGGTGGCAAGGAGGCGCCATCCATTGCCGATCTGGCCAAGGCATCAGACATGTTGATCCTCTGCGTTACCGGAACGCCGCAGGTGGAAGAAATCATGCTCGGTGAAGGCGGTGTCTTCGCACATCCGAAAACAGGCCTCATCATCGCCGATTGCTCAACGGCAGAACCGCATTCAACCCTGAAGCTTGCCGCCGCTGCCAAGGCCAAAGGCATGACTTTCGTGGACACACCGATGACCCGCACACCCAAGGAAGCCGAGGCCGGAAAACTGGGCCTCATGGTAGGTGGTGATGCCGCAACACTTGAGACGATCAGGCCAGTCCTCTCCTGCTTTGCCGATCTCATCGTGCCGACGGGGGCTGTGGGAACAGCCCATCAGGTGAAACTCATCAACAACTTCCTCTCGCTCAGCCACGCGGCAATTGCGGCAGAGGCCATCACCGTGGCCGCTAAAGCCGGTGTGAATATGGAAGCGCTGCGCGAGGTGATCATGGGTGGCGGGGCAGCTTCCGCCATGTTTGGCCGCTTGATCAATGTGCCTTTGCATGATGACGACAGCCACGCCAAATTCGCCATCCGCAATGCCAGAAAGGATCTGCGCTATTACACCAACATGACCGAGCAGATGCCGGTGGCTTCCTACCTCGCCGAACAAGTGCACCAAACCTATGTTCTGGCCGACACTTTAGGCTATGGCGAACGCTATGTGCCAAGGTTGGTCACCATGATGATGCAAAATGCGGGGATCAAACCGCCGCAGGTCTGAGCAGCGATCACTTGCGCTTCTTGCGCACCGCCCGCTTTGACCTGACGATTTTAACTTTCGTTTTGGGCTTGGCCTGCCCCAGCGTGAAGATTGAAGGCAATTCTTCCAACTGCCCTTTGAGGTCTTCAACCAAAGGCAACTGGCGCGGCGCGGATATGACAGGTGGCCCACCAACTGGTTCATAGAGGCTTTGCGTCC
This sequence comes from Hyphomicrobiales bacterium, assembly GCA_043739165.1. Lineage (GTDB taxonomy): Bacteria > Pseudomonadota > Alphaproteobacteria > Rhizobiales > Aestuariivirgaceae > Aestuariivirga. The sequence continues at coordinate 4,457 of JAYUEP010000137.1, forward strand.
GCGATAGCTCAGGCAGCGGAAGCGGAGCAAAAAGCGATGGCGGCGGCGCTGGCATGCGGTCATGTAACAACCGCGCCCCCGCTTGGTCCGCAGGCTCCGGCATGCCGATGAGATAACCCTGCCCCAACCCACAGCCAAGCTCTGCCAAGCGGTCGATCTGCGCCTGTGTTTCAATGCCCTCTGCTACAACCGCCATGCCAAGGCTGCTGGCCAGCGCCGTGATTGAGCTGATGATTTTGGCATTGCGTTGGTCCGGCCCCTCGGGCGTCAGAAAGCTGCGATCAATCTTCAATGTATCAAAGGGGAAATCGCGCAGCGACGAAAGGCTTGAAAAACCCGTGCCAAAATCATCGCAGGCCAGCCCGATGCCCATCGCCTGCAATTGCTGCAAAATCCGGGCGCTGCGTTCTGGCTGCCGCATGATCACCGTTTCGGTAACCTCAAGCTTCAAGCTGCCGACAATCAGATTCTCCCGCTCAAGAACCTGCTTGACCTGCTTCGGGAAATCCGCGTTCACCAGTTGCGATGCCGAGACATTGACGGAGACAAAGAACGGCCGGCCCCGGGCATGCACGCGCTGCCAAATGCCCAACTGGCGGGCCGCTCCCGCCAGCATAAAATTACCAATCTCTTTCATCATCCCGGCAGTCTCGGCAACGTCCAAAAACTCTGCCGGCGACAGCAACCCCAAATCCGGGTGCCGCCACCGCGCCAAGGCCTCGAAGCCCAAGACCTCAAGACTGTGCAGATAGACAATCGGCTGGTAAAAAATCTCGATCTCATTTTTTTCAAGTGCGCGCCGCAAATCGGATTCGAGCGACAACAGTGCTGCGCGGTCGTCCTTCATTTCGGCATGGAAAGTGGAACTGCCCGCCCCACCATCGGCGCGCACATCCAGCATCGCCACATTGGCCTGATCAACCAAATCCTGTGCCTTGAAGTCATTCTTGCTTGAATCAGAAAGGCCAATGCTTGCCGTCAACACAACATGCTGAAACCCGTGCTTGATCGGCTCAGCCAAGGCAGCTTCCAGCTCTTCGAGGAATTTGGCAAAGTCACCACGCTCGATGGTTTCAAAACATTGCAGCGCGAATTGCCCGCCCGCAAACCGTGCCACAGTTTCATCCGACTCAACGATTTCCGATAGCCGCTCGGCCGTGATCTTCAAAATCCGGTCGCCTGTTTCATGACCCAATCCTTCATTGAGCATTTTGAAACGATCCAGATCAATGACCACAACGCGAAATGGAATTGTATTGGGCTTGGCGAGGGAGCGCTGCAGTCTGTCCAGAAACAGCGCCTTGTTGGGCAGGCCGGTCACTGTGTCCTGCAGGGAATCGCTGGCGATACGCTCCTCAACCTTTTTAAAGTTGCTGACATCCGTGAGCGTTCCTAAGCAACGATCCACCGTCTTGCCCGGCCCAGGAACGGCAGCGGCCTGCAATTCAAACCAGCGATAGGCCCCGGCACCATCGCGCAGGCGAAGCTCCATCTGTAGCCGCTCACCCGGCTTGAAACCACTGCGCTCGGCCAACCTCTGATAAGAATCAAAATCCATCGGATGCAGCAAATCGTGAAAACGCGTACGAGCGGCAGCACCCCATTCACTGGCACTGTGGTCCAATGCCTTGAGCAATTCATTGCCGACATGAAGCTGCCCTGTGGCAGGCTGCCAATCCCACATCGCGTGGCGTCCGCCAGCAAGCGCCAGGCTGCGCAAATTGGCATCGGTGACAAACGGCCGTGACGCGACGCCGTGTTCAAAGATGTGACGCACCACCACCAAAGCCAGGCAGACCAAAACTGCCGCAAGGCCAGCCGCCAATTCAAACGAAAGCGTTGCGGACGAACTCAGATTTTCAGCAACGATGCCGGCCCCGACCACCCAACACAAAAGCGCACTCCAGAACAGCAGCCCTTGATCAACACTCTCCTGGCCTTTTCGCCGTTTCCACAGCGTCGCGACAAAGCCTGTCACCGTCAAAGCCGCAAGCCCCCATCTGGCCACCGCGCCAGCACGCTGCGGTTCGGCAAAGCCGTAGGCGATATTGGCAAGGGCAAGAGCAACAGAACCAATGAGTGCGGCGGCCAAGATCGAGCGTGTCGGCACCAAATGCGAAAAAGCAAGGATACAAAGCGCCAAGGCGGCGGCCATGAAACTCAATGTCGCAGCTTGCACAAATGAAGCAGCGGCTGGGCTCGCCATCACGGTGCCGGAGAGAAAGCCGATATCACATTCAATGAACAGCAAGCTGGCCAGCGCAAACAGCCAAGCTGCCAGCGCCGCACGATTGGGCCGAAAACCATAAACAGCCAAAATGCCAATCATGATCAGAGCAACAAAACCTTCGACAAGCCCTTTGAAATAGGCGGCAGCACTTTTCCCGGCCTGGAAGCTTCCTGGCTGCCAGAGCCTGGCATTGATGTCAGGCGTCAGGCTTTCCACCGCCACATTGGTCGTTTCCTTGGCGGGCAGGCGAAATTGGGCCAGCCGCACGCCATCGAAATTGGTAAGGCGCAGTTGTGCGGCCCCCTTGGTCAACACCGCATTGAGTGCGCCACTGCCGGCAGGCCTTACCGAAAACAAGCCAGAATTTTCAAACCGCTGCGGTTCAATCGCCAATACAAAATTCAATTCATGGTCGGTGGTGTTTTGAAACGAGAAAAGCGACCAGTAATAACTTGGCCCCGGCCCCACGGCTTTAAGCACCACGGGGGCGCTTTCCCCGGGGCCTTGAACGGATATCTCAGGTCGTTGTGCCACGATGGGGTTGCGTGATGTCGAAAGGTCAAGGGCATCACTCTTGTCATCAACCGCCAGCGCACCTTCTGCAGCTTGCGCTTCCGGCAGCGACATAAGAACCACCATCAGAAAAAGCGCAAGCGCCCATAGAACTCTCAACGCGCTTTTGATGCCTCGAATCATATGTTCAATTTAGATCACACCGCAGGGTGGTGGAATGAGGAATGTCAGGTCGTCAACCGCCTTCAACCCACGATCTGCCCAAACAGCAGGTGATCTTCCCACCGGCCCGCAATCTTCACGTAAGCCTTGGCGAAGCCTTCCTGCTCAAATCCACATTTTAGCAGCAACCCACTTGAGGCAATATTGCGCGGCAGGCAGGCAGCTTCCAACCGGTGCAAGCCAAAGACGGGCTTGGCAGCCGCCAGCAAGACCTTGATTGCATCCTTCATATAACCATTGCGGGCAAAAGGTTCACCAACCCAATAGCCCAGCGTACCCGCTTGCGAAACTCCACGGCGGATGTGGCTGAGGCTGAGGCCGCCGACCAATCTTCCCGAATTTTGATCAATGAGAAAATACGTATAGGCCTCATCATCACGCGCCCGCTGCTGATAGATTTTCACCCGCAGGCGAAACGCCATGCGTGAAAACTCGTCCGCAGACCAGCTCGGTTCCCACGGCTCAAGGAAGTCACGGCTCTGCTGGCGCAAATGGGCCCATTCTTCGAAATCGCCAACTTCCGGCGCCCGCAAATAAACCTTCTTGCCCTGCAGCTCAGTATGGGCCGAAGGCTTGCGAAACCACGACAGCGGTGTCACCGCTTGGGCCGCACAAATCGTGCCGCCAAAGCGGCATGGCTTTCCAAGGCAGAAAGCTGGCCCACAGCACTCATCGAGGGAACGGCCGTTCCAAAAATATCGGCCGCCAAAGCGCGCACTTGATCGATCGTTACCGATTCAATCTTGGCAATGAGGGATTTGATCTCCGGCACCTCGCCAAAGGCCAGAAATTGCCGCGCGATCTGATCCGCGCGTGACGATGCGCTTTCGAGATTCATGACGATAGAGGTTTTCAACTGGGCCTTGGCGCGGTCAATTTCCTTCACCGAAATCTCATCCATCATCGACAACATCACCGCTGCCGTCACCTCAATGAGATCCGGCGTGTGATCGGGCGATGTGGCGGCATAAACCCCAAGCTGGCCCGTGTCCTCATAAGTCGTACCGAAGGCAAACACGCTGTAACACAGCCCGCGCTTTTCACGCACCTCCTGGAACAGGCGCGAAGACATGCCACCCCCCAGGATGCTGGCCAGAACCTGTAACTCATAAACCCGCGGGTCACGGTAGTTTGGCGCCGGGAAAGACACAACAAGATGCGTCTGGTCCAAGGGCTTCTGCTCCGTCATCGCCTCGGCGCCAAAATGCGGCGGCTGGCGTTGCGGCAAATGCCCTTGCGGAATATGTCCGAAATGCTTTTCAGCAGCGGCGGCAAAATCAGCATGGTCGACATTGCCCACACCGCACACCACCATGCGCGACGCCCAATAATTTCGCGCCCGCCAAGCCAGCATCTGTTCGCGCGTCATGGTCTTGACCAGCTCTTCGGTGCCCAGAATGGAACGTCCCAGGGGATGCGCGCCATAAGAAGCCGTCTGGGCCAGTTCAAACACCAGATCATCCGGCTGGTCCTTGGCGGCGGCAATCTCTTGCAGGATCACATCACGCTCACGCTCCATCTCTGAATCATCAAGAGTTGAAGCTGTGAAAATGTCGGAGAGAATATCCATGGCCAGCGGCCAATCGTTTTTCAGGGTGCGTGCATAATAGGTGGTGGTTTCCATGCCGGTGGCGGCGTTGATTTCGCCGCCCGCACTTTCGATCTCTTCAGCAATCGCCTGCGCATTGCGCCGCGCCGTGCCTTTGAAAGCCATGTGTTCCAGAAAATGCGCGATGCCGTTTTCATGGGCCATCTCGTCCCGGGCACCCGCCTTCACCCATATGCCCTGCGCCACCGATTCAAGATGCGGCATGTTTTGCGTGATGACGGTAAGCCCATTGTCAAGGCGGGTGATCTCAACTGACATACTGTTTCCTGTCAGCGTCTCTCTTTGGCAAGGATGAAGTCCTTAACCGCTGCGGCGCTGTTGGGAAGTATTGTGAAACTTTCTGAAGCAGACAGCAAGTGCGACAAACGTTGGGGTAAATGCGGTGTCATCCCCGTGGCATGTTGCACCGCATCAGGAAATTTCGCGGGATGCGCGGTGGCCAGCGTCACCATGGGTGATTTTGACCGTTGTTGATTGGCGACATGCAGGCCAACCGCTGTATGGGGGTCAACCAACTCGCCCGTGTCGCGAAAAATCTGCGCCATGGTCGCAGCTGTTTCCGCTTCAGACGTGGCCCCCGATGAAAACTCGGACCGAATGGCCTTGATAGCGGGGGATTTCAGGCTGAACGTACCCGATTGCGCCAAGCTGCCCATCGCGGCGCGCACCGCTGAGGCATCGCCCTTGTTGGCAAGATATACCAAGCGCTCAAAATTGCTGGAAACCTGAATGTCCATCGAAGGGCTTTGCGTGGGATGAACCCCCGTCACTTCATATCGCCCGGTTTTCAACGTGCGGTCCAGAATGTCATTGCTGTTGGTGGCGATGATGAGTTGGTCGATGGGAAGGCCCATGCGCTTGGCCACGAGCCCCGCAAACATGTTGCCGAAATTGGCCGATGGCACAGTGAAGCTGATGGTGCGGTCCGGTGCTCCAAGTGCCAAGCTCGCATAAAAATAATACACAATCTGGGCCATGATGCGGCCCCAGTTGATTGAATTGACGCCTGCGAGGCCAATGCCGTCACGGAAGGCGTGATCATTAAACAGCGCCTTCACAATGGCCTGGCAATCATCAAACGTGCCTTCCAGTGCAATGTTGTGAACCGAGGCGCTTTTGACCGTCGTCATCTGGCGCCGCTGCACATCAGACACACGGCCATGTGGGTAAAGAATGAACAGGCTGGCATTCTGGCTATGTTCAAACCCGGCAACAGCGGCACCACCCGTGTCACCTGATGTTGCCGCCACAATCACCGCGCGACGCTTCTGCTGGGCTAGCGACCAATCCATCATCCGCGCCAGCAACTGCATCGCCACATCTTTGAAAGCAATCGTCGGCCCGTGGAAAAGCTCCAGCAGAAAATGATTCGCATCGAGCTGTTTCAGGGGCGCCACCGCCGCATGATCAAACGTTGCGTAAGCCGCCGCGATCATCGCCTTCAGTTCTTTGGGCGGAATGGAGCCTGCGGTGAATTTCGAACACACCGCGAAGGCCACACCAACATAAGGCCTGCCGCGCAGTGCCTTGATTTCCGCTCTGGTAAATTTAGGAAACCGCTCCGGCACGTAAAGTCCGCCATCACGCGCCAGGCCGGAAAGCATGGCCCCTTCAAAACTGAGTTTCGGTGCTTGGCCACGGGTGGAAATGTATTTCATGGGCGTTGCCTTAATCCGCCTGCGGAGCAACTTCAAGCATCAGGCTTTTTCAACACAAAGGCCAATGTCACCCCGGCCAGCGCCATGGCCAAGCCAAACCAGGTTATGGCATAGCCAAGATGGTTGTTGGCCAACTCGACCTTGGGTTCAGCCGCTTCAAAGCCGGAATCATTGGCCAAAGCTTGAACGATCAGACGTGGTGCCTCAGCCGAAAGCCCGGCGGCTTTCTGCATCGCGGTCAAGTCCCACCAGAACCACTGGTTCTGTGCAGGGTTATTGTCATTGTCGAAATATCCCCGGCCCTTGTTGTGCAGGCGCAAGATACCCGTCACTTCGGTGATGGGCTTTGCCGCTTGGTCTTTGTTGGCAGTGCTGCCGAGATCAACCAGAACCTCTGTGCCTCTCTCGGTCTTGAAGGGCGCAATCGCTTCCCAACCACCAAGCCCGTGGAAGATCGCCTGCTTGTACAGCACATGGGTCACATCAAGTGAACCCGTGGCTTTGACCTTGAGATATTCTGCATCAGGCTGCTTCAACGCCTCAACCATCGCCAAAGGCTCTGCGGCCATACGTTGCTGCAATGTGGCGATGAGCGCCAGCTTCTGCGCCAATCGCTCAACCTGCCACGTGCCCAATCCACATAAAACGATAATGCCCAAACCACTCGCCACCAACACGGGCCAGAGGCGGCGCTGTGTGCTCAATGCAGCTTGCCTTCGGAAGCATTGGTTTTCCACTGCTGCGCCAGAAGCAAGCCTTTTACAGGCCGCAGCAGCAGCAGCGGAATGATCACCAAAAACACCAAGCCAATCAGCACATGCACCCAGATGGGTGGGCTATAGGCCACTTCTATGCCCAGAATGCCGCCGACGCCGAAGACACAAGCAAAGAGCATCACAAACCACGTCGCACCATCGCCGGCATCGGCAAAGGAAAACGGCAACCCGCAATTGGCGCAGGATTTGGCGACGGTCAGATAACCGTTGAACAACTTGCCCCGGCCACAGCGAGGGCACTTGCCGCGCATGCCCGTCTGGAACGGCGAGAAGTCCTGATAGTAGTTGTCGTTCATTATTCCAGCGGCATCAATCCGCCGTGGTTGCCCCACACATAAATGCACACGAACAGGAACAGCCAGACAACGTCCACGAAGTGCCAATACCAGGCGGCAGCTTCAAATCCAAAATGCTGCTTTGGCGTAAAGTCGCCCTTCAAAGCACGCAGCCAGCAGATGAACAGGAAAATGGTGCCCACGACCACATGGAAACCGTGAAAGCCCGTGGCCATGAAGAAGGTCGAGCCATAGATATTGCCGCCATTGGCATTGGAGAAAGCAAACATCGCATGGGCATATTCATAGGCCTGAACCGAAGTGAACAGCAGGCCGAGAATGATGGTGATGCCCAAGCCCCAGACGAGGCCCTTGCGGTCATTGCCAAGCAGCGCGTGATGCGCCCAAGTGACCGTGGTGCCCGAGGTCAGCAGGATCATTGTATTGAGCAGCGGCAGATGGAACGGGTCAAACACCGTGGTGCCCTTGGGCGGCCAGATGCCCCCAGTGGCAAGCGTGCGCGCCGCCAGCTTGGCTTCGCCCGTGAACAGCGAAGCATCGAAGAATGCCCAGAACCAGGCGACAAAGAACATCACTTCCGATGCGATGAACAGCAACATGCCATAGCGCAGATGCAGCGAAACCACTGGCGTGTGATCGCCCGCATTGGCCTCGTTGATCACATCCCGCCACCACATGAACATGGTGTAGAGAACCAGTGCAAAGCCCAGGATCAGCACAATGGACGTGGACCCGTGCATCCAATTCACAGCGCCAACGGCAGTGATGAACGCCGCAACGGCACCAGTGAATGGCCACCAGCTTGGGTTTACCAAATGATAGTCATGGTTCTTGGCATGTGCATCAGCCATGGGTCGCTCCTCTTAATTCACGTTGGCCTGCGCTTGCGCCAGCTGTGGCGAATCCGCAGGATAAAATGTGTAGGATAATGTGATCTCTTCCGTGCCCTTGCCGTCTGCATCTTTCAGGATGTCGGGGTCGATAAAAAATACCACGGGAAATTCCGCCGTTTCACCGGGCTTCAAAGTCTGCTTGGTGAAACAGAAACATTGGATCTTGTCGAAGAAGCGCCCGGCCGTCGGCGGCGAAACATTATAGATGGCGCTGCCAGTGCTCACCTTGTCGCCAAGGTTCTTGGCTTCAAAATAAGCCATGTTCTGCTCGCCGATTTTCACCTGCATCGTGGTCTGTTTGGGCTGAAAGCGCCAGCTCAGGCCTGAAGATGTGTTGGCGTCAAAACGAACCGAGATGATCTTGTCGCTCGCCACATCCGGCGCTTTCGCAGCGCGCTGCGTGGTGCCGCCGAACCCCGTGGTCTGGCAGAATATCTTGTAGATTGGAACGGATGCGTAGGCCGCCCCCACCATGAAACAGAACCCGGCAGCGGCGATCAGGGCCACGCGGCGGTTCTTGGCGGGGTTTGGCACAACGCGCTTCATCACTGAATGCCCGCCTTGATCTTGAAAATCGTGGTGACGAAAAACAGGACGACAAGGCCAACCAAAACCAAAGCCATCACCAGGGCGCGCAGCTTGCGGCGCTTCATGTCCTCAGGCGAAAAAGCCACGACTGGTTTTTGTTTCGTCATCACAACACCGACACAAAGGCAGCAACGCCGATGATCCGCTCCGCCAGGATCAGCGCGAAAAGGACAAAGAGCCAAAGGATTGAAAACCCGAACAAGCGCTTGGCGGCTTGGTCATTCACGTCTTTCTCGCCCAGGTGGAAAACATCAAAAGCTTGTTTCACCAAAG
>JAYUEP010000138.1:0-4473 GCA_043739165.1 Hyphomicrobiales bacterium
GACATTCATCCCATAACGCAGCGCCGCCCCAAGGCCGCCGCCCAGAAACACAATCGCGTAATTCATCAGAACCAACCCTTGCGCCTGAAATACCAGATCGGCAGCAAGGCCGATGCCAACATCAACACCAGCGCGTAGGGATAACCGAAGTCCCAATGCAATTCCGGAATAATGCCAAAATTCATCCCGTAGATCGATGCAATCAACGTGGGTGGCAAGAAGGCGACCGAGGCCACCGTGAAAATCTTGATGATATTGTTCTGTTCAATCGAAATCATGCCCAGAACAGCGTCGAGCAGAAACGAAATCTTGCCGTTGAGGAAGCCTGCATGATCGGTGAGGGAATTGATGTCGCGCTGCAAAACCTTGACCCGCGCCTTGGCCTCGCGCAGCGATTTTGTTTCACGCGGCTGGTCCAACACCGCCTGGGCAAAGGCCAACATGCGGGTGAGTGAAACCAGGCTTTCGCGCATCTTCGACGTGAAGTCGCCTTCCTCGCCCACCTTGCCAAGCATGGCTTCGAGATTGCGCGGCTTCCTGCGTTTCTTGTTGGCACCCGCCTTGCGCAGGAACGACGTCGAGAAGACCTCCTTCGACGTGTCTTCGACAATCGCCCCAACCCGTTCAAGATGATCAGCACCGCGGTCAACCACCGCTTCAATCAAGCTGATAAAAACGCCCCAGGCGTCAGCACCATTGGCATGGCGCATCGCCTGTTTCACATAGACCGGAAAAGCCTGCGGGTGATGATACCGAATGGTGATCAGTTGATTGGCCTTGATCATAAAAGTGACGGGGGAAGATTCCGGCCTGTCTTCTTCGCCACGGCGGATCAAGTTCGCCGTCATGAAAGTTGCACCGTCTTCCTGATAGAGGCGGCTTGAAGCTTCGATCTCGGCCAGTTCTCCGCGTGTCGGGATATCAACTCCCAGCACATGCTCAACCTTGGCCTCCTCCTCGGAACTCGGCGAGATCAGGTCCAGCCAAACCGCCCGCGCCAACACCAACTCATCCACATCGGATGGGTGTTCGACAAGGCAATGATCGGCAATTCCATAAGCATTCAGCATGGGCCTGCTTAGGCCGGGAAACCGTGGAATCGCAAGTGGATTGATTGTGACAGCCGAACCGAAATAGTGTTCTCCCATGACCCTTGCGCCGCTTCTTAATGCCTCGCCCGCCATACAACTCCATGCCTTTGCCGCATTCACAGCTATCGCACTCGGAGGGGCCCAGTTGGCTTTGCCAAAGGGCTCAGCCCGCCACCGCACATTCGGCTACGCATGGGCAGGCCTGATGCTGCTCATCGCCTTTAGCAGCCTGTTTATCCACACCATCAAGCTCTGGGGTCCGTTCAGTCCCATTCACCTTCTGTCGGTCTGGGTGCTCATCACGATGCCCGTGGCAGTCTGGCGCGCCACAAGAGGCCCGATGAGGGGCCACGGCAGGGCGATGATCAGCACCTATGCTTTGGCCTTGATTGTGACCGGCTTTTTCACGCTCTGTCCATGGCGGATCATGTATCAGGTATTTTTCGGTCCTTGATCGCATTACCCACATGGGCAATACCCGCGCCCATGACAAATATCATCCACATCATCGGCGCAGGCATGGCAGGCTCTGAGGCCGCCTGGCAGGCAGCTCAATCAGGCAGCGAGGTCGTGCTGCATGAGATGCGCGGCCTCACCAAAACCGACGTTCACAAGACCGATGATTTTGCCGAACTGGTCTGCTCCAATTCATTCCGCAGCGACGACAAGGACAACAATGCCGTAGGCCTATTGCATGAAGAAATGCGCCTTGCAGACTCGCTCATCATGGCGGTGGCTGAGCTTCACAAAGTGCCCGCAGGGGGCGCACTTGCCGTGGACCGCGATGGGTTTTCAGCCGAGGTAACAGCGCGGATTTCCGCCCATCCCGGAATAAAAATTGAACGTGGCGAGGTTGAAACCATCCCGCCAGCAGACTGGGACAATGTGATCATCGCCACCGGGCCCTTGACGTCCGCCAAGCTAGCGTCTGCAATTGGCGCGCTGACCGGCGAAGAAGGCCTGGCCTTTTTCGATGCGATTGCCCCCGTTGTGTACCGTGAATCAATTGACATGACCAAGGCGTGGTTCCAATCGCGCTATGACAAAGTAGGCCCCGGCGGCACGGGCAAGGACTATATCAACTGCCCGATGGACAAGGCGCAATATGAGGCTTTCATCGCGGGGTTGTTGGCGGGTGACAAAACAGACTTCAAGGAATTCGAAAAGAACACGCCATATTTTGATGGCTGCCTGCCCATCGAAGTGATGGCCGAGCGTGGGCCAGAAACCCTGCGCCATGGTCCCATGAAGCCCATGGGCCTCACCAACGCCCATAATCCCGAAATCAAAGCTTATGCAGTGGTTCAACTTCGGCAGGATAACGCCTTGGGAACATTATATAATATCGTCGGTTTCCAGACCAAGCTCAAATACGCTGAACAGGTCGCCGTCTTCAAAACCATCCCCGGCCTGGAGAATGCCGAATTCGCCCGGCTGGGCGGCCTGCACCGGAACACTTTTCTCAATTCCCCCAAGCTGTTAGACGATCAGCTTCGCTTGAAGCTTCAGCCACGTCTGCGCTTCGCCGGGCAAATCACTGGGGTCGAGGGCTATGTGGAAAGTGCGGCTATGGGCTTGATGGCGGGCCGCATGGCAGCCGCACAAATACGAGGGCGCAAGTTCGCAAGCCCTCCTGCCACGACGGCCCATGGCGCTTTGATCAATCACATTACAGGCGGGCACATCGCCACCACCGAGAGCAAATCCAGCTTCCAACCGATGAATATCAACTTTGGTCTCATGCCACCGCCGCCTGCCTTGGAACGACCTGAAGGCAAACGATTGAGTTATGCTGACAAGCAAGTGGCCCGCAAACGCGCCTATACCGGCCGGGCGATGGAAGATTTCAAGGCCTGGCTGGCGGCGCAAGGCTAGGCGTCTTCCCCCAAGAAGCCGCCGGACTGGCGGTTCCACAGCATCGCATAGTGTCCATTCAAAGCCAAAAGCTGGTGATGCGTGCCCTGTTCCACAATGTGCCCCCCGTCCAACACAACAAGGCGGTCCATCGCGGCAATAGTCGAAAGCCGGTGCGCGATGGCGATAACCGTGCGCCCTGCCATCAGGTTTTCAAGGCTGGTCTGTATTGCTGACTCTACTTCCGAATCCAACGCGGATGTGGCTTCGTCGAGAATTAGGATCGGCGCATTTTTCAAAATCACCCTTGCGATGGCGATGCGCTGGCGTTGCCCACCGGAGAGCTTGACGCCGCGCTCACCCACATGGGCGTCAAACCCCACGCGGCCCCGCCAATCGGTCAGCCGCTCGATGAATTCCAGTGCGTGGGCTTGGCGCGCAGCGGCAACAACCTCTTCGCGCGTGGCAGAGCGACGGCCATAGGCTATGTTGGCATGCAACGAGCGATGCAACAGCGACGTATCCTGCGTGACCACGGAAATTTGGCGGCGCAGGCTTTCTTGCGTCAGCGCGGCAATATCTTGCCCGTCGATCGTAATCCGGCCTGACTGCAACTCATAAAACCGCAGTAGCAAACTGACCAGCGTTGACTTGCCCGCACCCGAACGCCCAACAAGTCCAATTCTTTCGCCCGGACGCACATGAAGCGATAGATTGTCAATCACGCCTGACATTTTTTCATAGTGAAAAGACACATGGTCGAACTTAATTTCGCCCTTCGAAACATTCAGGGATTTCGCATTCGCCACATCAGTCAGCCCAATGGGCTTGGCAATGGTCTCCATGCTTTCCAAAACTGTGCCGACCTGTTCGGATATTTGCGTCACTTCATAGGCCACGCGCGCTGATGTCGCAGAGATTTGCAGTGTCATCGGCAAGACCATGGCGACAACATCGATGCCAATGGCACCCCGTTGCCAGAGCCACAATGCCATCAGCGTGGCGCCCGCAATCAGCGCGCCAGACAAGACGGCAAGGCCGATCGCGAAGATTGAAAGCCAACGATGATGCAAAATCATCCGGCCGGTGTGGATATCAACCGACTCGCGCACAAAGTTGTCTTCTTCCTCAGGCCTCGCAAAAAGCTTGACCGTGAGGATGTTGGTGTAACTGTCGACAATGCGGCCCACCATATCAGAGCGGGCATAGGCAATTTGTCGCGAGCCTTCCCTGATCTTGGGGACGGTGACGGCGAGAAAAGCGATATAGGCCAGTGTCCAAACCGCCACAGGAATCACCAACTGTCCATTGGCCGCAGCCAAGAAAAATGACGTAGTGATGCCGAGTGCCGCGAGATACCAGACAACCGAAATCAACGAAACCACGGAGCCCCGCAACGTATGGCCAATTTCCAGCACGCGCGAACCAATACGGCCAGCAAAGTCGTTCTGGAAAAAGGAAAGCGTTTGCCGCACCACATGCCAGTGGCTCTGCCATCGCACCATATTGGTCATGCCCGGCGCAATGG
>JAYUEP010000139.1:0-4437 GCA_043739165.1 Hyphomicrobiales bacterium
CTGGATGCATGTGATGAAGGCATCATGTTGAAGCGCCTGATCAAGGCCACCGCCGAAAAACACGGCCTCTGCGCCACCTTCATGGCCAAGCCCTATGCCGATTGGACCGGGTCTGGCATGCATATTCACGTGAGCTTGGAGGACGAGCACGGCCAGAACCTCTTTGCCGCCGAAGACCCGACAACCAATGAATTGCTGCTCAACGCCATTGGTGGCCTCAAGACCACCATGGCGGAATCGATGTTGATCTTTGCGCCCAACGCCAATTCCTATCGCCGCTTCCGCCGCTCATCCTATGCACCAGTGGCAGCAACCTGGGGCATCAACAACCGCACCGTGGCCCTGCGCGTTCCCGCAGGCTCCGCCAACTCTTGCCGCATTGAACACAGACCTTCGGGGGCTGATGCTAATCCCTATCTCGTCATGGGGGCAATTCTGGCTGGCATGCATTATGGCATCACTGAAAAAATCGACCCCGGCGCGCCCATCACAGGCAACGGCTATGAACGCCGCGCCAAGCACATTCCCGGCAATTGGTTCGAAGCCATCGATGCGTTTTTCCGCGCCTCGATCCTGAAAGATTATTTCGGCAAGGAATTTGTCGACACTTTCGCTACCGTGAAGGAAGTGGAGGCAGACCGCTTTTTCGCCGAACCCACTGTGCGGGATTTTGAATGGTATCTCAGAACCGTATGATGAAATATGAAATCCGCAACGGGCGCTTCGAACTCCCACATCAAAGGGGTGAGGCGTCTCTTGCCGAGGTGTTGAAATGGCAAATGGGAGGGACCAGACAGAAATGGCCCCGTCATGTGCCGAACAAATCCTATCAGCCGCCGCCGCTGCGTGTCGAAACCCATGACATGGCCACCACATGGATCGGCCATTCCACGGTCTTGATTCAAACGGCGGGCCTGAATATCTTGACCGACCCGTTCTTTTCTAAACGCGCCAGCCCCACGCAGTTGGCAGGACCAAAGCGCGTGCGCGATCCCGGCGTGACACTTTCAAACCTGCCACCTATTGATCTCATTCTCCTCAGCCACAGCCATTATGATCATATGGACAAGCCCGCCTTGAAGGCGCTGGCCCGCGATCACAAGGCCAAACTGATAACGCCGTTGAATAACGCCCACCATGCCAAGGGCCATGATGTGCAGGAGTTGGATTGGCACGAAACTCATCAGCACAAACATCTCAGGGTCACGGCACTTCCCGCTTTGCATTGGTCCAAGCGCAGCTTTGGCGACACCAATAAATCCCTCTGGGGCGCTTTCGCCATAGAAGGCCCCATGGGCGTCATCTATTTCGGTGCCGACACAGGTTATGGCACAGGCCAGACCTTCCGTGATGTCCACGCCCGTTTCGGCAGCCCACGCCTGTCGCTTCTGCCCATCGGGGCCTATGAGCCCCGCTGGTTCATGGCCGCACAGCACATGAACCCGGAAGAAGCCGTTCAAGCCCACATAGATCTCGGCAGCAAAACCAGCCTCGCCATCCACCACGGCACGGTGCAACTCACTGATGAAGCGATTGATGCCCCCGTGAAAGCCTTGGATGCGGCCCTGCTGGCCAAAAACATCGCCCGCCCGCATTTTCTTGTGCCCGATATTGGCGAGACGCTGTGGATTAGCTAGAAGGGGTTATGTCCCAGCCCGCCATCACCTGCATTCTCGAAGCCAAGAACAAATTGGGCGAAGGTTGCTTGTGGGATGAAGACGGCCAATGCCTTTGGTGGCTCGACATTGCTCCCATTTCAAAACTTCACGTGCTCGATCCGGTCACCGCAGCCACGCGGCACTGGAGCTTCCCAACGTTCATCACCTGCTTTGCGCTGGCCCCCAACAACCGCCTTCTGCTGGGTGGCGAGAAGGGCCTCTTCCTGTTTGATCCAGCGACGGGAGCACTCAGCGATTTCGCCAGGCCTGAAATTGACCGTCCGCAAAACCGTGGCAATGATGGTGCCGCCGATGCCGCAGGCCGTTTCTGGTTCGGCACCATGCAACAGAACATCGCGCCTGACGGCAGCGACTTGGATATCACCCAAAGTTCAGGTGCACTTTACCGCGTTGGCGCAGATGGTGTTTCCAAATTGATGTTCGATGATGTCGGCGTCTCCAATGGCCCCTGCTGGTCCCCCGATAACAGGACCTTCTATTTCAGCGACAGCCGCGCCCAGATCATTTGGGCCTTTGATTTTGAACTCAGTACTGGCGAAATTTCCAACAAGCGCGTCTTCAACGATACCAAGGCCCATGGCTATCCTGATGGCGCAACGGTGGATGCCGAAGGCTTCCTGTGGAGCGCGCGCTGGGATGGCTCTTGCGTGCTCCGCTTTGATCCCAAGGGCCGCATCGACCGCATCGTCGAAATGCCTGTCATCAGGCCCACCTGCGTTGTCTTCGGCGGGGCAAGGCTCTCCACGCTCTATGTCACTTCATCCGCCGCCAACTTGCCACCAGACATTTTGAAACAGCATCTTTTGCAAGGCGGGCTGTTCTGCTTTGATCCCCATGTGAAGGGCCTGCCCAAACACAAGTTCGGAACCCATTCATGACAGCGCCTTTTATCGCGCTCGATTGGGGCACAACGTCTTTCCGTGCTTATCAAGTGAACGCCAAAGGCGAGATCACCGATCAGCTGTCTGCCCCTGAAGGCATCATGGCCATCAAAGACGGCAAGTTCGAAGAAACACTCGAAAGCCATATCGGCGCGTGGAGCAAGTCTCTCCCCATCATCGCTTCTGGCATGATCACCTCGCGCCAAGGCTGGGTCGAATGCCCCTATTCCGAATGTCCCGCCGGGGCGGCAGAACTCGCCAAGCTGATCAAGACACACAAGACAACATCAGGCCGCGCCGTTCATTTCATCACGGGTCTGCACAATCGCAGCGCCTCCATCCAGCACGACGTGTTGCGCGGCGAAGAAACCCAAGTCCTGGGCGCCTTGGAAAATGGCGCGACGCATTTCGTCACCCCCGGCACCCACTCCAAATGGGTGAACGTAAAGATCGGCCGCATCAATCACTTCGCCACCTATATGACGGGTGAAAGTTTCGCGCTTTATCGCAATCACTCCATTCTCGGAAAGCTGATGACATCCGACCAGCCCAACGAACCTGCCTTCAAGCGCGGCGTGGAACAAGCCTTCGCTGATCCCGCCGGTCTGTTGCATTCCCTCTTTTCCGTGCGCAGTCTCGGCCTCTTCAATGCCGTCCCCGCCGAGGCGCTCCACTCCTATTTGTCAGGCCTGCTCATTGGCGCGGAAGTTGGTCATGCCACCATGGCGCATGATGATGCTGTCGATTATTGTGTGCTGGGCTCGCCTGCCATCGGTGCAGCTTATGTGACAGCGATGAAACTGGCAGGCCTCAAAGTCACGCAAGGCGATCCCCTTTGCGGCATCCAAGGCCAGCGCCTCATCGCCCATGCGGCAGGAGTCATTTGATGAACTTAAACGAAGCCCTGAACACCTGTGGAATCATCGCCATTCTGCGCGGTGTCACCCCCGGCGGAGTCACCCAAGTCGCGCAGGCCCTCTATGATGCGGGTATCCGCATCGTCGAAGTGCCGCTCAATTCGCCCGAACCCTTTGTTTCCATCGAAAAGCTCGCCAAGGCTTTCGCGGGCAAAATGGTGGTGGGCGCAGGCACGGTACTTTCCGCCCAAGATGTAAACCTGCTCAAAGAACACGGTGGGCAGATTTCAGTCTCGCCCGATTGCAACCCAGACGTGATCCAACGCGCCCTGGCCTTGGGGCTGGACCCGCTGCCCGGCGTCTTCACGCCTACTGAAGCCTTCACCGCCATACGCGCTGGCGCCAAACACTTGAAACTCTTCCCGGCCGAAGCCGCCAGCCCCGCCACGATCAAAGCCTGGAAAGCGGTTCTGCCAAAACATGTGCAAGTTCACGCCGTGGGCGGTGTCACACCCGACAACATGAAGGATTGGCTGGCCGCTGGGGCCACAGGTTTTGGCATAGGTTCCGCGCTCTACAAGCCGGGCTCATCGCTGGCCAAGATTTCGGAATCGGCTCATATGTTGGTTTCAGCCTTCAATCACGCAAGGACATAAATGAAAGTTGCACTCGTCACGGGGGCTGGTTCAGGCATTGGCAAAGCTTGCGCCATGGCGCTAGGCAAAGCGGGCTATGCCGTGGTTCTGGCCGGGCGACGATTAGAGGCACTTCAAGAAACCGCCAAGGCAATGAGCGGCGAGACCCTCTGCGTTTCAGCCGATGTATCAGACCCGAAATCCGTGGCGGCACTTTTTGCTGCCACCAAAGAGAAATTCGGCAGGCTGGATGTGCTGTTCAACAACGCAGGCACGGGCGCACCGGGCACTGTGCTGTTGGAAGATCTCACTTTCGAGCAATGGCAGAACGTTGTGAACGTCAACCTCACGGGGCCATTCCTCTGCACGCAAGAAGCCATCAAAC
>JAYUEP010000140.1:0-13265 GCA_043739165.1 Hyphomicrobiales bacterium
AAATCGCTCTTGGCGGCCACGCATACGCTGGAAGAAATGCGCGCCTTCATTGGTGTGGACTCGCTGGCCTTTGTTTCGGTGGACGGGATTTACAAGGCCTGCGGTTACGCTGGCCGCGATGCCAAGCAGCCGCAATTCACTGATCATGCCTTCACCGGTGATTATCCCACGCCGCTCACAGATTTAGGTGGCGAACACGCCAAGCAGGCGCGGGCGATGTTGGCCGAAGCGGGTTGAGTTTTGGCTGGTTCGCTCACTGGTAAAGTCGCCGTCGTCACTGGGGCATCTCGCGGTCTAGGTCGCGCCGCCGCTTTGGCGTTGGCCAAGCGGGGTTGTCACATCATCGCCACGGCGCGCACGCAAGGCGGGCTGGAAGAACTTGATGATGAGATCAAGGCCGTGGGTTCCACCGCCACATTGGTGCCGATGGACATCACTGACACTGCCGGGATCGACCGCTTGGGTGCGGCAATTTTCGAACGCTGGAAAAAACTTGATATCCTCATCGGCAATGCGGGCATTTTGGGAAAGCTCACGCCCGTGCCGCATCTTGATCCCAAAGTGTGGGATGATGTGATGGCCATTAATGTGACAGCGAATTACCGCTTGATCCGCTCGCTTGATCCGTTGCTGCGCGCCAGCGATGCGGGCCGCGCCGTATTTGTGACATCAGGTGTCGCACATTCTGCCCCCGCTTATTGGGGAGCCTATTCGGTTTCCAAAGCCGCACTTGAGGCGCTGGTCAAAACCTATGCCGCCGAGGTGGCCAACACTTCCAAGCTGCGCGTCAATCTCTTCAGCCCCGGCCCGACGCGCACGCGGATGCGCGCCACTGCTATGCCGGGCGAAGACCCGATGACATTGCCCACGGCGGATGACGTCGCGGTGCAAATGGTGGAGATGTGTGGCGAAGAGTTCGCGGACAACGGTGCTGTCTACAAATTTGCGCCGGGTGGTTTGTTCAAGCAGGCCTGATTATCTGCGCCCGTCATCAAACGGGTTTTTCGTTCCGCGCAAGGCGAAACGGATGGGGACGCCTTCGAGCTTTAGCGTTTCGCGCAAGCCGTTCATCAGATAGCGCTGATAGCTTTGAGGCAGCTTGTCGAGTTGGTTGCCGAACAAAGCAAAAGTTGGCGGACGTGCATTCACCTGTGTACCATAACGAATCTTGATGCGGCGGCCACCGGGCGCAGGCGGAGGATTGCGCTGAATGGCTTCTTCGAGCCACTTGTTCATCTTCGACGTGGAAATGCGGATGTTCCACTTCTTCTCCGCGGCGAGCACGGCTTGCATCAATTTGTCGGCACCCCTGCCCTGTTTCGCAGAAAGCGTGACGATCGGAAGGCCACGAATATCGGGCAGAATATCTTCCATGATCTCGTTCACTTTGCGCAGCGCCGCGTTCTTGTCTTCGACCAGATCCCATTTGCTCAAGGCCAGAACAATGGCCCGGCCTTCGCGGGCAATGAGATCGCAAAGCGTCAAATCCTGTTTCTCGATCGAAAATGAAGCATCCACAAGCACCACAACGACTTCGGCAAATTTCACGGCGCGCAAAGCGTCGGTGACGGAGAGCTTTTCGAGCTTTTCCTTGACCTTGCCCTTGCGGCGGATGCCTGCCGTATCCCACAGTTTAATCTTGCGACCGTGCCATTCCCAATCGTTGGAAATCGCATCGCGGGTGATGCCTGCTTCCGGGCCCGTCAACATCCGCTCTTCACCCAGCAGGGAATTGACCAGAGTGGATTTGCCTGCGTTGGGCTGGCCGATGATGGCAAGTTTCAAGGGTTTTAGCGTATGGTCGGGGGCTTCCTCGTCGGGGTTGAAGCGCTCCACAACCTCTTCCACTTCAACCGAAGCATTGGCCTTGCGGTCTGCCACGACAAGTGGCTTCACCACGCCATAAATATGTTCGAGGCCTTCGCCATGTTCGCCCGAAATCGGGAACGGTTCGCCAAAGCCCAAGGCATAGGCTTCCGTGACTTGTTGCTGGATCATCCGGGTTTCGGCCTTGTTGGCCAGAACAGTGACAGGCTTGCCGAGTTTTCTGATGCGTTCGGCGAACATGTGATCGACAGGTGTGACGCCGGCGCGGGCGTCAATCACGAAGAACACATGATCGGCGCGCCTTGCGGCTTCGGCGGCCTGATCCGACATGCGGGCTTCAAGGCTGCCCTTCTTGGCTTCATCGAAACCTGCCGTGTCGAAGACTTGAAACTCAATGTCGGCAATCTGACCCGTGCCCTCGCGCCTGTCGCGCGTGACGCCGGGCTGATCATCGACCAGCGCCAGCTTCTTGCCAATCAACCGGTTGAACAGCGTTGATTTGCCAACGTTAGGCCGCCCCAGAATGGCGACGGTGACTGTCATTGACCTTGTGGCTTCGGTGGTGCCGGAACCACTGGTGTTGCGTCGGGTGCAGCTGGAGCGGTCGGATCAGCAGGTGTTGCTGGAACAAGAGGCTTCACCAGCTTCTTCTTCTTTTTGATGAGCTTTTTCTTGGCCAGTGCCTTGGCATCTTTTGTAGCAGCCGTGGCTACCTTCACGGGCTTTTCAACTTTTATCGGCGATGGCGGCGGCAATGGATCTGGGGCCAAGGGTTCGGGGCAGAGATCAACTTTCGGATCGCAATCCACCGCAGCTGCGTTGGTTTTCGGCATGGCCAAGGTTGGGGCAGCCCCCTTGGGAGCGGCCAGGCCCGATTGCTGGATGGGTGCTGCAACAGGAGTGCCGGGAGCGGTTTGTGCGCCCGGCTGGCCCAGAACATTCGGGTCCGGTGCCATTGTTTGGCCTGGCGGCAGGATCGCCTCGCGTTGGCCGGGCAAAATCGTATCGTCTTGCTGACCGGTGATTTTTTTCATCGTGGTACAGCCCGCAAGGAGCGTGAGGGTTAGGGCAGCAATCAAAAGGTTTTTCATCAGAGTCTCGTCCGTCTTATTTTGCGGGCAGGTTGGGGGCGATTAATTGCAGCATGAGTTGAGCACGCTGTTTGGCACCGGGCGATGCACCCGCATCAGCGGCAATCGCGGTGAAATAGCGGTTGGACATGGCGTAGTCTTTCACACGCCAGGCGGAGAGTGCGAAAATTTCGCGCGCCTCATTGTGCCAGAGCGCGTCATCCTTGTCGAAGTGGCCGAGGCGGGTGAGCAACTCATCCGGGGTTTTGGAATCGGCCAGCAAATAACCGGCACGAATGCGGGCCAAGTCAGCCAAGGCGGGGTCACTGGCTTGATCACTTGCAAAGAGATCATAGGCGGCGACGGCCTTGTCCACATCGCCCTTGGTTGCCAAAATCGCCGCCTGCTGCAGCTTGGCCAATTGGCCATAGCCCGGGTGCGAGACAGCGCTCAAAGCAGCGAGCGCATCGTCCGGCTTGCCCGCAGCTGCTTTCTTGGTTGCATCAAAATAGATGGCGCTGGCATCTTCCGCCTGTTTCTGTTGCATATATTGCCAGCCTTGGAAGACGGCAACGGCAACAATGAACAGCGCGCCGACAATGCCGATCTGCTTGCCGTAACGATCCCAAAGTTTTTTGTATTCATCCTGGCGGACTTCATCATCCACCTCACGAAAAATGGCGTCGTTATTGTCGCTCAAACCCAATGCTCCGATTTGGAGTTGAGGTAATGCAGGCCAGAGGCCAAATCAAGGCAATTCGGCGGGCTGTACCCTGCCCTAGTCCTTCATGTCATAGGTGTTTTCGGACATGGGGAAGCGGCGCTCGCGCACATCATCGGCATAAGCCTTGATAGCCCCTTCGATGGCGATAGCCACCTTGCCGAATTCCTTGACGAATTTCGGCACGCGCGGCGAAAGGCCCAGCATGTCTTCCATCACCAAGATCTGGCCATCGCAAGCCGCCGACGCGCCAATGCCGATCGTCGGAATATCGATCTGCTTGGTGATCTTGGCGGCCAAGGGTTCAGCCACCGCTTCAAGCACCACAGCAAAAGCGCCCGCATCGGCCACGGCCTTGGCATCGGCTTCGATCGCTGCCCATTGCGCTTTTTCGCGACCCTGGGTTTTGAACCCGCCAAAGACATTGATCGATTGCGGCGTTAAACCAATATGCGCCATCACCGGGATGCCACGCTCACTCAGGAACTTGATGGTTTCGGCCATGCGCGCGCCCCCTTCGATCTTGATGGCGCCGCATTCAGTTTCCTTGATCACTTTGGCGGCGTTGCGAAAGGCCTGGGCGGGGCTTTCCTCATAAGAACCAAAGGGCATGTCGACGACGACCAGTGCATGTTTTGCACCGCGTGTCACAGCGCGGCCATGCATGATCATCAGTTCCAGCGGCACTGGCAAAGTGGTTTCAAACCCATGCATGACCATGCCCAGTGAATCGCCCACCAGCAGGAAATCCACATATTTGTCTGCAATCGCCGCCGTGTGGGCGTGATAGGAGGTGAGAGAGACAATGGGTGCCCCACCTTTGCGGGCGCGAATGTCTGGGGCGGTGATGCGTTTTTGAGGAACATGCTGTGACATGGTGTGAGCTTAGCGGTTTCGAAGCCCGGAGCCAACAGTGGGTGGTTAACCCATCAAATTGACGCCGAGCACGTATGGGTGGAAGAGCGTGACCAGCAGTGCGGTGACCACCAGACCTGCAATGATGGCGATGATGTCGGAGCGCCACACGGGCTGATAATCCGGGCGCTTGCCTCTCGCCGTCGAAGAGATGATGTCGGCCAAAGCCACGACCAGCAGCGCCGCATAAAACACCACAACCGCTGTTTTGCCAACGCTTAGCAGATGGCCCACCGACCACAGGGCGATGCCGATGGAGAACGGATTTTGCGACCACAAGCGAATGTGGCTTTTGCCTTGGCCTGCCGCCAAAAGAATCATGCCCAGCGTGGCCAACCCCATGGTGGCGTGGCGCATTGAGCCCGAAGGCGCATAGAGCATGTCGCCGTTGCCGCGCGTCCACCAATAAGACACGCCGATCACAATAATGCCCACACCGCTGATCAATGCATAAACGGACTTGAACGCCCGCTCGCCGAAGCGGGCCTTTAACCTGTCGCGCATTGCTGGCAGGGCACTGGAGAGGAGATGGGGCACCATAAACAGAAGGGCTCCCACGGTGAGGCTCAGCATGAATGTCAACCTTTTGTCAGTTTCAATCGCGTGATTATGGATGCCGAAGTCCTGCAACGCAACTGTCGATAGCACGCAAGGTGCTGTAAGAACGCGCACATTCTTCCTATACTCGAAACAACTTGCATGTTACCAAAGCGGCACTTAAGGGGCGAACCGAATCTTGTTTTTCCGGAGGATATTATGAAACCAACACTCATTCTCGTGGGCGCTGACAAGGGTGGCGTTGGCAAAACGACACTTTCGCGCAGCCTTCTTGACTATTTTGCCCGCAAGAACGTGTTGACGAGGGCTTTTGATACGGAAAACCCCCGCGGCAGCCTGCGCCGCTTCTATCCCAGCATCACCGAGATCATCGATCTGGGCAATGTGGCCCATCAGATGAAGGTTCTCGATACGATCGAAACCGCCCATGTGCCGGTAACCGTCGTTGATTTCAAAGCCGGCAACCTTTCTTATTCTCTTGACCTGTTTGAACGCATCGGCGTTCTCGAAGCGGCGCGCAATGGCGTGTTCAACATCGCCTTGATGCATGTGGTGGGGCCATCCATTGCCTCGCTGGATGAGATTGGCGAGATTGCGAAATATCTGCAGGGCGTCAATTATGTCGTGGCCCGCAACACGATCAATGAAACCAATTTCTTCGAGTGGGATGAAGTCACACACCGCAAATATTTCTCGGCCATTCCAAAGGCACAGGAAATCAACATCCCCAAGCTCAATGAAATGGCTTACGAACAAGTGGATCTGGCAGGTGTCACGTTCAAGGATTTCATCGACAACAAGGCACCAGAAGGTTCCAACGCCAAGTTCTCGTTCGTGCTGCGCGGCTATGTGCGCAAATGGTGCAATGAGATCGATGCGGAATTCGCACGGGTCGCCATCCTGCAGGATATTCTCAACGGGCAGCGCGCCTGAGTTTGAGCGGGGCCCCCGTGGCCGCAGGTTCAACAATCTATATCACGGCCTCTGACCAGAACCGCAACGGCAAAACGTTGCTGGCGCGGCTGATCGTTGACTACCTGTTGTTGGACGGCAAGGACCCTTTCATTCTCGACACAGACGCACCAGATGGGCCTTTGCGCCAATTCTTTCCGGGGCGGACGGTGCTTGCCGATTTCGAAAAGATGCACGGGCAGATGCGGCTGTTCGATACGATCCTTGCTGCACCGGGGCGCGACTATGTGGTTGATTTGCCGCAGCGCCACATGCTGGATTTTTTCAAAGCGGTCGATGAGTTGAATTTCTTTGCCGAAGCCAAGGCGCATGGCTTTCGCATTGTCGTGTTCTTTGTGGTGGACCGCGTTCTGGCCTCCCTGAAAACAGCGAAGGCGATCTTTGAAGAGCCAGGAATTGACCTTTTTGTTGCCGTGAAGAATGAAAACGTCGGCTCGGTCTGGCCGCCAGAAGAAGGCGCTTTGGTTCTGCCCGCCCTGCCCCGCAGCGTGGCCATTGCCATTGCTGACCGGCGCTTTTCCCTGCGCAACTTTGTGTTAGGTGACGACCAGGGGCTGGAAGGGGCCGACAAGTTGGCTTTGAATCAGTTTCTCTTTGCCGTGCTCGGCGGGTTGAACGGGCTTGATACAGAAGTTTCGCTGGCGCAGCTGCGACGACACTGACACTGACCCAAAGGCCACCAATTGCTCCCGCAACGCGCTTGGGCTAGCCTTGGTTTCAAAAAGGGGCAAGTGATTTTGCAGCACGTCATTGACCAACTGGAAAAGCGCCGGGAAGAAGCGCGCATGGGCGGCGGAGCGGCGCGCATTGCGGCACAGCATGCCAAGGGCAAGCTCACGGCCCGTGAGCGTCTCGAAGTTTTGCTCGATGAAGGTTCGTTCGAAGAATACGACATGTTTGTTACCCACCGTTCGACAGAGTTCGGCATGGAGAAGCACAAGATCCCTGGCGACGGTGTTGTCATCGGCTGGGGCACGATCAATGGCCGCATGGTTTGCGTGTTCGCGCAGGATTTTACGGTGCTGGGCGGCTCACTCTCCGAAACCCATGCCAAGAAGATTTGCAAGATCATGGAGATGGCGGTGAAGACAGGCGCGCCAATGATCGGCCTCAATGACTCTGGCGGTGCGCGCATTCAGGAAGGCGTGGACTCGCTTGCGGGCTATGCCGAAGTGTTCAAACGCAATGTGGAAGCCTCTGGCGTCGTGCCGCAAATTTCGGTGATCATGGGCCCTTGCGCAGGTGGTGCCGTTTACTCGCCAGCGATGACGGACTTCATCTTCATGGTGAAAGACTCATCCTACATGTTCGTGACCGGGCCTGATGTTGTGAAGACGGTGACCAATGAAATTGTTACCGCAGAAGAACTGGGCGGGGCCACGACGCACACATCAAAATCATCCGTTGCCGACGGCGCCTACGACAATGACATCGAAACGCTGGAACATGTGCGGCGGCTGGTGGATTTTCTGCCGCTGTCCAACCGGGAACCGCCACCGAAGCGGCCGTTCTTTGATGATCCGGCACGGCTGGAAATGCGCCTCGACACGCTGGTGCCGGATTCTGCGGCCAAGCCCTATGACATGAAGGAGCTGGTGCTGGCGCTTGCCGATGAAGGCGACTTTTTCGAAATCCAGGAAGCCTTCGCCCGCAACATATTGACGGGCTTCATCCGCATGGAGGGGCAGACGATTGGCGTGGTGGCCAACCAGCCGCTGCATATGGCGGGCGTGTTGGACATTGACAGTTCACGCAAGGCGGCGCGCTTTGTGCGCTTCTGTGACGCATTCAACATTCCGCTGCTAACTCTGGTCGATGTGCCCGGCTTTCTGCCCGGCACAGCCCAGGAATATGGTGGTGTGATCAAACATGGCGCAAAACTGCTCTTCGCCTATGCGCAGGCCACTGTGCCGATGGTGACTTTGATCACGCGCAAGGCCTATGGCGGGGCCTATGATGTAATGGCCTCCAAGCATATTGGCGCAGACGTGAACTACGCCTGGCCCACCGCAGAGATTGCGGTGATGGGGGCCAAGGGGGCGGTTGAGATTCTCTATCGTGGTGAGTTGGGCGACAAGGACAAGATCGCGGCGCGCACCAAAGACTATGAAAGCCGCTTCGCCAATCCTTTCGTGGCGGCCGAGCGCGGCTTCATCGATGAAGTGATCATGCCGCATTCTTCCAGAAAGCGTATCGCCCGGGCTTTCGCGGCCTTGAGCAAGAAAACCGCGCAACACCCCGCGCGCAAACACGACACGATGCCGCTATGAGCAAGATGTTTAAAAAAATCCTCATTGCCAATCGTGGTGAAATCGCTTGCCGCGTGATCAAGACGGCGCGGAAGATGGGCATCAAGACTGTTGCCGTTTATTCTGATGCGGACCGTGACTCCTTGCATGTGAAGATGGCTGATGAGGTGGTGCATATTGGCCCTGCACCCTCCTCGCAATCCTATATCGTGATCGAGAAAATTCTTGATGCGATCAAACAGACGGGGGCCGAGGCCGTGCATCCCGGTTATGGGTTTCTCTCTGAGAACGCCAAGTTTGCCGCCGCTCTTGAAAAGGCAGGCGTGGCTTTCATCGGCCCGCCTGTGAAAGCGATTGAGGCGATGGGCGACAAGATCACGTCCAAGAAGATTGCCCAAGAGGCTGGCGTGTCCACGGTGCCCGGGCACATGGGCCTGATTGCGGATGCCGAAGAAGCTGTGAAGATCTCCATGCAGATTGGCTATCCCGTGATGATCAAGGCCTCCGCCGGTGGTGGCGGCAAGGGGATGCGCATTGCGTGGAATGACGCTGAAGCACGCGAAGGCTTTGCCCTTTCGCGTTCGGAAGCGAAATCCAGCTTTGGCGATGATCGGATTTTCGTCGAGAAGTTTGTGACCGAGCCACGGCACATTGAAATCCAATTGCTCGGTGATCAACATGGCAACATGCTCTATCTCAATGAACGCGAGTGTTCGATCCAAAGGCGCAACCAGAAGGTCATTGAAGAAGCACCCTCGCCTTTCTTGGATGGGACCACGCGCAAGGCGATGGGCGAACAGGCCGTGGCGCTGGCCAAGGCGGTGGGATATTTCTCGGCGGGCACGGTTGAGTTCATCGTCGACGCCAAACGCAATTTCTATTTCCTCGAAATGAATACGCGGTTGCAGGTGGAACATCCGGTCACTGAACTCATCACTGGTATTGATCTTGTGGAACAAATGATCCGCGTGGCGGCGGGCGAGAAGCTGGCGTTTGGCCAAGCTGATGTGAAGCTCAACGGTTGGGCCATCGAAAGCCGGCTTTATGCGGAAGACCCTTACCGCAACTTTCTGCCTTCCATCGGCAGACTGACGCGCTATCGTCCGCCTGCCGAAGGCGAACGCGCCGATGGCAGCATTTTGCGCAATGACACTGGCGTCTATGAAGGCGGCGAAATCTCGATCCATTATGATCCGATGATTGCCAAGCTCTGCACTTGGGCCAAGACGCGCGGCGATGCGATCAGCAGCATGGCGCAGGCGTTGGATGAATTTGAAGTGGAGGGCATTGCCCACAACCTGCCCTTCCTCTCTGCAGTGATGGGTCAGGCGCGGTTCCGGAGCGGGGCCATCACCACGGGTTATATCGCCGAGGAATTCAAAGAAGGGTTCAAAGGCGTTGCGCCATCAGCGGAAGACATTGAAGATTTGGCACGGGTCGCCAGTTTCATTCATGTGACGAGCGAGATGCGCGATGCGCAGATCAGCGGCACGATGCCCAACCATACGCGGCAGATTGCGGCGCATTGGGCGGTGAAGATTGCGGGCAAAGCGATCAAGGCGCATGTGCAGCGAAGCGCAGCCGGTCTGGCGATTGCCATCGACGGCGGCAAGGCTGAAACAGTGAGCAGCGATTGGCAACCCGGCAAGAAACTTGGCCGCTTCCGCTTTGGCCGCAAAAATTTCAGTGTGAAAATCACCCCCAATGGCAATGGTATTCGCCTGCGCAGACGAGGCATGGATATTGTTGTCAAAGTGCAGAGCCCGCGCGTGGCCGCGTTGCAAATGCACATGCCTGTGAAGGTGGCGAAAGATACGTCGAAGCTGCTGCTCTGCCCGATGCCCGGGGTCGTTCGTTCACTCTCGGTCAAAGTCGGCGATCTGGTGGAGGCGGGTCAGGCCATTGCCATTGTGGAAGCGATGAAGATGGAAAATGTTTTACGGTCTGAACGACAAGCCAAAGTGAAGCGTGTTGCGGCGAGCTTGGGTGAAAGCCTTGGAGTCGATCAGCTCATTGTGGAATTTGAGTGATGGCAGATAGCGACCTTTCGGTAAAAGCACTGTACACAGCCGCCGATCTCGAGGGCCTCAGCCACTTGGGCAGCAGGCCCGGCGAGGCGCCCTTTGTGCGCGGGCCCTATGCTTCGATGTATGCAGGGCGGCCGTGGACGATCCGGCAATATGCAGGGTTTTCAACTGCGGAAGAATCTAACGCCTTTTTTCACAAGGGTTTGACCGGCGGGCAGAAGGGACTTTCGGTGGCTTTCGATCTTGCCACGCATCGTGGGTATGATTCTGATCATCCGCGCGTGGCGGGCGATGTCGGCAAGGCTGGCGTTGCCATCGACAGTGTGGAGGACATGAAGCTTTTGTTCGACGGCATCCCGCTGCAAGACATGAGCGTATCGATGACGATGAATGGCGCGGTGTTGCCGGTGCTGGCCAGTTTCATCGTTGCGGGTGAAGAACAAGGCGTTCCGATTGCAGCCCTTTCGGGCACCATTCAGAACGACATTCTCAAAGAATTCATGGTGCGCAATACTTATATCTATCCACCGCAGCCATCGATGCGCATCGTGGCTGACATCATCGCTTTCACTGCGAAGGAGATGCCGAAGTTCAACTCCATTTCCATTTCCGGCTATCACATGCAGGAGGCAGGCGCCACGCTGGTGCAAGAGCTGGCCTTTACATTGGCCGATGGCCGCGAATATGTGCGCGCTGCCTTGGCGCGGGGGCTGGACGTGGATGCGTTTGCGGGCCGCCTCTCATTCTTCTTTGCCATCGGAATGAACTTCTTTGCCGAGGCCGCCAAGCTGCGCGCCGCGCGGCTGTTGTGGCACCGGGCAATGAAAGACTTCGCGCCGAAAAAACAAGAGTCGCTGATGCTGCGCACCCATTGCCAAACCTCCGGCGTATCATTGCAAGAGCAAGACCCTTACAACAATATCGTGCGCACGGCTTATGAAGCCCTGGCGGCGGCGCTGGGCGGCACGCAATCGCTTCACACCAATTCATTTGATGAAGCCATTGCGCTGCCCACCGAATTCTCGGCCCGCATCGCGCGCAATACACAGCTTATCTTGCAGCATGAAACGGGCATCACCGATGTGGTCGATCCGCTTGCTGGCTCTTACTATGTCGAAAGTCTGACACAGCAATTGGCCGACAGGGCCTGGGCCTTGATGAAAGAGATCGAGGCGCAGGGCGGCATGACAAAGGCCGTCGAAGTTGGCCTGCCCAAGCGCCTGATCGAAGAATCGGCCGCGCGCAAGCAGGCGATGGTGGACAAAGGCGAGTCTGTGATTGTGGGCGTGAACAAATATCGCCTTGAGCAAGAGGCGCATCTCGCGACGCGCGAGATCGACAATGCCGCCGTGCGCACATCGCAGATCAGGCGCCTCAACGAGGTCAGGCGCAGGCGTGATCCTGCTGCAGTGAAGGCGGCCCTTGATGCCCTGAAAGACGTGGCGCGCACCGGCCAAGGCAATCTGCTGGCCGCAACCATTCCGGCAGCGCGGGCGCGCGCCACCGTGGGTGAGATTTCCGATGCGCTGCGCGAGGCCTTTGGCGATCACGCAGCCACGCCGCATGTGGTTCAGGATGTCTATGGCGAAGCCTATGCGGATGACCCCGAATACAAGCTGATTGTGGAGCGCGTGAAGGCGCTGGGCATGACCGCCAAGGGCCGCCCGCGCGTGTTGGTGGCCAAGCTTGGCCAAGACGGGCATGACCGGGGGGCCAAAGTCATCGCCTCGGCTTTTGGTGACATTGGCTTTGAGATGATTGCCGGGGCGTTATTTCAAACCCCTGCGGAAGCAGCAGAACTCGCGATCAAAGAAAAGGTTCATGTGGTCGGCGTTTCATCGCTCGCTGCGGGCCACAAGACCTTACTGCCTGAACTTGTCGAAGCCTTGCGCGCGCAAGGCAGCAAAGACATCATCGTGGTCTGCGGCGGAGTGGTGCCCCGGCAGGATTACGAGTTCCTGATCAGCCATGGCGTCTCCGCCATTTTCGGGCCCGGCACCAATGTTTTGGAGGCTGCGGCACAAGTTCTGGACCTGATTGAGGGCCGCCAGCGCAACAGTTGAGCCATACTAATTTGTAAGCACGACAGTTCCGCTGGATCGCACACCAACCGGCACAGGCACGTTGGTTGCGCCATAGTTTGTGTTCATCACAAGTGTTGGGCCTTTTTCAATACGGATGCGGTTGACGATGATGGCCGTATAAGCTGAATTGCCCGAAACACTGCCATTGGCAGGATCAACACGCAAATCGCCTGTTGGAAAATAGATTGTTCCCGTCAGTGTTTGGGCATTTTGTGCGTTAATGACATGGGTCGATCCGTCAGCCTGTGCCCGATCCGCGAAAAAGAGAAGGCCTGCCATCTGGCCCGCTTCAGCCCCGCTGAAATTGATTGTTGCGTTTCCCGTAAGATTAAGCAGGGCGTTTGGACCCGTGAGATAGAAGGCCGTGTTGGTGCCACTGGCTTTGGCATTCGAATCGATTGTGAATGGCCCATCCTTGATCACATAGGTGCCGGGATTGAATGTGACAGTGGCTGTGCCGCTTACTTTCAGTCCGCCGCAGTAAACGCCCGGTGCCAGCGACGTGATGCCTGACGAGATCACTGTGTTTGTCTGTGAGCAGCCAGCGAAGCTGGGTGCGGGACGTGTCGCCAGCGGGTCCGCTACTGGGGCACAATCTGTTTGCGGGACCACATTGGTTTGGGCCTTGTTGGCCGAAATGCCGCCCGCTGAACAGATGATGGCTGCCGTGATGGATGAGTTGTTCTGAAGCACCATCCCCTTTGCGTCAGCGGAATTTGAAAATACGCCGCAACCTGTCGCTAGCACATGGCCATTGTTCATCATGCGGAAGGCCTGGCTTTCTGCGCCATTCAAAGAGAGAATGCACATGCGGCTTTCGCCTTGAAGTGTCGCGGTCGCCC
>JAYUEP010000141.1:0-13264 GCA_043739165.1 Hyphomicrobiales bacterium
CGTGAAGCCATCTTGCCTGATAGTTTTATCGGCAACATCGCAGACTACGTCCGCAAGGGCGGTGCATTGCTCATTTCCTCCGGCCCCGATTTCGCGCAGGAAGATGGTCTTGCCTCAACGCCGTTGGGCGATGTCTTGGCAGCACAGCCGACGGGCCAAGTGACGGAAGCACCATTCAAGCCGCGCCTGACGGATTTGGGTGAACGTCACCCTGTTACCCAATCCCTGCCCGGCGCCAGCAAGACAGACCCGAAATGGGGTACATGGTTCCGCCTGATCGACGCGGCCCCCAGTGCTGATGCTGCAACCGAAACGCTATTGCAGGGCGCTGGTGACAAACCTCTGCTGGTTCTGCGCCGGGTTGATGAGGGCCGCGTGGCACAGCTTCTGTCCGATCAAGGTTGGCTCTGGGCCAAGGGCTACGATGGCGGCGGGCCAGAGTCCGAAATGTTGAAGCGCATTGCCCATTGGCTAATGAAAGAACCAGATTTGGAAGAAGACCGCTTGTCTGCCCATCAATTGGGCAATGATGTTGTGGTGGACCGCTTTGGTCTGGCCGATGAGTACAAGTCCGTCCAGATGCAGTGGCCCTCCGGCAAAACCACTGATTTACCCCTCACCAAAAAATCTCCGGGCCATTTCACCGGCCAGATACCCGCCACTGAGGCAGGTCTGGCCACGCTGCACGATGGCGCCTTGGAAACCGTTGTCGAACTGGGCAGCGGCGATGCCAGGGAAATGGCGGACCTGCTGGCAACCGACAAGAAATTGAAGCCCGCAACGGATACCACGGGCGGCGGAACCTTTTGGCTGGAAGACGGTCTGCCCCATATTTCCAAGCAATCGGCTACGGCAGCTTTTGCAGGCTCCGGCTGGCTCAATCTCAAGGCCAATGGTCTCTACAAGGTTCTGGCCATCCGCGAAGTGGCACTGTTCTCCAGCCTCTTGGCGTTGGCCGTCTTGCTGCTGCTCACAAGTTTCATGTGGTGGCGCGAAGGGCGTTGATTTCTTTCCAGCGCCAAGCGGGCAGCGCCAAACCATGCGCCTGCGCCAGTGCGCCGGGCACCAGTTCCAAATAGAGCAACCGCTTTGGATCCACCGGTCCCGGCACGTCAATCTGGCCTAGGGGCACTTGGGCAAACCCCACCCGCGCATAATAGGGCGCATCACCAATCAACATCATCAGCTGATGCCCTTGCGCCTTGGCCCGGGCGATGCCTTCATTCATCAAAGCGCGGCCGATGCCGAGATTCTGTCGTTCGGGATGAACAGCCAAGGGCCCCAAAAGCAACGCGGGTATTTCGGCCGCGCCAATCGCGATCGGCCAAAAGCTGATGGCCCCCACAAGACCAAAACTTGCCTCCCCCACAATCAATGAAAGACCAGGCACGGGCGTGGAACCGTCGCGCAGGCGGTAGGACGTTTTGGTCCGCCGCGAGAGGCCGAAGGTCAGGTCCAGCAAGGCTTCAATAGCAGGCAAGTCATCGGGAAATTGATTGGTGGGAACAAGGTTCGCGGTCATCAGGGCCATCCATGGAATGAATATTCGCCCCGTGTCACGGGGCGGCTAGACGGAAAGTCCTGCTCGTCGCTCGATATGAATCGCCAAAACCATGGGGCCCGATACAGGGGTCAGTTCGCGCCGTCAAGGCACCCAATGATCGGAAATTTCAGTGCCTGCAAAAATCTCATCGAGTCTGGCCCGTGAGCCTGGCGTCAAATCCTCCGGCAAGGCGTCGCATTCGAAGAACCGGGCCTCACGAATTTCAAAGCTTGGTGTAAAGGGCCCGCGCTCAAAACCGCGCACAATATAAACGGCCACGTGATCGCCCGGAAAGGCAGCATCATTGGAAAACATCCCATGAAGCACCAGCGGACCTGTGGTCACCGCCCCAGTCTCCTCGCGCAGCTCACGGATGGCCGCTTCGCGCAGGGTTTCACCCTTGTCTACGCCGCCCCCCGGCAGGCTCCACCCCTTGATATAGCCATGCCGAACCAGAAGCACGCGTCGATTGTCTTCAATGGCGGCCACGCGGGTGCCAAGCGTCTTGCCGCGGCGAAACCGCGAAATCACTTGAAACACTTTGATGGGGACTTTTTTCATGTGCAGACTCGCATCCGTTTGGCCTTGCCAAGGCGGTAATGCTGTTCCATTTATGCCAAATCACTGGAAAGCAAAAGCGCAAGTCATGACTCAAATCACCGTCCGCCCCGTACGCAGTAAAAAGGACCAGACCACTTTCCTCAAAGTGCCCTTTCCGATCTATGCCAATGACAAGAACTGGGTGGCACCATTGTTCCTGGAGCGCTTCGAACACCTCAGTGAAAAGAAAAATCCTTACTTCAAACACGCCGAGGCGCAACTGTTCATCGCGGAACAGGACGGCAAGCCTGTGGGTCGCATCAGCGCCCAAATCTGCCAGCTACATCAAGAGCGCTACAAGGATTCAACCGGCCAATTCGGCTTTCTTGAATCAATTGATGATCCTGCGGTGTTTGCCGCACTGTTCAAAACCGCCGAAGAATGGCTGCGCGCCAAAGGCATGAAGCGCGCCCTTGGCCCCTTTTGCTACTCGATCAACGATGAACTCGGTCTCTTGATCGATGGCTTTGACACCATTCCCAACATGATGATGGGCCATGCCCCGCGCTACTATCAAAACCGTGTTGAAGAGCAAGGCTATGCCAAGGCCAAGGACGTGCTGGCCTATGAGTTTGACAATGTGAAGGGCCTGCCGCCCACCTTGCGCAGAATGGTGAGCCGCATGATGGCATCCGGTGATCTCACGGTGCGCCCACTCAACAAAAAGAACATGGCCAGTGAAATCGATATCGTGATGGATATCTTCAATGACGCCTGGTCCGAGAATTGGAACTATGTGCCCTTCACCCGTGCCGAGATAGAAATGTTGGCCCAGCTCTTCAAAATGTTGCTGGACGCAAAAGCCGTTCAAATCGCGTCGTGGAAGGGTGAACCTGCTGCCTTCATCATTGCCATTGCCAATATCAACGAGTGGTTCCAGGGCCTCAATGGCCAAGTTTTACCCTTCGGGATATTCAAACTCTTGCCCAAGGTGCTCAGCGGCCGCTCACGTTCCGTGCGCGTGCCCTTGATGGGTGTTAAGAAGAAATTTCAGGACGGTGCCTTGGGCGCGGGCCTCGCACTCGCGGTCATTCAAGCTTCATCCGATCATGTGATCAGCAAGGGCGTAACCCACGGTGAATTCTCATGGATATTGGAAGACAATATGCGCGTGCGCCACATCCTCGAATCCATGGGTGCGCGTGTTTACAAAACCTATCGCATCTTTGAAAAGCGCCTGTGAACTTCACGCTTGCCCATTTTTCTGATCTCCATCTTGGGCCGCTCCCACCCGGTGCGGCCCTTCATGCCTTTCGGCTGAAGCGGGTGATCGGGGCTGCATCCTGGGCCTTCAACCGTCGCAAGAAGCACAGGGTTGATATTGCCGAGGCCCTGCTGCACGACATTCACGAGCAGAAGCCGGATCACGTGGCTTTCACTGGTGATGCGGCCAACATTGCCAGTCCGTTGGAATTCCCAAAACTGCGTCATTGGCTCGACAGGTTGGGAGACCCAGATTGGATATCCTTTACTCCGGGCAATCATGATGCCTATGTGCCCGTGTCACTGGAGAAGGGCTTGGACTATTTCGCCCCCTTCATGTCCAGCGACATGAAAACCGATGCGCCCTTCCCCTTCGTGCGCCTGCGCCGCAATATAGCACTCATCGGCCTCAACAGCGCCGAACCGCGCTGGTTGCACAGTGCCGAAGGCCGCCTGGGTGCCACCCAGCGCCTTCAGTTGCGGCAACGCCTTGCCGAACTGCGCGCCAAAGGCTTCTACCGTTTGGTAATGATCCACCACCCGCCGGGGCCCGGCATGGCCAGCAGATTTCGCAAATTGACCGACGCCCAGGAACTCAAATCCATCCTCTGCGAAGAAGGTGTCGAACTCGTCATTCACGGCCACAACCACCGACGTGAATTGCATTGGTTGGAGCAAGGCGTGAACCGTGTACCCGCCATTGGCGTTCCTTCAGCCACGATGTCGGAAGACACGCATCATCCCGCTGAATGGAACCTCTATGAGATCTCGCGCCAAAAAGGTGGCTGGCACACACAAGTGAAAATCCGCAAATGGCACGATGCCGAAAATGGCTTCGTGCCTGCGGCAGACTTTGGCCTGGGGGCGTAAATGTCGCTCGTCGCCCGCCTGCTCACCCGCATGGTTCTGATCCGCTTTAGCGTGATCCTCTTTGGTCTCGCGGCTTTTGTGTTGACCTTGGAAGTCGTCGGTTTTCTCACCGACATTTTCCACATCGCCACAAATCCGCTGATCGCCGTTCTCATCTATGGCCTCGCACGGTTGCCAGGCATTGTCTCGCTTTTTTTGCCGACCAGCCTGCTTCTTGCCCTGTTGATGACGATGACAGAATTGTCTTACCGCAATGAACTCACCGCAATTTGGGCGACGGGCATTTCACCAACCCGTTTGATCATCAAGCTCTTGCCTCTTGCCCTCGTGGTGGGCGCCTTTCATTTTATCGTGATGGATCAGGGCGTGCCACGCGCCGCACCATTTTTGCGCAGCTGGGGGATTGGTGATTATGCCACGCGCAGATTCAGCACCATGGCAAACGACCCGGTCTGGATCAGATCCGGACCTGATATCATGCGGGCTGATACGATATCCGATGATGGTGAAATGCTTTTCAATCTCATCATCTTTCGCCGCGAGAAGGCAGGTCAACTACAATCCGAAGTTTTTGCCGACAATGCATCGCAGAAAGAAGGCAACTGGCTGCTGAACAATGTCACAACCTACTATGCCACCGGTGAGGAGCCGAGCCACATCGCACACTTGGTCTATCAAGGCCCGATGCGTCTGGCCTCCAACAAGGTCGCCTCGCCGGAAGAAATGTCGCTGCACGAACTTTCAACTTTCATTGCCAACAAGGGATTTGGGGTGCGGCCCAGTTTTGTCTACGAAACCTGGTGGCACAAACGTCTGACACCCCTCCTCATTGCCTTGGTGATGCTGACGCTTTGCGTCCCCTTGGGCACATATTTCCGCCGTGGTGGTGGTTTGGGGATGATTTTCGTTGTCGGTGTCGGAATGGGTTTTGTCTATTTCGTGGTCGATGGCGTTGCCACGACCTTGGGAGAGCAAGGCACGATCGCGCCATGGATGGCCGCTTGGGGTCCAATCCTGATGTTCGGAGCTGTGGCCGTGGCGCTCCTTTCCCGAACGGACCACGTCTAGTGCGCCGAGCTGGGGTTCTCATCAATCTCGCCTCGGGCCGCGGCAATAGCAGGGGCCAAGCTTTGGCCAAGCACTTGCAAAATGGAAAAAACATCAGTCTTTGCATCCTCAATAATTTCAATGAGATCGCACCAAGCCTCGATCAATTGGCAAGCGATGGCATCACGGATTTGTTTGTCTCATCAGGCGACGGAACCATTCAGGCCGCATTGACGCATTTGATTGAATCTGAGCGCTGGGCTGCAGCACCACGCATTTGCGTTTTGCCCCACGGAACCACCAATCTTTCTGCTGGCGATATCGGCTTCAAACGAAGCAGCACGTCCGCTCAAGCTGACTTCATAGCAACGTTGCCGGACGCCACGCACCAGACGCGGCACAGCCTTCGGGTCATCAATCCAAAAACCGGAGGTCCACGTCATGGCCTCACCTTTGGCGCAGGTGCTGCTGCAACGGCCACACGCCATGCCCAGACGAACTTCAACGACAAGGGCGTCAAAGGCAGTCTCGCCTCCTTCGCCACAATTGCCTCAGGTCTTTCAAAGGCAGCTTTTACATCGCCACGCGCAGACGATTTATCGCGCCTCGATCGGCCCTGCTTCATGCAAATCGAAACAAAGCATGGCATCAATCATAGCGGTCCACAGCTCATGTTCATCGCGACCACGTTGAACCATCTTTTCTTCAGAACAAATCCCTTTTGGGGCAAGCGCAACGGCCCAATCCGCGCCACTGTCATTCCCTATCCTGTGCCCAATGTTTTCCGCTGGGCCCTGCCTTTGATGTTTGGTGGGGAAGATCGCAAAGTGCCCGATGGTGCCCTGAGTTTCTCGGGCAATGGTTTTGCGGTCACTTGCGCCGAATCCTACGTGATGGATGGAGAGTTTTTCGAAGGCCCGGAGAATGCCCCACTGCGTGTCGAAGCAGGCCCCGCCTTCACTTTCATTACAGGCTAATGAGCCACAACATCCTTGAAGATCGAGATGATCTGGTCAATGTCCGCCTTGGTATGGGCCGCTGATACTGAACACCGAAGCAAGCACAACCGGTTTGGCGTTCCCGGCGGCACCGCCATATTGACATAGACGCCACCTTGAAACAGCGCATTCCATTTCGCGATGGTAGTGAGTTCGTCCGGCATTTTGACAGCAATGACCGGGCTTACCACGTCCGTGCCCATGTTGAGGCCCAGGCCCTTGAGGCCCTTGTAAAGCTGCTCGGAATTGGCCCACAGGCGCGCCCGCCGCTCGGGCTCGACTTTCAGAATCCGCAAAGCTTCCAGTGAAGTGGCAATTGAAGCTGGTGAAGCCGATGCCGTGAACATATAGGGCCGCATGGCATAGCGCAGTGTGTCAAACAGCGGATGATTGCCCGCCGCAAAGCCGCCAATGGCGCCCACACTCTTGGAGAATGTACCAACCACAAAATCCACGTGTTCTTCCAATCCAGCTTCGTCTCCGAGGCCGCGGCCATTTGGGCCAAGCACGCCGAAACTATGCGCATCATCGACGAGCAGCTGGAAATCATATTTCTTCTTCAGCGCCACAAAATCCTTGAGTGGCGCGCGGTCACCGAGCATCGAATAAATGCCCTCGAGAACCACAAGCTTGCCGCCCTCGCTGTCTTCGCTGCGTGCCAAACGTTTTTCAAGATCAGCCGCATCATTGTGCCGAAAGCGCACCAGCTTAGCCCCCGAAAGCGTGCAACCGTCATAGATTGATGAATGCGAATCCGCGTCGAGATAAATTGTATCCTTCGGTCCGGCCAGACCTGAAAGAATGCCCAAATTGGCCTGATAGCCAGTGGTGAACACGATGCAGTGCTTGAGGCCCAAAAAACTGGCCAGTTCTTCTTCCAAAGCTTTGTGTAAGCCAAAGCTGCCATTGGCGATGCGCGAGCCCGTGGTCCCAGTGCCAAACTCAGCCAGTGCCTTTTGGCCTGCGGCGATGCAGCGTTCGTCAAACGTGATGCCCATGTAATTATTGGTGCCCGCCAGCAAAATCTCGCGGTTGCCCACCATCGCGCGGGTGGGCGAAAGCATTCTGTCGTTGGTCACACCCAGCGCATTAAAGCCCATGTCCACCATGCGCTGGAAACGCTCGGCAACGCCGCGATGTTTTTCGAGAAGATCAACCATGTCAGGCCTTGCTTAAACGGGATTGCACATAACTCGCCAAATCGCCAATGGTGCGAATGTTGGAAACGGCATTCATTGGAATTTCAATGTCGAAATGGTCTTCCACTTCCATGATGAAATCGAGAACCCCAACCGAGTCGATATTGAGTTCGGCGGGAATGTCTGTCGCCGCTGTCAGCGCTTTTTGTTCAGGGTTGAACGGCGCCAGCAAGGTGATCAGAACGGGAATGATGTCAGATGTTTCAGTCATGACGCGCTTCTAGTCGGTTGTGGCTGAGGCGGCAACCAGCCATGTTCGCGGTACCACCCAAGGGTTTGCGCCAAGCCTTCTTTCAGTTTGACGGGCTTGGCAATCGGCCACAGCCAACCATGCGCCACCCAATCATCGTGATAAATCTCGGCCATCTTTTCACGCGTCGCCATCCCTGAAACGCCGCGCAGGCGCGCGAAAGTCTCTGCAACGCCAGCCACTGCGTGGGCCGCACCGCGCGGCAAATGCAAAACGCGTTGGGGCTTGCCCGTCAATGCGGCATTGGCAGCCGCAAGATCAGCCCAACTGTATCCCAGTGTTTGGTCGTCCAGTTCGAAGATGGCATGGGCCGTGGCGTCCACTGAATCACATACCACCTTGGCAAAATCACTGACATGCAAAAGTGAGAACCGCGAAGTCTTCCGCCCCGGCAAAACAGCAACGCGCGCTTGCAGCATTTTGAACAATGGCAAGGTCGCCTTGTCGCCCGGGCCATAAATGGCCGGGGGCCGCAACACCAGCACATCACAATCTTCGTCATCATGTGGCAGCAAAAACTTCTCGGCTTCGGCCTTGCTGGCCGCATAGGCTGAAAGATTGGGCTCCCGTGCCGCCAGTGACGATACAAAAACGAAACGGCGGACCTTGGCCGCCCGCGCCGCACGGAAAAGGCGCTTGGTACCTTCAACATTGGTTTCGAAGAATTCGGCGCGGCTCTTGGCAGAGGTCGCACCGGCCGCATGAACCACGACTTCTGCGCCATCGACAAGCTTGGCTAGGGCGGCCTCGTCTGTGAGATCGCCCGCAATCACATTCTTGCATTTTCCCGAGAGGGCTAGAGGCTTGCGCGCCAAGGCCACCACCTCGTGACCAGCGCCCAGAATTTGCGGCAAGATGAACTGGCCTGAAAATCCAGTTGCCCCGGTCAGCGCAACGCGCAACGCCATTTCAGGTCAGGCCGCAGACGCAGCAATAATGCTCATCTCGCCAGCCAGATATTTGGCCCGCGCGCCAGCACGTGAAAGTTTGCCTGAAGACGTGAACGGCAAACTGCGCGGTGCCACCAATACAATGGCGCAATCAACGCCAGAGCCCTGATGCACCAGCTTGGCGACATCGCGGCGCAGTTGGTCTTGAATCACGGGTTCTGTGCTGCGGCACTCAACCAGCACCACAACTTCATCATCGCCGTCATCAGCTTCAACAGCAAAGGCAGCCACATCACCGGATTTCAATTCACCACTCTGCTCCGCCGCCCATTCAATATCCTGTGGCCAGATGTTGCGACCATTGTGCAGGATCAAGTCCTTGGCACGTCCCGTAATCACAATTTCATCATCGAGCATGTAGCCCATGTCGCCCGTGTCGAGGAACCCGCGTGCGTCCGTCACATCGGCAGTGGCTTCTACATTGTTGAAATAGCCGCTCATCAAGCTGGAGCCCTTGACGAAGATGCGCCCAATGTGCCGGGCGGCCAAAGTCTCGCCCGCCGCATTGCGAACTTCCATCTGATGCCCGGGAATAATGCGCCCGCAAACCGCAAAGCCGCGCGCGTCTGGCGCATCAGCCGAAACTGCAATGGCCAAGCTTTGATTGTGCACGGCTTTCCGGTCCACGTAGTCAACACGCAGCGGCGCGCCGAGCTTAGAGAATGAAATCGCCAAAGTTGATTCCGCCATGCCGTAGCATGGCAGGAAAGCCGAATGCGAAAACTGCCCGCTCGACAATACGCCAGCGAATGATTTCAAAACATCAGGCCGCACCATGTCACCACCAATGCCAGCCACGCGCCAACAGGAGAGATCGAGCTTGGCAGCTTCTGAGCCCACGCGCTTGGCCGCAAGGTCATAACCAAAGGTGGGCGAGAACGAGATGGTGCAACGATTGTCCGAAATCAATTTCAGCCACAAGGCCGGGCGACGCGCAAAAGCAGTGGTCGCAAGATAATCCACGCTGCTTTGTGAAAGCATGGGACTCAAGCAAAATCCAACAAGTCCCATGTCGTGATAAAGCGGCAACCAGGAAAAGCCGCGATCCGTCGGCCGGGTATTCATGCCAAAGGCCAGCATGCCATTGGCATTGGTCATGATGGCGCGCTGCGAAATCAAGACCCCCTTGGGCGCAGAAGTGGAACCAGAAGAATATTGAATATAGGCAACGTCGCCTGCGGCGAAGCCAGCAAGCTTGGACATGGCCTCTGGCAGCGCCGCCAGTTCCTCGTGGGTGAAAACCAAATCAACACCCGCAAGATCAGCTGCTGCGCGAATGCTTTCAACCTGCTCGCCGGGTGTCACGATGCAATGGGCATCCGCCGCGCGCAACATGCCCGCAATGCGTGTCTCGTAAGCATCCTTGCCGCCGATATACATGCTGTAAGGCACGGGGCACGGAACCAGACCTGCATATTGGCAGGCAAAAAAGGTGACAACAAATTCCGGTCCCGTCTCGGCGACAATCGCCACACGGTCCATCCGTTTGAGGCCCGTTGAAAGCAAGCGCCGCGCCGTCACCAGTGCTTGGCGGCGCAATTCGGCAAAGGGTAAAACATGAGTGAGTGCACCGCGACCGGAATAGAAGTTGAAACCCGTAACACCTTGCGCTGCATAATCCAGACCTT
Source organism: Hyphomicrobiales bacterium (assembly GCA_043739165.1). Lineage (GTDB taxonomy): Bacteria > Pseudomonadota > Alphaproteobacteria > Rhizobiales > Aestuariivirgaceae > Aestuariivirga. The sequence continues at coordinate 10,289 of JAYUEP010000141.1, forward strand.
CCGCCAAAGTTGCGAAATCAGCCAGTCGCTGCGGTAAGTCCCGATTGAGAGTCGGTGTCTTGATCAACGACATCACGGTCGAAGAAGCCGCATTTAATGCAAGTGTTCCAGTCAATTTTTCCGCCTGCGCTCATTTTGCCTGAATTGAATTTACCAAGGCAAAGGCTGCTTCCGGAAATCACATGGTGTTTCAGTTTGTAACCAAATCTGCATGGCTCAGAATTGAGAATTCACAGTAGGGAGGCACGGCGAATCAAAACTTCAGATGTCCCGATGCCAGTGCCCAAGCCACAAGCCCAAGCACCCCAAACAGAATTCCCGTGATCCAGACATAGATCATTTCAAAAAGGCTATAGCGCGGCTGCGGCGCCAGGGTTGCTTCATTCGTCCTGGAAAGTCGGTCTTGTGCAAGATAGCGATGGGCAAGATAGCGCAGCAAAAAGTCACGCATCTGCTCCATGTCGCGGGTTTCAAACAGAACTTCCCGTTTTTGATCGCGTTGTTGCAGAAGACGGTAGGTTTTGGGGTCTGGTTCCATCTCGACAGTTGAGATGAGATCAATCCACAGCCGTGGCTTTTCGCTGTCCTGCACATTGAGTTCAAACAGGGACTGCGCCACTTCATGGCCGCGAAGCTCGGGCAGAACGGCATCACGCAGTGCATCAAGCCGCAAGGCCCGCGCATCACGCAAGTTCAGCCCTGCGTCAAATTGTGCCGCTTCGCTTAGCCTCGCTTGTTTCAGCGCCTTCAGAAAAGCATCTGCATCGGCCATAATTCATTCCAACTGTATCATTTCAGGTCATTTCAACGAAGACCTGAATATCCATCAGTCAAGGTGCAGCTTTGGTGCCAGTTGCATTAACCTCATTTCCGCCAGAGGGGTCTCAACACCAGCTTGACCAGGTTCTCATCATGCTTACCTTCAACCCCCATGGCCATGTCGGCCAGCCGAGGGTTGGGGCTGCGCGAGCCAAACACCAGATCCCAAACCGAAAGCATCGTGGCATAGTTGGAATCAGTGTCACGCCGCAACGCGTGATGGTGCACCCAATGAATTGAAGGCGTGACGATAACATAAGAGAGAATTTTCTCCACCCTTGTCGGCAACTTGATGTTGGAGTGCTGGAACAGTGCGGTCACCACAATCAGTGTTTCAAACACCACCACGGTCCCGATGGGAATGCTGAGAAGCCAGATCAACAATCCACGTGCCACGGCAGAAAGGGCCACTTCGCCAAAGTGGAACCGCAAGGCACTCGATGTATCCAGCACTTCATCCAGATGATGCACCTCGTGAAACCGCCAGAGAAACGGAAGCATATGGTTGAGCCTGTGCCAGACATAGATCCAGAGATCCAGCACCAGTAGATCGAGAACCATATTCCACCCGTCAGGACGAAGGCTCAGGGCGTGTTGGCTGGCCAAGGCAGAAAGCGGCAGAACGACGAAGGGGCCGAGCAACGCATTGAGGCCTGCCAATGAGAAATTCTTGATCAGGCGTTCAACACTGTTGCGCACCCTTGCCATCGGAAACACACGCTCAAGGACAAACAGGGTTCCCAGCGTCATGGCCACAATACCCGCCTTGCTGCTCAAGAAAGCCAACATCAACAATCCTCATTGCTTCGCCAAGTTGATTTCACTTTGGCGCATTCCGCTCCAGAGACTACACATAGGCGCAAGCACGCGCTTGTCGAAAGCCCATGTTGTCGCTATCAATTGCGAAGCCCGTTCCCGAAGTCTTGGAGGCCTCATGAAACATTCCATCATCACAATTCTCGCGCTCGGCTTGGGTGCTGCGGCAGCCCACGCCGATTGCGCCGCTGAACTGCAAGCCGTCATGGACGGCCATCTCAAGGCCGGGCCCTATCACGTCACCATGGACCAGACCATGGCGGGCAAGACGCGCAAAATGGAAATTGATGCAATCCTCCCTTCTTCCTTCCACATGAAATCTCCGGAGATGGAAACCATCATGTTGAAACAGGGAACATGGATGAAGATGGGCGGCAAATGGATGGCCATGCCCGGTGCCATGTCTGGCATGGTATCTGGTGCCATTGCAACGGGAATGGAAAAAGGCATGGCCAATATCAAAAATTTGCAATGTCTCGGCCCCCAATCCGTTGAGGGCAAAACCTATACGACCTATGATTTCGACAGTTCGGGGGAAGCGATGGGCATCAAAGCCACCAGCCACGTTACCTTGTACAAGGGCGATAATGGTTTGCCCGCCATCATGATTGTGGAAGGCGAGGCCATGGGCCACAAGAGCAAGACGGTCCAACATATGACCTATGATCCGGCCATCACCATCAGCCCGCCACAATAAATCCCTGGACGTCAACTTCATCGGATAATTGCATGGTCGGCCGACGGACAGTGATCGGATTGTCCATGAAGAAGAATGGTAGCGAGAGAGGGAGTTGAACCCCCGACCCCAGGATTATGATTCCCGTGCTCTAACCAACTGAGCTACCTCGCCACACGCATGTTTGTCACATGCAATGAAGCGCCGTATAGATTTGGCCGAGGGGCAAAGTCAAGCCGCAGTTGTGGGCGTAATTTCGTCATCATCTTTGTTGCCAAGCCCGAATGTGCGCCACAGCGATATGCAGGCAAAATAAGCTGACGCCACGCCGAACAGAGCCAATTCCACATTATAGGTCAAGTCGGTCGTGTTCGGCTTTAAGCCAGAGAGCACCAAACTCAACGTCATCGTCGCCCACAGCACTGTCATCGCAATGGTGATGTTGCGCCAATGCGTTACGCGCAAAGGATGCACAAATTTAACTGGAATGAAGGTCAGAATACTCAGGCCGATAACTGTAATGAAATTGATCAGCCATCCAGTGCTGAACAGATAGAAATATAAAACCACCACATTCCAAATGGCCGGAAAGCCCACGAAATAATAATCAAAGCTTTTCATATTTACATTGGCAAAAGTATAGCACGAAACCGCCATAACCAATG
>JAYUEP010000142.1:0-4423 GCA_043739165.1 Hyphomicrobiales bacterium
GGAGCCACCGCCCTTTGTGTTCCAGCGCACCATTGCGCCGGAGGATGCGCCGGACAAGGCCACCTATATTGAAATGGAATTCAAGAAGGGTGACCCCACCCACATCAATGGCAAGGCGATGTCTCCGGCCACATTGTTCACTGAGTTGAACCGTCTTGGCCATGACAATGGCATTGGCCGTTTGGATTTGGTGGAGAACCGTTTCGTCGGCATGAAATCGCGCGGGGTTTATGAAACTCCGGGTGGCACGATCCTGTCGGTGGCGCACCGCGCGATGGAAAGCCTGACGCTCGACCGCGAGGCGGCGCATCTCAAAGACTCGCTCATGCCGAAGTATGCTGAGCTGGTTTACTATGGTTTCTGGTTTGCGCCGGAGCGTGAGATGTTGCAGGCGATGATCGACAAGAGCCAAGAGCATGTGGAAGGCGTGGTCCGCCTCAAGCTCTACAAGGGCAACGTGATCGTGGTGGGCCGCAAGTCGCCAAAGTCGCTCTACAACAATGAGCTGGTGACCTTTGAGGATGATCGCGGCGCCTATGACCAGAAGGACGCGGCGGGCTTTATTCGGTTGAATGCCCTGCGCTTGCGCACATTGGCGGCAAGGAAGCGGAATACGTAGTCGTCCTCGCCCGCAAGCGGGAGGAGACATGTGGTTTGCTTCTCCATGCTGCACGTGCTAAGGCCCGCGCAAATCCGAACAATTAATTGAAAGACCGCGCCCAAAATGAATTTGCGCAATATCGCCATCATTGCCCACGTTGACCATGGCAAGACCACTTTGATCGACCGTTTGTTGTCGCAGTCGGGCACGTTCCGCGACAACCAAAAGGTTGCCGAGCGCGCCATGGATTCCAATGACTTGGAAAAAGAGCGCGGCATTACCATTCTGGCCAAGGTGACATCGCTTAGCTGGAAAGACACGCGCATCAATATCGTCGACACGCCCGGCCACGCCGATTTTGGCGGGGAGGTGGAGCGTATTTTGAACATGGTGGATGGTGCGGCACTCTTGGTGGACGCTGCCGAAGGCCCGATGCCACAGACCAAGTTTGTGTTGCAGAAGGCTTTGAAGCTCGGCCTCAAGCCCATCGTTGTGATCAACAAGATTGACCGCCCGGACCAGCGTTATCAGGAAGTGGTGAATGAGGTGTTTGATCTCTTCGCCGCTTTGGACGCAACCGACGAGCAGCTTGATTTCCCAATCATTTACGGTTCTGCCAAGCAGGGCTGGATGAGCACCACACCGGAAAAGCAAGAAGACAATATGGCTGCCTTGTTCGACATGGTGGTCTCGCATTTCAAGCCACCTGTGGTGGAAGAAGGCCCGTTCCGTTTGTTGGTAACAACGATTGAAGCCAATCCATTTTTGGGTCGCGTTCTGACGGGGCGCATTCGCTCGGGCGCGGTTAAAACAAACCAGGCCGTAAAATCCTTGGCGCGTGATGGCACTGTGGTTGAAATGGGCCGCGTTTCTAAAGTTCTATCGTTCCGTGGCTTGGAGCGTATTCCAGTCGAAGAAGCTTTTGCCGGCGATATTATTGCGATTTCTGGTCTGGTCGAAACGACGGTCGCCGATACGATTTGTGATCCTTCGGTGACGGTGCCTATTCAGGCGCAGCCCATTGATCCACCGACTTTGACCATGACCTTCCGCATCAATGACGGCCCGCTGGCTGGCAAAGAGGGCGACAAGGTGCAAAGCCGCGTGATCCGCGACCGCCTGTTGCGCGAAGCGGAAGGCAATGTGGCTTTGAAAGTCACCGCTTCTGAAACTGAAACCGACGCATTCGAAGTGGCTGGGCGTGGCGAATTGCAGCTTGGCATCTTGATTGAAACCATGCGCCGCGAAGGTTTTGAACTGACGGTCGGCCGTCCGCGCGTCGTTTTCAAAATTGATGAGGCGACGGGCGAGAAGCTTGAGCCCATTGAAGAAGTTGTTGTCGACGTTGATGAAGAACACACCGGCATTGTGGTGCAGAAACTTTCTGAGCGCCGCGCTGCCATGCGCGACATGCGCCCCTCAGGCCATGGCCGCCAGCGCATTGTATTCCATGCGCCCACACGCGGGTTGATTGGTTATCAAGGCGAGTTGATGAGTGACACGCGCGGCACGGCGATCATGAACCGCCTGTTCCACGAATATGCGCCTTTTGTGGGCGATATTCCGGGCCGCCACACGGGCGCGCTTCTGTCGAACTCCGACGGTGATGCCGTGGCCTATGCCATTTTCAACCTGCAGGACCGCGGGCCGATGTTCATTGAGCATGGCACCAAGGTTTATGCCGGCATGATCATTGGTGAGCATACGCGTGGCAATGACCTTGAGCTCAATGTGATCAAGGGCAAGAAGCTCACCAACGTGCGCGCCTCTGGCAAGGATGAGGCTGTTGTTCTCACACCGCCGATCAAGATGTCTCTCGAAAAAGCCTTGGCCTATGTGGGCGAGGATGAGCTCGTCGAGATCACGCCGAAATCGATCCGTCTACGGAAGATTTACCTCGACTCGAACGAGCGCAAGCGCCACAGCCGGGCCAAGGAAGCGGCGGAGTAATTATTGCTTCGCTGGCGCGCTGCAGGCTTCCAGATTGATGCCGGGCGGGCCGATGGCTGAATCATATGTCGGCTTGTCTTTTTCGCAGTTGAAGCCTTCGGCTTTTTGATCTGCAGCCTTGCGTGCGGCTTCATTGGCTTTTGGGAATGAACCCGCAACATAGTGGATCTGGCAGGATGTGCCGCCGACCAACTTGTTCACCACAAGCCAGGTGACATGTTTTGAGGAATCGGCGGCATCGTTTGATACAGTCCAGCGCTGAATGGCGGCGATTGGCTTGGCCCCCATCATGCGCCATTCAATGGTGCTTCCTGTGGTGTTGAAGCCATTGAAGGTTTTGGTGCCGGCGCAGTTGTTTTTGTCACTTTGACCGAAGGCCGCCATCTCGCGGGAATCGGCAGCGCTAATGAAGACATCATAACCAGCGTAACCCGCGCAGCGCCAAGCGCCTTCGAAAATTTGGCCATCTGGTTTTTTTATCTGCTGGCATTTTTTCAGATCGATCTTGGTATAGATGGACTTTGCGGCTTCGGCTTGGACAGTTGTGACCAAAAGCAAGAGTGCAGCGATGGCGGCGAGGCGGTTCATGATTTCAGCCTTTCGATGAACTGGCGTAGGGCTGTTTCATTCTGCACCACTTCCACCACCTTGTCGCGGGATGTTTCGCCGGAGGCGAGGCGCAACGAAGATTTGGAAATTCCAATGGCTTTGGCCAGTGTGGCCATCACCGCTTCGTTGGCTTGGCCTTTATCGGCAGGCTTTGAAACCTTGATGGCCAATGCCTTCTGGCCCGCCGCATTGGCAACGATCCCCACCACTTCATCACGCCCAGCTTTGGGCGTGGCGCGCAGATGCAAAAATAGGCCCTTTGGCGTCTGCCGCAGGGGCACTAGCGCACCAGATAGTACCAGATGAATTGTTCAAGGAATTGCAGGCCGATGAACAGGACGATTGGCGAAAAATCCAGCCCGCCCAAGCTCGGGATGACGCGGCGGATCGGGTTGAGCAGAGGGTCTGTCATTGCCGCAATTGCATGGCCAATCTGGCGCACCACGGGATTGCCATAGTTGATGATGTTGAACGAGGCGAGCCAGCTCAACACGACGCTGGCGATCACCACATAGCGATAGAGCCGGATCAGTTCGAGCACGAGCCAGATAAAGGGGTTCATTCTTGGGGTTCCTGTTTGGGGTTATGTATGACGCGCGGCGGCAGTTGACAAGGGTGCGGTTGTTGACGTCAGCGCCCCGCCTGACTAGATTGCCGTCACCTGTCTTGGCGTGGCCTTTTGGGGCTTTGGTGCCGAAATGCGATAGGGGCGGTAGCTCAGTTGGGAGAGCGCGGCGTTCGCAATGCCGAGGTCAGGGGTTCGATCCCCCTTCGCTCCACCATCCAGTCCGTCCCAAACCTGCCAAAATCAGCCTAGCCGAATTTCTTTCGTGAGTTCCGAAGCTTGCGGCAGCGAAAATGTCTCTGGGCGGAGTTTGACCCGAAATTTCGCGCGGTTCAGGGGAGATTGGCTCCCTGAATCTCTGCAGCCCCAGATTTTGGTCACGCGACAAGTGTGGGCGTGGTGTGTTTGCATCGGTGCGAAAGAAGAGTTCGGTTTGTGTAACGACGGCATCAGGGCCAGTCGAGACAGAGATCATATGTTGATGATGCTGGCTCCGCACAAAAGGTCGGCTCGGACCATGAGTGACGGGTGGCAATACAACGGGGAAGGTCATGCCAGCAGCATGGCGCGCTGTTCATCCCACTTTTGGGGCAAGGGGCAAGCCTTGCGAAGTCTCTCCGGCGTGAGCAGTGGAGAGTGAGTGCCGGTCAGAATGCTCTCGACAATATCGGGCGCCAAAAATGCTAGGGTGATCTGGC
>JAYUEP010000143.1:0-4419 GCA_043739165.1 Hyphomicrobiales bacterium
GGGCGCATAGGATTCAAAGGCGGTTCCCGCCGTATCCTTGCCCTGAACATAGCCACCCGAATAAGTGATGCTTTTGACTGTGCCGGCGTTCACCTTGTCAAAGAATTCAGAATAGGTGAGCTCCTTGGTGGTGCTTTTCAGCATGTTGCCCTGGAACAGGCTGAACAATGCGATGAGCAAAAGGCCGATGACCACCCAGATGGCGAGATTGCGGAAATTGTTCACGTCGATCCTCAATTCTTGTGCGCAGGCTTGGCGCGCTTTGTGATTGCACTAACATAGGGCGGCGCTCGTTCCAATCCAAGGCCGCGGTTGATGTTATTTCTTGATGAATTCAATCTTCACGTCTTGATGGCTTGGGCCATGGGGGAATGCCAGAACTTCGTTTTCAAGGCTGATAACAGGCAAACCAGTCCAAACCATGGCGGGAATATCCCTGAATCTTTTCATGCCTTTAATGGCACTCATTGAAGTGACGCTTGAACCTCGCGGGCCGCTAATGCGAAAGCGCCTGTCCCACAGGATGGGTTGGGGATCATTCAAGTAGCACGGGGCTGCGTCAATGCGAGCTGATTCCCGCGCCACCAGAATCTGACGCTGGCGTTTGGCAAAGAGCACGCCACCCAAGGTGCGCCTTCCAAGTTGGGGGGTGACGAGCCATGCGATGAGAGTCGTGCGCCGCGATAGCTCCGGCACAGTGCCGCCGCTTGACGTCAAAAGGGTGAGCAGCACTTCATCCTGCGCCAGGGGGCTCAGCGCCGCAAAAGCTTGAGGAGCAAATTGCATCATGCCAGTTGCTGCGATCACGAGCTCGGTTGTGATCCACCTTTGCGACTCAGTTTGTGCCGTGGTGATGGCGGCTTGCGATCTGATGGCAAGGTCGGCCAGCGAAGGTGAAGGCCCCGTGTTGCGAACACGCACGCGTTCGAAGGCGGGGTTCGTGTTGCTGGGATCTTCCAACCAGTCTTGTCCAAGTGTCAACAGATGGTTCCGAAGCCTTGCGCGGGTTTCGCCGAGCAGCGGGCGCAGAATGCGAATGCCGTTCCATTTTGTTTCGGGCCAGATCCCTGCAAGACTGCGTGGGCTTGACGTGCGGCGCTGGCGCATGGCCACAGTTTCGGCTTGGTCTTCAATGGTGTGAGCTGTCAGCAGGGCGGGCACCTCGTGCTCATTGCACCAAGCGCAGAGCAAATCATAACGCGCGGTGCGGGCCTTGGCCTGGATCGCGGACGTGACCACGTTGTGCTGCCAGTTTATTATGTGATGTTCGACGCTCAGCGCGTTGCACCAGTGGGAGACTTGTTCAGCCTCTGCGGCGGATGCATCTCGCAAGTGGTGATCAACTGTGAGCGCAATTAGTCCCTTTCGGGTGCCGCGCCACCGCAAGGCAAGGCGGAGCAGGGCCATGGAATCGCCACCGCCAGAAACAGCAATGGCAAAACACGGCACATCTCCCAGCGCCGCAAAAATTTGCGTCAAATCATCCGGTGAAAAGGCCTGCTCAGCAACCTTCACGCTTGAATTCAGCTTGGGCGCGTTTCTTCACTTCAACAGCGCTGGGGAATTCGGTGCCCACGGAGCCGATGGCGGTGCAAGCTTGGTCTTTTTGGCCGAGACGCGCGAGGGAGAGGCCGAGTTTCAGCAGGCTGTCAGGTGCCCGGCGGCTCTTGGGAAAATTCTTGTAGCTGTCAAGATAGGCTTGCGACGAAGACGTATAATTTTGTTCTGCCCAATAGGTTTCACCCAGCCAAAAATAGACAGCGCCGACGAGATTGTGGTCGGGATATTTGGCAATGAAATCCTTGAAGCCCTTTTCGGCATCGGCATATTGCAGTTGCAACAGCAATTTCTGTGACCGCAGGAAGAGATCATCGGGTGTTTCAGGTTGCAGGGAAACTTGCTGGGCCACGGCGGGCGCATCATCGGCGGTGGTGGCGCTTTCAATGCCGTTGGGGGCCACAAGAACCTTGCCTTGGAAGCCGCCGTCTTTTGGCTGGGCTGTCTTGATCGTGCCCAAGCCCACAGGCTTGGCAACGGGGGCGAGGCCTGCAACTTGAATTTCACTTGCAGCTGGTGGCGCGGCTTGGGTTTGATCTGGTGCAGGGTCAGCGGTTTCACCGATGGCTTCAACGCCTTGGGTTGCGGCAGATGCATCGGCGACGGGCAATGCGGGTTTCTTTTTCAGCACCACGACTGGCGCTGTCGTTGCAGCAGCGACGGCAACTTGCGGTGCCGGGGCTGGAATGGGCTTTACGGCCTGAGGGGCCACAGCCTGATCAGTCAGTACCGGCGCTGTTTCGACCGCACCCAACTTCTTGGGGGATTGCGCCTGAACTTGCTTCAACTGAAAGGTCAATTGTTCGACTTGACCCGTCAATTGACGGATTTGCTCTTCCAATTGGTCCATGCGCGCGGAAACATCATCAGCACGCGCAGGAAGAATGGCAACACTTGATAAAAGGACACAAACCAGAAAACAGCGCTTTAACATGGCGGCATTCCAAAGACGGGGCCAAAGGCCGGGTTGGCCGCAAGTTGCATTGCAAAAGCGTGGAAAATGAGGCCCAATTGCGGAAACTCAAATTTCATCCCAGTGTGGCCAGCCCGCAACAGTTAGTTGGTACCACCGGTGATGACGGTGACGGCGCGGCGGTTTTGGCTCCAGCATTGCTCAGCATCACACAGGGCAACCGGGCGTTCCTTGCCGTAAGCAATCGACGAGATGCGGTTGCCGGGCACGCCCAGCTGGATCAGGAAATTGCGGGCTGCTGTGGCGCGACGGGCGGAGAGTGCGATGTTATATTCGCGTGTGCCGCGTTCGTCGGCATGGCCTTCGACCTGAATGGTCACTTGGGCATATTGCTTGAGCCAGTTGGCCTGTTTGGTCAGCGTATCGCTGGCTTCAGGCGTCAAGGTTGATTGATCCTGGAGGAAGTAGACCTTGTCGCCCACATTGGTGGTGAAATCAGCTTTTGAACCCGGGGCGGCTTGGCCGACACCTGCACCGTTCAGGCCTGAATCCAAAGTGGGCTGGCTCTTCTTTGAGCAGGCAGCCAGGGCCAGGAAGCAGCAACACAGGGCCGCATATTTGAAACCCGCAAGGCGCATCATCATCATTCAAACTCCTCAAGTCCGGCCCGCTTGGGCCCCATCCCATCTGTTCCTTCCACCCGAAAGGCCCAGATTCCATCTCATTGCGGCTTGGCAGGTTTTGGTTAAAAAAGCAAAAACCCTGACTCAAACCGATATCTATCTCGCCCCTTCAAGGAACAGCGCGGCGAATTTGTGGCAAGCGCACATAAAGCTGGCGGCTTCCGAGTTGTGGTTGGCAAAAACCTTAACGCCTGACGCGTGTTCACTTCAGCAGGGGCGACCAAGCGGGGTCTGACGAGAAGCCCGGGGTTTGGACCTGCTGTTCATTATAGCCTGAAATATCCACCGAGAACAGCTGCGGGCCACCGGTTTCACCGGGCTGATCGCGGAAGAACATCAGAACCCTGCTGTTGGGAGACCAGGTGGGGCCCTCGTTGTGGAAACCCTCCGTCAAGATTCGCTCGCTTGAGCCATCTGGTGCCATGACGCCAATGGCGAACTTGCCTTCGCCCTGTTTGGTGAAGGCGATGTATTTTCCATCTGGTGACCAGACCGGCGTTGAATAGCGGCCGTTGCCGAAGGAGATGCGCTGCTGGTTGGAGCCATCCGAACCCATCACATAGATTTGCTGCGCGCCGCCGCGATCTGATTCAAACACGATCCTCGTGCCATCGGGCGAATAGCTGGGTGCAGTGTTGATTGCGGGCACGTTGGTGATCTGCCGTGTCTGTTTCGAGCGCAAATCCAATTCAAAGATATTGGCATCGCGGCCATCTTCGCTTTCAAGGCTCATGATGACCTTCTGGCCATCCGGCGAGAAGCGCGGCGCAAAGCTCATGTTGTGAAAGTCACCCACAATCTCCTTCTGGCCCGTATCGAGATTGTAGATGAAGACGCGCGAGGCCTCGGTGCCGATGGCCGCGTAGGTAATCTCTTGTGAGGTTGGCGAGAAGCGCGGCGTGAGCAGAATTTCCTTGCCTGCCGTCAAGGTGCGGGGGTTGAAGCCATCCTGATCCATCATCGCCAGCTTTTTTACCCGGGCATCCTTCGGGCCTGATTCATCCACAAAGACCACGCGGGTATCGAAATAAGGGGCAAAGCCGGTAATCTTGTTATAGATCATATCCGCCACCTTGTGGGCCAGGCGGCGCGAGAGCTTTGCTGGAGCTGTAAAGCTGGAGCCGGCGAGGAAGGCTTGGGTGTTTACATCATAGAGTTTGAAGGCGACCGTCATCTTGTCACCGGCCTTGGCCACCTGACCGATGACCAGTGCCTGCGCTTTCACCTGCTGCCAGGATGCGAAGTTCGGGTTCTGATCGAAATTGC
>JAYUEP010000144.1:0-38306 GCA_043739165.1 Hyphomicrobiales bacterium
ACGTGGGAAAAGGCTTCGGCTGCGTCATTGAGAAATGGGGCTGATTCTGCATCGCTCATCGCCTTGCTGAAATAGCGTTTGCCGACATTGACCCCGCCCGAAACCATCCCGCCATTGCGGGTGGAGGCGCCAGAGCCGGGCGCGCCTGCATCGAGGACCAAAACTTCAACACCTTGCCGTGCCAGTTCGAGTGCTGCCGAAAGCCCGGCATAGCCTGCGCCGATCACCGCCACGGGCACTTCCTTGGGCAGGGGCGATTCTGGCAGCGACTGCGGCGCATAGGCTTCCCACCAGAAGGGTTTGAGCTGAAAGTCGCTGCTGAAAATCTTATTGGACACGCGATTGGCCCCTCATTTTTTGTAATCCTACCACGGGAACCGCAACTTGCCACCCTCAGGCATAGCGTCTATGAAGCTGCCGGGTGGCAGATTGCTGGAGATTCCTGTGAAAATTAAAACGCGCTTGGTGCAAGGGGTGGCGGCCTTGGCATTTATTGGTCTTTCGGCCACCGCCGCTTTTGCGATGAAAATTGACATCATTGTCGACAAGGTTTCGCAGCACATGCGGGTCTCTGTCGATGGAGTGCGACAATATGATTGGTTGGTCTCCACCGGTGGCCAGACCTACGATACGCCGTCGGGCCATTATCATATCTTCCGCCTGGAGAAGGACCATTTCAGCAAGGAGTGGGATGATGCGCCCATGCCTTATTCCATGTTCTTCACCGGCATTGGCCATGCCATTCATGGCTCCTATCATATCAAGGCATTGGGAACGCGGGCTTCGCACGGATGTGTGCGCCTGGCACCTGAAAATGCTGCCGTGCTTTTTGCGTTGATCGAGAAGGCCGGGTTCAAGAACAATACCGTCGAGATCAAAGGCGGCTTCTTTGATGGTGGCCCGCAGCTGACCACGGAACAGACGTTCCACATGCAGCCGAAGGATCATGCTCTGGCGCTGGCAACACCGGTGGCCGCGCGTGGCATATTCTGGTGGGAAAAAGCGCGGGCGCCAAAGCAAGTTGAAAATCCGGTCTCAAAGAAAGTGGCCGACAATGCCAAACCGGCAGTCAAAGGCAAGAAGAAGAAGAAAAAGGCCTTGTTCCTGTTTAGCGGCGAGAACGGCTGACCGTCTCTGCATTTGAAATAAGTCGGGGGCCTTTCGGCCCCCGTTTTATTCTGCTGCCTTGAAAACGGGTGACTTTGATTTGGTAATCGCCCGAAGTTTTTCTTCCAGCTCTTCCACTTTCGTGGCCAGACCATCAACTTCATCGCCAACGTTGGACACACGCGTGTTCACTGCTGCAACAGCAGGGTCCACGACCACAGGCTCATCCTTCTTGCCGATGAAGCGGATGAACACCCAGCGGAACAGGCGGGCCAGATCATCCATCACCACATAGTAGGACGGTACGAAGACCAGGCTGAGAACCGTTGAGACGATCAGACCGCCGATCACGGCTGTGGCCATGGGCGCGCGGAAAGAGCCACCCTCGCCAATGCCTAGAGCGGTTGGCAACATGCCAGCACCCATGGCGATTGTCGTCATCACAATTGGGCGGGCGCGTTTAAGGCCAGCGTCAATCACCGCCTCAACCCGTTCCATGCCGTGCTTTTTACGTTCCACCGCAAAATCGATCAGCATGATGGCGTTTTTGGCAACGATGCCGATCAACATCAACATGCCGATGATGACAGGCATGGAGAAGGCTTGGTGGGTAAACAACAGCGCCAACACCACGCCGCCGAGAGACAATGGCAGCGAGAGCAGAATGGCGAAAGGCATGAAGACGTTGCCGAGCAAGAGAATCAACACAACGAACATCAACAACACACCAATGCCTGCGGCACTGATGAAGCCGGAGAAGATTTCACCCTGAATTTCAGCATCGGCACCTTTTTGGATGATCACAGTCTTTGGCAAGTTCAAGCCAGTGGCGGCATCCTCAATGATCTTGGTGGCATCACCCAATTCCACACCGGGCGGCAAATCCGCACCAATGGTGGCCTGACGTTGGCGGTCATAGCGTTTCACTGTGCTTGGGCCTTCGGCGAGTTTCACGTCGGCCACTGAAGACAAGGGAACCGTTGTTCCGCTTGCTGTTGGCAATTTCAGATTGGCAATTTCCGAGAAATTGGCACGCGCCGCCTCGGGAATCTGCACACGGATCGGAATCTGTCGACCATCAATCGAGAATTTGGCCAGCAATGGACCGAAGTCACCAATCGTTGCCACGCGCACGGCTTGCGAGATCGCTTGAGCGGTAACACCCACAATTGCTGCCTCGGCCGTTTTCGGCGTGATCTGCAATTCTGGCCGGGTCAAAGCACCCTGTGCCATCGGCGCGCGGAGATTGGGATTGGTGCGCAAGACGGCTTCCAATTTACCTGCCGCTTCCCGCAAGGCAGCGGGATCATTTGAGAGCATGTTGAACTCGACCTCACGAGCACCCCGCGGATTGATCTTGGCCCATTGCACATCCGGCAAGTTGGAAAGCAACGGCAGCACTTCCTGCTCGATTTCAAACTGTGGCTTGATGCGACCGTCCCAGGCTACTTGCGGCAAATGAATTGTCGCCGCCAGTGGGTTCCAAAGGTTGGCGAGCAGGCTCACATCACGGTGACGCAAATTGACGAAGATTGAGGCACGGCGGGCTTCAGTTGTGCCTGTGGGGGAAGATCCACCCAACACGAAGACCTGGCTCACTTCAGGGTTCTTGCGGATGATGTCGGCCATCTTGTCCGTTGTGGTACGGGTCGCTTCCAGCTTGGTGCCCGGGGGCAATTCAACTGACAGCACAAAGCGCGAGTCATCGCCCTTGGGGATGAAGCCAGAGGGGAGCAGCGGGAACAATTTGATCGCACCCAACAAGACCATGAAGCTCAACACAATCGTGCCATAGCTTGCAAGGTTGGGCCTGAAGCGGCCAATCCTGGGCGCATAGTTCAGAATGTGCAGCAGATTCACATAGGTCCGCATCAGCAAGCCGGGCTTGTGTTCTTCATGTGGCAGTTGTTTCATCAAGTAGGCGGCCATCATTGGCGTGATCAGCCGCGCAACGATGAGCGAGAAGAAGACGGCCACGGCCACAGTCATGCCGAATTGTTTGAAGTATTGCCCGGCGATGCCACTCATGAAGGACACCGGCACGAAGACCGAGATGATGGTGAGGCTGATCGCGATCACCGCCAGGCCGATTTCATCCGCCGCCTCCATCGCGGCACGGTAGGGCGTTTTGCCCATGTGCATGTGGCGGCCGATATTTTCGATTTCCACAATTGCATCATCGACCAGAATACCCGTGGCCAAGGTGATGGCCAGGAAGGACACAAGATTGAGCGAGAAGCCCATCAACTTCATGGCCCAGAAGGCCGGGAAGGCCGAGAGCGGAAGTGAAATTGCCGAGATCAATGTGGCGCGCCAGTTGCGCAGGAACAGGAAGACCACCATCACGGCGAGAAGGGCACCTTCAATCAGGCCCTCCATCGCGGCCTTGTAATTGCCGAAAATGAAATAGACGGTGTCATCCACCAGCGAGAATGAAGCCTTGCCACCCGATTGTGCAGTGAGCTTGACGATCTGGTCGCTGACTTTTTGGGCCACTTCAGTGGAGCTTGCGCCCTTGGCACGGAACACAGAGAACGTGACGACGCTTTCACCATTATAGCGGGCGAAAGTCTTTTGCTCACTGTTGGAATCGATAATGTCGCCAAGATCGCCCAGTGTGGCATAGCGGCCACCGGCGAGTGAAATCTTGTTGTTCTTCAAATCGTCGAGAGACTTGGCCCCACCCAAAGTGCGGATGGCCTGTTCCAGGCCACCGATGTTGCCGGTGCCAGCGCCCGAATCCGAATTGGTGAGCGCGAGTTGGCCATTCACTTGCGCAGCAGTGATGCCGAACGACTGCAATTTCGATGGATCAAGGTTGACGCGGATCTCGCGGTTCACACCGCCGTAGCGCTCCACCCGGCCGACACCATTCAGTGTCAGCATCTGGCGTTTCACCACATCATCAACATACCAGGACAATTGCTCCAGCGTCATGCCGGGGGCCTTGACGGCATAGGTTTGAATGGCCTGACCTTCAACATCGATGCTTTGAATGATTGGCTCATCCACACCTGCGGGCAGCGTGCCACGGACACGGGCGACCGCGTCTTTCACATCCTGCAAGGCTTTTTGGGTGGGCACTTCGAGGCGAAACTCAACCGCCGTCAACGATGTACCATCAGACAGTGTCGAAGTAATGTGCTTGACGCCTGTAATAGCCGCGATTGAATCTTCCACCACTTTAGTGACTTGGGTTTCCAGCTCTGCCGGCGTTGAACCGCCCTGGGTTACAGTCACGGCAATGATCGGCACGTCAATGTTGGGGAACTGTTCGATCGCCAGGCTGCGGAAGCTGGTCACGCCCAAGATGGTGAGCACGACAAAGAGCAGAACGGCGGGAACCGGATTGCGGATCGAGAAGGCTGAGAAATTGAAATTCATGTCATACCATTATTGCGTTGTCAGAGGGACAGGAGTCACGGCGTCACCATCGCGCACGAAAGAGCCGGCACGGGCAACAAAAGTTTCACCGGGTGTTACACCGTCGGTGATTTCGATATCATCGGTGCCAACAAGGCCGGTGATCACTTTGCGCACTTGAACCTTGCCGTCTTTCACGATTTGGACGGTTGGGCCATTGTCGCCAAAGGTAACTGCGGTCAAAGGCAGCGCTACACCATCGGCAGCGGCCAACCCAATGCGGGCGCGGCCAAAGGCCCCCAGCGGAATGAGCCTGTCACTGGTGACGGCAACATGGGCAATGCCAATGCGGGTTTGTTGGTTGACGGCAGGCGAGATCAATCTCACTTCACCTTCAATCGGCTTGTCAAAACCATTGACAGTAATCATCGCCTTCTGGCCGACCTTGACGCGCGGCAAATCCGATTCCGGAATTTCGGCCAGAAGTTTCACCGTACCATTGGCGACGATTTCGTACATGGCGGGCTTGGCACCCGAGGCAATGCCACCGACTTGGACGGAGCGGCTGGAGATATAGCCATCCACCGGGGCCTTGATTTCGGTGCGGGATTTGTTGAGCTGCAAATTGGCCATTTGCGCGTCAATGGTTACACGGTCTGCCTGGGCACCTTCAAGACCGAGCTTGGCACCGGCAAGTTGCGCATTGGCCAAATCATAGGCCGCCTGAACCTGATCCAAGGTCTGTTGGGTGGCCACGCCAGAGGTACGCAGCTTCTTGGTGCGTTCCAAATCTGCATCGGCGTGATCACGGCCAATCTGGGCTTGATCAATCTGGTTCTTGGCCTGGTCAATCGCCAGGGCATTGCGGGCCAGGCTGGCCTTGGTTTGCTGGATTTGAATATCAACAGTCGCTGCATTCAGGCGCGCGAGAACCTGACCTTTTTTGACGGTATCACCTTCTTCCGCCACAAATTCTGTTACTGACAGGCCTTCAATCTCGGGCAAAACCAACACGAGTTCGCCTGCAGCAAAACTGCCGGTCACATTCAACTCTTCTGCGATGGGCTTTTTCTCCGCAGTCAAAACCGAAATTGATGGCGGGGCGGGCGTGTCTGCCTTGGCCAGCGCCGTTCCGGCCAGAAGTGAAAGTGCCACAAGATTGATCAAAAGAACTTTCTTCATACGTCTCCCCTATTCGGCTGCTTTTAGTTTTTGCTTGTTCAACCACGGACATTGCGCTTCCAGATAATTGCGCGCGGCACGCAACACACATTCGCCATACCCCATTACGAAGCGCGAGCCCGGATCCTTGCATTCCCCGCCCATCTCGTCGCGGTGCAGGTCAATCTTCTGAATATCTTCGGACAGATCGGCATGCTGCTTGGAAATTGCAAGATCGAGATGGTCCTTGCTGAGCAAATGTTGCAGCAACATCTCAAACAGGAACTCGCTCTTGAACTTGTCCTTGGCCGGCACAACCGCCAAGCCTTTTGCCAATGCGGCCCTGCCCGCTTCAGTAATGGCATAAACTTTCTTGTCCGGCCTGCCGGATTGTTCTTCAGCGCGCACGGTGAGCAGGCCTTCAGCATTCATTTGCGTCAGGGCAGGATAAATCGAGCCATAGCTCGCCTCAATGAAGTGGCTGAACATGCCATCCTCAATTTCCTTCTTCAATTCATAGCCCGAGGCTTCCCTGATCGAGAGAACGCCCAGGCACAGGGTACGAATGTTCATGATGCCTACTATACTGTAACGATATATTTCGGCTCGATATATGACAATTAGATATAGGTCAACGATTTTCTGTTTCCGGAAGGGGCAACCCCGCCATCATTAGCGGTGAGGACTTCATTGAGGCACTTGTCATCATTGTCCCTCTTCGTTATGGCTAGGGCAACCCCGGGCACAACGGGGGCGTTTTAACGGGAAACAAGGGGGCCGCATTGGAGTATTTTCTCCAGCAGCTGATTAACGGGCTTACGCTCGGTTCAATCTATGGGCTGATCGCCATTGGTTACACAATGGTCTATGGCATTATCGGCATGATCAACTTCGCCCATGGTGATGTGTTCATGGTGGGCAGCATGACCGCCTTTATCGTTGTCTTGATGATGGGGATTACGGGCGGAAGCGGAGTTTTTTGGATCATCCTGGCTTTGGCCTGCGTGATCGCCATCGCGATGCTGGTTTCGGCGACCTATAATTGGGCGATTGAGCGCGTAGCTTACCGCCCGTTGCGCGGTTCTTTCCGCTTGGCACCCCTGATTTCGGCCATTGGCATGTCAATCGTGCTGCAAGAGTTTGTACGCATTGCCCAGGAAGGCCGCCAAAAGCCATATCAGGCTATCATTACAGGCGGCTATGAAATCATGCACCGCGCTGCGGCCGATGGCGAGTTCGTGGTGAAGATTTCCAACATGCAAATTTTGATCATCATTTCGACCCTGATCCTGATGACTGTGTTCACATTGATCATCCAGCGCACCTCGCTTGGGCGCGCGCAACGGGCTTGCGAGCAGGATACAAAGATGGCGTCGTTGCTGGGCATCAATGTGGATCGCACCATCTCGATCACCTTTGTGCTTGGCGCCATGCTTGCGGCTTTTGCCGGAACGATGTTCTTCTTGTACTATAATTCGACCGACTTTTTCGTTGGTTTCAATGCCGGTATCAAAGCCTTCACCGCCGCAGTTCTGGGCGGCATCGGCTCCATCCCCGGCGCCATGATGGGCGGCATGTTGATTGGATTTATTGAAGTGATGTGGTCTGCCTATTTCTCGGTGGAATACAAAGATGTTGCGGCTTTCACCATTCTGGTTCTGGTGTTGATATTCATGCCGCAAGGTTTGCTGGGCAAACCAGAAGTGGAGAAAATCTAAGCATGTCTGCGCCCGTCAAAACCTCTTCCGCCGGGGCGGAAGCCCAAGCGCTTTCGCCTTTTGATATTGCCAAGGACCTGATTGGCACAGCGATCATAACCGCGCTCATCCTGGTTCCCATTGTCTTGGTGCGCACTCAACTCGATCAAGGCGTGCTGACATGGCATTGGCGCGTTTTCCCCACCATGCTCCTGTTGGGCGGTGTTGTTTTGTACCGCTTCATTGGCCATGTTTTTATTTGGAATCCCAGAGCCACTGCGGCCCTCGCCACCAAAAGTGAGCCCAAGATTGCAACAAAACCTGCAATTGGTTTGGGTGAGCGCATTGGGCCTTATGTAGCACCGGGAATGTTGGTGTTCGCGCTGCTTTTGCCGATCGTAATTCACAGCCTCACCCTTGCGGGTATCGACATTCCAGTCTTTGGTGAAAAGCGCATCATTGATTTGGCAATTTATATTCTCACTTACGTCATGCTGGGCTGGGGCCTCAACGTGGTGGTCGGCCTTGCTGGTCTGCTCGACCTTGGCTACGTCGCCTTCTATGCCGTTGGCGCCTATGCCTATGCCCTGCTCTCCACCGTTTATTTCCCGCGCTGGTTTGGCACGGGCGTTGTGCCTTTTGCCTTTTACATCACGCTTCCGGTCGCCGGGCTGCTTGCCGCTTGTTGGGGCCTGATCCTGGGTTTCCCGGTCTTGCGCTTGCGCGGCGATTATTTGGCCATTGTGACTCTAGCCTTTGGTGAAATCATCCGGCTGGTGTTGATCAACTGGTTCTCCTTCACGCAAGGGCCGCAAGGCATCAACGTGCCCAAGGCCACGTTCTTTGGCCTGCCCTTCAAGGAAGGACCGGGCAGTTTTTCCGACTTCTTCCACATTACCTATGACCGCATCCATTTTTACATTTTCCTCTATTATGTGATTTTGGCGCTGGCTTTAGTCACCTATTTCGTCACCAAGAAGCTGCGCCGCCTGCCCATTGGCCGGGCGTGGGAAGCTTTGCGTGAAGATGAAATCGCCTGCCGATCGCTCGGCATCAACACGACCAATACCAAGCTCACCGCCTTTTCGATTGGCGCGATGTTTGGTGGCTTTGCGGGCTCATTCTTTGCAGCACGACAAGGTTTCGTTTCGCCGGAGTCCTTCGTCTATATCGAATCTGCATTGATCCTTGCGATTGTGGTTTTGGGTGGTCTCGGTTCTCAGATTGGCATCGTGTTCTCGGCCATAGCCATCATGGGTTCGTTTGAAATCTTCCGCGAAATGGATTTCATGAAACAGGTCCTGCCCAGCGGGACAGAGCCCATTCAATTCCGCATGCTCTGCGTTGGCTTGGCCATGGTGTTGATGATGCGCTTCCGGCCGCGCGGGTTTGTCACCAAGCGTGAGCCCACGGTTTATATCAAGGAGAAAAAAGCGGTCTCCGGGGATCTCGTGGCGGAGGGTCACGGCTGATGGCACGCGCTTGGGAACAAACCCCTGAACTGGAAGTTCAGCATCTTACCATGCGCTTTGGCGGGTTGACCGCGATTGGCGATCTCTCTTTCAATGCAGCGCGCCAGCAGATCACCGCCCTGATCGGCCCCAATGGTGCCGGCAAGACCACCGTGTTCAACTGCATCACCGGCTTCTACAAGCCTACTGAAGGCATGATCAAACTCACCCATGAGGACGGCAAGGTTTTCATGCTCGAACGGATGGATGATTTTCTGGTCAACCGCAACGCCCGCGTGGCTCGCACCTTCCAGAACATTCGCTTGTTTACAGGCATGACTGTTGTCGAAAACCTGATGGTTGCCCAACACACGGTTTTGATGCGCGCCTCAACCATGACAGTAGGTGCCCTGCTTGGCAGCCGCCACTATAAGCGTGTGGAAGCTGCTGCCATTGAGAAGTGCAAATATTGGCTCGACAAGGTTGGGCTGATGGACCGGGCCGACGATCCTGCAGGTGACCTGCCCTATGGTGCCCAGCGCCGTCTGGAGATTGCTCGCGCCATGTGCACGGAGCCTCGCCTTCTTTGCCTTGACGAACCTGCCGCCGGCCTCAACCCGCGCGAGTCTGAGGAACTCAACAAATTGCTGCTTTCGATCCGTGATGAGCACAAGACTGCCATTCTGCTGATTGAACATGACATGAGCGTGGTGATGGGGATTTCCGATCATGTGGTCGTGCTCGATTATGGCCGCAAGATTGCCGATGGCACACCTGCCGAAGTGAAGGCCGATCCTGCCGTGATCCGCGCCTATCTGGGCGTTGATGATGAAGAGGTTGACAACGAAGGCAAGGCGGCTGCGGCCGTTGTGCATGAAGCGTTGGACAACAAGCCGGTTCCTGCGGCCACATTGGAAGCATCCTTGGAAACGCCGCCCTCGCCCGACATGCGAAAGGCCAGCAAGCCTGCGGCCAAAGCCCCCGCTTCCAAGAAGGGTGGCCGCAAATGAGCGAAATTATCCTGCAAGGCACGGGCGTTGAAACATTCTATGGCAAGATCCAGGCGCTCAAGGGCATCGACTTTGAGGTGCGCAAGGGCGAAATCGCCACGGTGATCGGCGCCAATGGTGCCGGCAAATCGACCTTGATGATGACGATTTGTGGCACACCGCGCGCACGCGCCGGGCATATCGTTTTTGACGGCACGGAAATCACCCAGATGCCGACCCACGAGATCGTGCATTTGGGCATTGCGCAATCGCCCGAAGGCCGGCGCATTTTCCCACGCATGAGCGTGCTTGAGAATTTGCAGATGGGGGCCACGGTCAACAACCTCAGCAATTTCGCTGAAGACCTGCCCAAGATTTACAAACTCTTCCCGCGGCTTGAAGAGCGACAAGGCCAACGCGCTGGTACGCTTTCAGGCGGAGAGCAGCAAATGCTTGCCATCGGCCGGGCCTTGATGGCGCGCCCGCGCCTGCTGCTGCTGGATGAACCTTCGCTGGGCCTGGCACCCATTATCGTCAAACAGATTTTCGCGGCCATCAAGAAGCTCAACGAAGAAGAAGGCCTGACGGTTCTGTTGGTGGAGCAAAACGCTTTCCATGCGCTGCGCCTCGCCCACCGGGCCTATGTGATGGTCAATGGCAAGATCACCATGACAGGCACAGGTGCCGAACTGCTCAAGCGGCCGGAAGTGCGCGCCGCCTATTTGGAAGGGGGGCATTGATGTCTTTCTTTGTTGAACAGAACCCTTGGATTTTCTTGATCATCACAGTGATCCTGGGTGGCGGGGCCGCGTTTATGGCCGGACGCTCACTGGCGCAGGGCTGGAAATCGCCTGTCTTGCTTTTTGTTTACATGCTGATTTTTGGCCTTGGCGTGCGGTTCCTGCATTTCGCCTTGTTCCAATCAGAGCTGTTTTCGCTGCAATATTATGTCAGCCACACTTTGATCATCATGGCCTTTGCCTTCCTCGGCTACCGGATGACTTTAACGAGGCAGATGACCGAAAAATACCCATGGCTTTTTGAACGGACCAGCCTGTTGACCTGGCGGCAGAAAGCATAAGACGAAATTGGCCCGAGGAATGACGCTTTTTCCTTTCCAATCCACCCCGCTTTGGGCAAGATTGCCCTCAAGGGGTTGTGAACCCCCGACCGTTCAGGTCCATCTAAAAATCAGGGAGACTACCTTATGAAGAAACTTGTGCTCTCCGGAATTGCGATCAGCTTTGCTGCCGCTCTTTCGGCATCCTCGGCTTTGGCCGACATCACCATTGCCACCGTTGGCCCAATCACTGGCCAGCTCGCAGCTCTGGGCGAACAATATAAGCAAGGCGCCACCATGGCCGTCAACGACATCAATGCCGCCGGCGGCATCAATGGCGAAAAGGTTGTTCTCGAAGTTGGTGACGATGCTTGCGATCCCAAGCAGGCTGTTGCCGTTGCCAACCAGATGGCTTCGAAGAAGGTGAAGTTTGTTGCGGGCCACTTGTGCTCGGGCTCTTCGATCCCTGCTTCAAAGGTTTATGCTGAAGAAGGCATCCTGCAGATCACCCCCGCTTCGACGAACCCCAAGTTCACCGATGAAGGTGATTGGAACGTGGCGCGCGTTTGCGGCCGTGACGACGCACAAGGCCTCGTTGCCGGTACTTTCCTTGCCAAGCATTATGCCGGCAAGAAGGTTGCCATCATCGACGACAAGTCTGCTTATGGCAAAGGCTTGGCTGATGCGACCAAGGCTGCGATGAACGCTGCCGGTCTCAAGGAGACCATGGCTGAATCGATCAACCCAGGCGAAAAAGACTATTCGGCGCTCGTATCCAAGATGAAGGATGCTGGCATCGATGCAATCTACATGGGCGGCTATCACCCAGAAGGCGCTCTCATCCTGAAGCAAATGCGCGAGCAGGGCTCAAAGGCCCAGATGCTTTCGGGCGACTCGATGAACAACAAGGAATTCTGGACGATCGCTGGTGATGCTGCCAAGGGCATGATCTTCACCTTTGCTCCAGAGCCCCGCACCAACCCAGCTGCAAAAGATATCGTGGCCAAGTTCAAAGCTGCTGGCTATGATCCAGAAGGCTATACGCTCTACACATACGCTGCAATCCAGATGTATGCGCAGGCTGCTGCTGCCACCAAGTCAACCGACAGCAAGGCGCTCGCCACTTGGCTGCGCGCTGGCAATGAAATGAAGACCGTTCTTGGCCCAATCAAGTTGGACAAGAAGGGCGACCTCATCGGTGCCAAGTATGTCTGGTACAAGTTCGACAACGGCAACTATGCCGAAGACGACTCGATCCAATAAGATTTTCAACTTCGGTTGAAATGGCCCCGCGCTGAGAAATCGGCGCGGGGTTTTTGATTTTCTATGGCGACCGCGCCTGACTATGAAACTCGGCACAAGGTCTCGTGGGTCAACTTTCATTCCCGTCATGCCGGCGCAGGCCGGGAATGGGCTTCCAAATTTGCGCAGTGCAATAGGCCTGCGCCGGGGTGACGAAATTCTTTGTTTGCTCCTCTTCAGGACTTAAAGTCCGAAGGCCCGGGCAATCCAGCTGGAGGAATTGGCCACGGGGGCTTGGCCGTCGGATTGCACCAGCTGAAACGCGTCGCGGTACCAGCTTGAATGCGGGAAGTTGTGGCCTAACACAGCAGCGGCTGTCTGAGCCTCTGACTTGATGCCCAGCGCCATGTAACCTTCAGTCAAACGATACAGCGCTTCCGGTGTTTGCGATGAGGTTTGAAATTTGGTGATGACGGTTTTGAAGCGGTTGATGCCGGCCATATAATCCGCATGTTTCATATAATAGCGGCCCACTTCCATTTCTTTTGCAGCGAGGTGGTCGCGCGCCAACACGGCTTTTTGGCTGGCATCGGCGGCGTATTTCGAATCGGGAAAACGGCGCCCCACTTCTTCAAGCGCATCCAGAGCCGATTGGGTTTGTGACTGGTCACGCGTCACGTCATTGATTTGCTCATATTGCGAAAGGGCGACGAGATAATAGGCGTATGAAATATCTTGATGCCCTGGGTGCAAGGTGATGAAGCGTTGGCAGGCATCAATCGCGTCGGAATATTTGTTGGCTTGATAGAATGAAAAACCCTGCATGAGCAGCGCCTTGGTGGCCCATTTCGAATAGGGATGCAGCCGTTCCACATCGGCAAATTTCTTCGCCGCCGATGTATAGTTGCCCTTGTTCATTTGACTCAGGCCGTCGTTGTAGAGGCCCGCCACTTGCTGATCATCGGATTTGCCAAGATCTGGCGAGAGCGCTGAGCCCTTAGCTTTCGTTCCACCGCCAAAGAGCTCATCGAAGAAGCCCGCATGCGCGTTGCTAGCCCCGAACACGAGGCTGGAGCATAGGCAGAGTGCCAAGACGCCAAAGCGGAATTGTTTCAATGCAAGGGCCACGATTCACCTGAAGTTGGGGCCGTTCTAGCACCACGCCAACGGCCACAAAAGCCCGCATCAAACAAAAACCCGGCAGAACTGTGGCTGCCGGGTTTTGGACTGGATCAGGTTGATTTACGAAGCAGCCTGACGGCGCAGGAATGCGGGGATGGCCAGTTGATCATCATCATAGGTTGCTTCTTGCAACGGTGCGGGTGCTTCATGGGCCACCGGCGCTGGCTGTGCCTGCATCTTCGGCTCGGCCCGGCGTTGCGGGGCGGGTTGCGCCACAGCTGGCGTTGGTGCCGGGGTGTGATGATCGGTTTTGCGGCCAAGCCCAACATCAGCGAGGCGCTCAAACAGGCCCTTGCGCTTCTTGGCGTGTTCGGCAATCGATTCTATGCGCGTCTGCTGAGCTGCCACTTGTTCTTGTGCGATGCGCGGGAATTGATCGATCGAGGGGATGCGGCCAATGGGGCGCGTCGTTGGTGCGGGTGCGGCGGCAAACTCATCATGATGAGAAGCCTGATGGTCTTCGGCCATCTCTGTCGTGGCGCGCGTGTCTTCCAGTTGCTCGGCCATCGGGTGGCTTGTGGCCGGGGCGACGCGCTTGACGCGGACTTGCGCCTGCGGCGAAGGCTGAGGAATTGGGAAATGTTTGCGTTCGGCCCGTGCCAAAACCGGCGCCATTTCTTCCTGTTGCTCAGGTGCTGCGGACATAGCTTCTGGC
Source organism: Hyphomicrobiales bacterium (assembly GCA_043739165.1). Taxonomy (GTDB): domain Bacteria; phylum Pseudomonadota; class Alphaproteobacteria; order Rhizobiales; family Aestuariivirgaceae; genus Aestuariivirga. The sequence continues at coordinate 13,908 of JAYUEP010000144.1, forward strand.
GTAAGACCCGTTGCCACGACGGAGACCCGCATGGTGCCTTCCAGAGCGTCATCAAAGGTTGCGCCCAAAATAATATTGGCGTTGGGGTCGACCTCCTCACGAATACGAGTGGCGGCTTCATCCACTTCGTACAACGTGAGGTCAGGGCCGCCGCAAATCGAGATCAGAAGACCGCGCGCACCGCGCATTGAGACTTCATCAAGCAGTGGATTGGAGATGGCGGCTTCAGCAGCTTCAATGGCGCGTTTTTCGCCTGAAGCCTCACCGGTGCCCATCATGGCTTTGCCCATCTCGCTCATGATGGCGCGAACGTCGGCAAAGTCCAAATTAATCAGACCTTCCTTGGTCATCAATTCGGTGATGGAGGCGACGCCGGAATAGAGAACCTGATCGGCCATCGCAAAAGCGGCGGCAAAAGTGGTTTTCTCATTGGCGACACGGAAGAGATTTTGGTTGGGAATGACGATCAGCGTATCGACATAGCGGGCGAGTTCTTCGATGCCCTGCTCTGCCGTTGCCATGCGGCGCGCACCTTCGAAGTGGAACGGCTTGGTGACAACGCCGACGGTGAGGATGCCTTGTTCCTTGGCGGCGCGTGCGATTACTGGTGCAGCCCCTGTGCCTGTTCCCCCACCCATGCCAGCGGTGATGAAGGCCATGTGCGAGCCTGCGAGATGATCGACGATTTCTTGCAAGGCTTCTTCAGCGGCAGCTGCACCGATTTGCGGTTGTGAACCGGCGCCCAGACCTTGCGTCAGGGCCGTGCCCATTTGTACTCGTCGCGTGGCCGCGTTTTGCAGGAGCGCTTGCGCGTCGGTATTGGCGACGACGAATTCGACACCTTCCAGCCTGCTCTCGATCATGTTGTTGACGGCGTTGCCGCCTGCGCCACCGACACCGAAAACCGTGATCCGTGGTTTGAGTTCCGAGAGATTTGGGACAGTGAGCTTGATTGTCATGGCCATTCCACAGCAGGTGATTGATGGCCCGACTTTCTTACCCAAACCTTTAGAATTGGTTAATGAGAGTTCACCACGATTGTTTAAATTCGACAAAATTGATTCAGACTGAATCAACCATGCAAGAAATCGTTAGTGTTTTTGGCCGCCTCAGAGCGCGTCGGCCAGCCATTGTCCGACGCGGCGGGCATAGCCCATGCGGGCCCGCTGAAGTTCAATTTGTGAGGCGGCAGGCATGGCGTAATGCTGGTCTGGATTTGCGGCATAGAGCAAGGCACCCGAAGCTGCGGCAAGGCTTCCTGTGCGCGCATGCTCGGACAGACCCGTGAGAGCCGCCGCCTGACCCAAGCGCACCGGACGGCACAAGACATTGGCGGCCAATTCACGAAGGCCCGCCAACTGGCTGGTGCCACCCGTCAGGACCACTTTCACCCCTGCGCTTGCAGCGAAGGGCGAAGTTGCCAAGCGTGCATTGACAAGCTCAAGCATCTCTTCAGCGCGGGCACGTAAGATATTGTTTAAATAGGATTTTGGTACCTTCTGGACCGAGTCTGTTCCGCGCTCTCCGAGGAGAGGAACGGCCAGCAATTCGCGCTCTCCATGGCCGCCGCTCAGGACATTGCCGAAAAGGGTTTTCATCCGTTCGGCATGGGCAATCGAGGTTGAGAGGCCTTGCGCCACATCATTGGTGAGGTGCAACCCGCCGAGGCTCAGGCTTTCGGCAGCGACCAGTTTTCCGCCGCGCAGATACGCCAAGGAAGTCACAGCGCCGCCCATGTCGATGAGCACAGTGCCGAGGTCCATTTCGTCTGGCGTCAACGCCGCTTTGGCCGCCGCATAGGGTGCCAGAACAAAGCCAGCGGGATGAAGATGGGCGCGCTCAATGGCCATTGTCATGTTGCGCAGAAATGAGGGATCAACGGTGGTGATGCCGACATCAACCTGCAGAGCTTCGCCATGCAGGCCCAGGGGTTGGTCGATCTGGTTGATGCCATCCAAAGTGTGGTTAACCGGGTGCAGATGCAAAACACTGCGCCGACTCAGTTCGGCGGTAGCCACGGCTTGCTGGATGGCCAGATCGAGATCGCGGGGGCCTACCACGCCCGTTTGAGTGCGGGTTGCCCCTGCCCGGCACTGGGTTTGTGGCCTGCCGCCCGAGATCGAAACCATCACTTTCGAGATTGAAGTTTGGCTCTGGCGCTCAGCAGCATCAACCGCCACGCGAATGGCGCACTCGGCCTCATTGACATCGATCACTGCGCCAGACCTGATGCCGCGCGATGCTGTTTGGCCGAGGCCCAACACGCGAAGGCTGGGTGCCGCATCGGCACGGCCACGCTGATTGATTGCTTCACCGATCAAACACGATATTTTGGTGGAGCCCATATCAATCGCCGCAACGATTGTAGATTTTGGAAGCGGGCTCAATCCCCGGCTTTGACGGCCTGCAAACTGCACGACACTCATCCTTACGCAACCCCACACTTACGTCCGCAATTGCGGATTTAATTCTTCGAACCCGTCTCGCTTCCAGGCTTGCCCGGCGGAATTTCCGCCTCGCTGACCTGAACTGTCATCTGCCCTGGAAGCCGCATGTCGATCATGCTGATTCCCTTGGACAGGATGGCCTGCTGCTGATCAAGATTCCACACCGCTTGCAAAGCTGGCCGGACCCCATTTTCCGGCAGTGCCACCTTGACGCCATTGGCAAAATAGAGCGTCCAACGCCGCTTGCCCACGCGGGCGGCAGCGCTGATCTTTTCTGATAGGCCCGGAATGGCTGATAAGTCGTTAAGAAGATCCGCTGCCGCCAGATTTGCCTCTTCGCCTGTCACCAATGGCAAATGATTGGCCAGCAGAAAATGCGGCTGGCCCATTGCCACACCGGCATCGTCAATCATCTCGATCTGATGGTCGTGTTGCCACAACGCAATGGCCACGCGTTCCTTGACGGTGATTTTCAACATGTTGGGATATTCACGCTCCACGCTGGCTATTTTGACCCAAGGCAGAGCTTGCAGAGTTTGGCGAGCGACGCTTGCATCAAAGCCGACAATGGATTTTCCCGGCTTCAAGGACAGCGCCGCGAGCACTTCATCAGGCTCATGTTGATTCAGGCCGGTGATTTGAATGTGATCGGCCGCCAGGCCCACAAGACTTGCCACCCTTCCAGGCAACTTGCTCCACACGCTGGCTTCATCTTCAAAGGCCCCACTGCGCGAGACGCCATGAAGCATGGTGGCTGCAAAGCCAAGCGCGAACATGGCCCTCGCAACCGCCCGGGTGCGCCTTGCGCCGAAAATTGCCAGTGTTGTGCGATAGGCTCTTTTGAAACTCATCACCGATCCACCGATGCGTCGTTGACCATCCAGGTCACCAGTTCTTCAAATGTGTGGCCTGCGTGTTTGGCCAGTTCGGGCACAAGCGATGTGCCTGTCATGCCAGGTTGGGTGTTGATCTCCAGCAGGATCAATTCGCCCTTTTCGGAATTGGTATCGTCATAACGAAAATCAGTGCGCGAGACGCCGCGACAGCCCAAGGCCTGATGGGCCATCAGCGCATATCGCTGGCATTTTCGGTAGACATCGTTTGGCACGATGGCTGGCAGAATATGTTCCGAGCCGCCCAGTTCATATTTTGATTGATAGTCATAGAAACTGGATTTCGACACAATGTCGATCACACCCAAGGCCACATCGCCCATCACGGCGCAAGTCAGCTCCCGCCCCGGAATGAAACGTTCGACCATCACCTTGTCGCCAAAAATGTGCCGTTCATCGCGCAAAATCTGCAAAGGGCCATTGCTGGCGCGGTCGACGATATGGACGCCCACGCTGGACCCTTCTGCCACTGGTTTCACCACATAAGGCAGCGCCATCGGATGTTTCGATGCCGCCACTTCAAGCGGCACAACCATGCTTTCAGCCACAGGAATGCCCGACTCCTTGAACACGGCTTTTGACTTTTGCTTGTCCATGGCCATGGCCGAGGCGAGAACGCCGGAATGGGTGTAGGGAATATTCAAAGTCTCAAACAGCGCCGAGGCCGTGCCATCTTCGCCCCATTTGCCATGCAATGCGTTGAAGATGACATGGGGCTTCATGTCGGCCAACACGCTGCAAATGGTTTCGCGCTTCACATCAATCATCATGGCGTTAAAGCCCGCATTGCGCAGGGCTTGATGACAAGCCTCCCCCGAGGCCAAGGACACTTTGCGTTCCGCCGACCAGCCGCCCATCACGACGGCCACCATGGTGTTTTCGGGCCTGCGCTTTTCCATCAGCCGCGCGCCTCTGCTGGAATTCCGATCCGCTTGATTTCCCAATCTAGTTCTATGCCTGAAGAAGCCTTCACGCGAGCGCGGATGGTTTCGCCCAGTTCTTCAATCTGCGCTGCTGTTGCACCACCTTCATTGATCAGGAAGTTGCAGTGTTGTTCTGAGACTTTGGCTGGACCAACGCTGAAGCCGCGCATGCCGGCCTTGTCGATCAACTGCCATGACTTGTTGTTGGGTGGGTTCTTGAAGGTTGAACCACCGGTCTTGCTCCTGATCGGTTGAGTGGCCTCACGCGATGCCGTAATCTTGTCCATTGCCGCGAGAATTTCATCCTTGTGGCCGGGCTTGCCCTGCAAAAGAGCGGAGGTGAAGATCAAATCTTCGGGCGCGCCGCAATGACGATAGGTATAGTTCATATCCGCATTGCTCAACACTTTAAGTTCGCCTTTCCGGTTGAAGCCCCTTGCTTCGACCAGGACGTCCTTGGTTTCACCACCATAAGCGCCGCCGTTCATGCGCAGCGCGCCACCTATGGTGCCGGGGATACCTCTCAGAAAGGTTAACGCATCGATACTATTGTCAGCCGCAAAGCGCGCCACGCGCACATCGAGTGCTGCCGTTCCGGCACGCAGGCGGTTCTCCCCCTCCAACGCCACATCCATGAAGGGCCTGCCCAAGCGGATCACCACGCCGGGCACACCGCCATCACGCACCAAGAGATTGGAACCAACGCCGATCACATAGACCGGAACCTCTTGTGGTGTGGCTTTGAGGAACCCGCCAAGATCATCTTCATCGGCTGGCTGGAACAGAACTTCTGCCGGGCCGCCGACACGAAACCAGGTGAGATCAGCCAGCGGCGCATTGGCTTCCAAGCGCCCGCGCGTTTGTGGCAGCTTCTTCAGCAGCGTTTCGCCGTCAATTCTTTGCATGCATCAGGCCTTGTCAATCGCGGCCAACTGGCCGGGCAGCGCATAGGCCCATTGAGTGATCGTTCCTGCGCCCAAGCAGACGACAATATCACCGGGCTGAACCATGCCGCGCACCATCGGTGCCAATTGTTCAGGCGTGTCGATCTTGTTGACGGCCCGGTGGCCACGGTCCCGCAAGCCCGCAACGAGATGATTGTGATCAGCGCCCGCAATGGGTGCCTCGCCTGCCGCATACACAGGCGCAATAATCACTTGATCCGCATTGTTGAAACAGGTACAGAACTCATTGAACAGGCTGTGCAATCTTGAATAACGATGGGGCTGCATGACGGCTACGACCTTTTGCTTGGTGACGCGCCGCGCCGCAGAGAGGACGGCAGCAATTTCGACCGGGTGATGGCCATAGTCATCATAAACCGTCACGCCATTGTATTCGCCTGTACGAGTGAAGCGGCGCTTCACGCCTTCGAAGGATGCAAGCCCCTTGCGGATGGCTTCATCGCTGATCGACAACTCGCGGGCCACGGCCAAGGCGGCCGTTGAGTTGAGTGCATTGTGATCGCCCGGCATTTTGAGGGCGAGGTCTTTGATCTCTTGAATGGCACCGGTACGGCGGTCCTTGATGTGCACCGCGAAATGGGTGGCACCGTCTTTGAACTCACCATCAATCAAACAATAGTCAGCTTGCGGGCTGCGGCCATAGGTGACGACGCGACGGTCTTTGATCTTGCCGATCATTTCCTGCACGACGGGATGATCAATGCACATCACCGCGAAGCCATAGAAGGGAATGTTTTCAACAAAGGCAAGGAAGGCTTCCTTCGCCTTTTCGAAGGTGCCGTAATGATCAAGATGTTCGGGATCAATATTGGTGACGATCACCACATCAGCGGGCAGCTTTACGAATGTGCCATCAGACTCATCCGACTCCACCACCATCCACTCACCCTTGCCGAGCCGCGCGTTCGTGCCATAGGCATTGATGATGCCACCATTGATGACGGTAGGGTCAAAGTTTCCCGCATCGAGAAGTGCGGCTACAATTGATGTGGTTGTGGTTTTGCCATGGGTGCCGCCGACAGCCACGCAGGATTTGAAACGCATCAGTTCCGCCAGCATTTCGGCACGGCGCACCACCGGCAGGAAACGCGCGCGAGCTTCAATGAGTTCGGGATTGTCGGGCTTTACGGCTGAAGAAACCACCACGACCGCCGAGTCTTTCAAGTTTTGGGCTGCATGGCCGATGGCGACGTCGATGCCATGTTTGCGCAAGCGGGCGACATTGTAATTGTCGCTGATGTCAGAGCCCTGCACTTTATAGCCCAGTGTCATCATCACTTCGGCGATACCGCTCATGCCAATGCCGCCAATGCCGATAAAATGGATGGGGCCTACTTCGCGGGGCAGTTTCATTTCGTCATAACTCCAGTCATCGCGCTTTGCGCGCCAGTTTTTCAGTGAGGTCCGCGAGGTTTTCGGCGGCCTTGGGCGCCCCGTGATTCAGGGCCATATTTGCGGCCTTCATAAGGGTTGCGCCATCACTCATCAACTGGGTCAACCGAACGGCAAAATCGTCTGGCCGCAGCTCATTCTGCTGGAAAAGCCAGCCTGCGCCCGCAGCGGCGAAGCTTTGGGCATTGCGCAATTGATCATTATCGATGGCGTGGGGCAGCGGCACCAGGGCGGCGGGCCTGCCGATCACGCCAAGCTCGGCAATTGAAGATGCGCCGGAGCGGCAGATGACGAGTTGCGCATCTGCCAAGCGCTTGGGCATGTCGGAAAAGAAGGCCCCCAGCTCGGCCTTGATGCCAAGCTGATCATACTGCGCCTGCACGCGGGCGATGTCTTCAGCGCGGCATTGCTGGACCAAGTGAATGCGTTGGCGCGTGGCTTCAGTCATGGCGGCAAAAACTTGCGGCATGAAGTCGGAGAAGAATTTGGCCCCCTGGCTGCCGCCGAAGACGACGAGTGAAAACGGGCCCGTGGACAACACATCCCGGTAAGGAGCTGCATTTTGCGCCAGTGCAATGGCGCGGACGGGATTGCCGGTGAAAATAGTCTTGCCATCAGCTTCAATGGGCAGGCCGCGCACGGTATCAAAGGACGTGGCTATGGCATCAACGCGCTTGGCCAAAACTTTATTGGCGCGGCCCAGCACGGCGTTCTGCTCGTGGACCAGCGTGGGGATGCCCAAGCTTCGCGCAGCAAAGAGCGGTGGGAAAGACGGGTAGCCACCGAAGCCTGCCACTGCGACAGGGCGCAGCCGTTTCATAATGGCTTTGGCCTTGCGGTAACCGCTCCACAGTTTCAACCCCCGGGCTGGCAGGAGCCAGGGTTTGGAAAGCGATGGGCTGGCCGATGGAATGATATGCACTTCGGCGGCAGGGAAATTCTTGCCATAATCACGCACGCGTTCATCGGTCATCAGATGGACCGTGTAACCGCGTTTGACCAATACTTCGGCCAAGGCTTGCGCAGGGAACAAATGTCCACCCGTGCCGCCAGCGGCCAGAATGATCAGGCCCTTATTACTCATGCGAGGGCAACGCGCGGGGCGTTATAGAGCGACGAACCTGCCCGACGGCGCGCCAGCGCCAGGATAAAGCCCATGGCCAAAGCTGTGCCCATCAGCGATGAGCCGCCGTAAGAAATAAAGGGCAGCGTCATGCCCTTGGCTGGCAGCAGGCCCACGTTCACACCCATGTTGATGCAGGCCTGGAAGCCGAACATGGCCACAAGGCCTGTCATGGCGAGGGCGGCAAAAGCATCTTCCTCAGACTTGGCTCGTTTCAACACGCGCATGATGATGAAGAAGAACAGCAGCATCAAGCCAAGGCAGGCGATGAAGCCGAATTCTTCGCCCACCACAGCATAGGCAAAATCGGTATGGGCATCGGGCAAGACCATTTTGGCCACGCCACCGCCAGGCCCTGCCCCCATCATGCCGCCATTATTGAAAGCGCTGACGGCCGTATCGGTTTGGAATGTGTCGCCCTTGTCTGGATAAAGGAAGCGGTTGATACGCGAGGCAACATGCGGCACCAAAGCATAGGAGAGCAAGCCGCCGAGGACCGCTGCTCCGCCGAGACCAAACACAATTGACCAAGAAATGCCGAAGACCAACAGCATCGCAAAGAACGTGAGTGTGACCAGAGCCGTCTGACCGAAGTCTGGCTGCAAAACAAGCAAGCCGATGAACAGGCCAGCAGCCGCAAAGGCCAACCAGTGGCCCGGCATGTCGAGACGCTTGCTACGTTCCGCCAGCAGCCATGCGGCAACAATCACAAAGCCGGGCTTGGCCAATTCGGAAGGCTGCAAATTAAGCGGACCCAGATATATCCAACGGTGCGCGCCCTTGATGTCTGGTCCAAAGCGCAAGGCCAGCACCATCAGAACCAAGCTTCCCACAAACGCCAAGAGGCCTGAGCGGCGCACCATGGCAGGATCGAAAAAGGAAACGATCACAGCAACTGCTGCGCCGACGCAGACAAAGAACACCTGGCCGCGAAAGAAGTGGAATGAGTCCAGCCCGATGCGCTGAGCCACCGGCGGGCTTGCGGCCATGGAGATCAAGACGCCAATCGCCATCAACAGCAGCACCGAGGACAGCAAAGTGCGGTCGATTGTGAACCACCACTGCGCGAGGGACCCGCGATCGCTTCTGGAAATCAGGCTCATGATTGGCCTCCTGTGGACATGTGAATGCCGGGCAATGCTGCAACAAGTGAAACGAAGGCTTCGCCGCGCAATTCAAAATTCTTGTATTGATCGAAAGAAGCGCAAGCGGGTGAGAGCAACACCACAGGGTTTGGCTTGGTGCTGACGGCGGCATCGCGCGCGGCGTCGGCCACAGCGTGTTCCAAGGTTTCACTCATGACGGATTCGACTTTGCCTTTGAGGGTCTTTGCAAAACTCCCGGCCGCAATGCCAATCAAATAGGCGCGGGTGATTTTGGGGAAATAGGATGCAAGTGGCTCAATGCCGCCGGATTTGGCGATGCCGCCCGCGATCCAATAGATATTGTCGAAGGAAGCCAGCGCCTTTTCTGTGGCGTCGGCATTGGTCGCCTTGGAGTCATTGACAAAGGCCACGGCCCCACGCGTGCCGATTTGCTGCATGCGGTGCGCGAGGCCGGGAAAGCCTTGCATTGCGGAGGCGATCTTCGCCACGGGCACATCGAAATAACGTGCCACGCCGAAAGCCATGCAGGCATTCTGCCAATTGTGGCGACCCTTCAGCGCTGGCATGGCCCGGAGATCAAGCTCGACGACGGTCTTGCCGTTGCTGCGTTCGCGCAACAGGCCCTCGGGTGCTGCAAGCCCGTCAGACAAATCCCGCATTACAGAGACGGCGCACATCTTGCCCTTGCCTTGGGTTGTTGTGCTGGCCTGCCCCGTGATGGTCTCATCAACACTATAGAGGCCCAATGAATTCGCATCCATCCTGGCAAAGATGCGGGCTTTCACAGCAGCGTAGTTTTCCAACGTGCCGTGGCGGTCCAAGTGGTCTGGCGTGATGTTAGTCAGGATCCCAACATCTGGCTTGAGGCTTGGCATCAAATCAATTTGGAACGATGACAGTTCAAGCACATAGATGCGGCCCGTGATCGGTGCCCGCAGATTGAAAACGGCAAGGCCGATGTTGCCACCCACACAGACATCAAGGCCCGCTTCCTTCAGCACATGACCGATCAGCGCAGTCGTGGTGGATTTGCCATTGGTGCCAGTGATGGCCACAAGTTTGGCACCACTGCCCTTAAGCTCACGCGCAAAAACTTCCGTGTCTCCGATCACTTCAATGCCGGCGGCGCGGGCCTTGATCACCGACCAATGCGGCTCTGGGTGGGTGAGAGGCACGCCGGGGCTGAGGACCAGAGCATCCAATGTTTTGAAATCGACCGTGTGGAGATTGGTGATCGACACCCCTTCGGCCCTGGCTTTTTCCACCGCAGGTTCGCTGTCATCCCAAGCCATGACATTTGCACCGCCCAGCCTCAGTGCGGTGGCGCAAGAAATCCCGGATCGGGCAAGACCGAACACCGCGACATTCTTGCTGGAAAAGGATTTGGCTGGAAACATCAGCGCAGCTTCAAGGTTGAAAGCCCCACGAGCGCAAGAACAAGGGCAATGATCCAAAAACGAATGACGATGGTGGGTTCTTTCCAGCCCTTTTGTTCAAAGTGGTGATGCAGTGGCGCCATGGCGAAAACACGTTTGCCTGTCATCTTGAAAGACGCGACCTGCACGATGACAGACACAGTCTCCAACACAAACAAGCCGCCGATGATGACCAGAACGATCTCGTGCTTCACGGCAACGGCCACTGCACCAAGAAGGCCACCGAGCGAAAGCGAACCCGTGTCGCCCATGAAGATCATGGCAGGTGGCGCATTGAACCAGAGGAAACCCATCCCTGCCCCCACAAGGGAACCGCAAATCACGGCAAGTTCGCCGGTGCCTTTGACGAAGGGCAATTGCAGATAACGCGCGAATTCAAAATTGCCAACGAGATAGGCAATCAATGCGTAGCTGGCTGCTGCAATCATCACCGGCATGATGGCGAGGCCATCGAGGCCATCGGTGATATTCACGGCATTGCCCGCAGCAACGATGACCAACATACCAACCAAAACAAAGAACGGGCCGAAATAGAGCATGAATTCCTTGGTAAAAGGCACGGCGAGCGAACTTGAAAACGGCTTGGCCCCGATTTGCATGAAGATGAAAACGGCAAGACCTGCGATGATACACTCTGCCGCCAAGCGGGCGCGACCGGAGAAGCCGCGCACTGAAGCACGGGTCACCTTGAGATAGTCATCGTAAAAGCCGATCGCGCCATAGCCCAGCGTCACGAAGAGCACGGCCCAGACATAGAGATTGGAGAGATCGGCCCAGAGCAATGTTGAAACAAAAACTCCAAACAGGATCATGAGCCCGCCCATTGTGGGTGTACCCTGCTTTTCAATGATGTGGCGCTGCGGCCCGTCGGTGCGGATCGGCTGGCCCTTGCCCTGCTTGATTTTCAACAGGGAAATGATTTTTGGACCCGCCACGAAAATCACAAACAATGCCGTGAGCACGGCCATGCCGGTGCGTGTTGTCAAGTAACGGAAAACGTTAAGAGCAGAGACCTCACTCGTCAAACGCAACAGCAAATAATAAAGCATCTCAGGTCTCTTTCTTCTCAAGCGGAAATTGTTTGCGCAAAGCTTCGACGAGTGGCCCCATTTTGCTGCCCAGCGATCCTTTGACGACGACACTGTCGCCCGCGGCCAAGTCACGAACCAATGTTTCAAGCAATGCTGCCGAGGTTTCGGCATAGGTGGCGCGCTTGGCTTCTGGCACGGCATCCCATAAATGCTTCATCATCGGACCCGCGGCATAGAGGCGGTCAATTCCGGCTTCGTCTAAAGTGTTGGCGAGTCCCTTATGCAATCCAACACTGAATTGGCCGAGTTCCAACATATCGCCCAAAACGGCTATGCGGCGACCTTTGCGGGCTTTCGCCGTTGTGGCCAAAAGTTGCAATGCGGCTGTCATGGATTCTGGATTGGCGTTGTAGCTTTCATCGAGCAACAGAACGTTGCCCTTGCCGAGGCTGAGCAATTCCTGCCCGCCACGTCCTTTGGCAGGTTGGGCATGTGCGAGGGCCAAAGCCGCACGCGCGAGATCTGCACCTGCGCATCTCACGGCGGCCAAGACGCTCAAGCTGTTTAAGGCCATGTGCGCGCCCGGCGTGCCGAGTTTGAATGTCACATCTTCGCCCATCACGTCGGCCGAGATGCAACAGCAGGTGCTGTGCAGTGCCAATTGCTTCAGGCGTACATCGGCCTTCTCATGCTTGCCGAAACTGATGATGCTGGAGATACCTGCTGCCTTCGCGCGCTCACGGAGAAAATCGAAGTGGGTTGAATCGCGATTGAGGATGGCCGCACCACCGGGCACGATGCCCGAGAATATTTCAGCCTTGGCTTCAGCGATTTCTTCCATCGATTTGAAGTGGCCCAAATGACTGGCGGCAATGGTGGTGATGATGGCGATGTGCGGCTGCACCATTTTCACCAGCGGTGTGATCTCGCCGGGATGGTTCATGCCCACTTCGAAAATGCCGAAGGCAGCGTGGCGTGGAAAACGAGCGAGGGTGAGCGGCACGCCCCAATGATTGTTGAATGATGCCGTGGACGCGTGGGTTTCGCCCGATGCCGCGAAAGCGACGCGGAGCATTTCCTTGGTGGACGTTTTGCCAACGCTGCCAGTGACGGCGATGGACTTCCCTTTGTTCCAACTGCGCGCAGCGCGGCCCATGTTTTCCAACCCGCGCAAGGGATCACCCGCCACTTGCAAGATGGCACCCGCAGGTTTCATTTCGTCGCTGACCTGTGAGACGATAGATACCCCCGCCCCGGCTTGCAGGGCCTTGGTGACAAAGCTGTGACCATCATGGGTGTCGCCCTTGATCGCCACAAAGATATCGCCTTGCGCAATGGCGCGCGAGTCGATGGAAATGCCATTCATCGCCTTGGTGATATGCCCATGCAACGTGCCACCCGTTGCGGCGAGCAGTTCCTGCACTGTCCACAAGGCACGATCAGCCATGATAGTCTTCCCCGCGCAGAGCTGCTTTCACCGCTTCATGATCACTGAAGGGCAAGGTCTTGCCACCAATGATCTGGCCTTCCTCATGGCCTTTGCCTGCGACCAAAAACACATCGCCTTCTTTCATCATTTCAATGCCTGTCCGGATGGCTTTGGCGCGGTCGTCCAGTTCTTGGGCCTTGCTTGTGCCCGCCAACACTTCCTTGCGAATTTGTGCAGGCACTTCGCTGCGCGGATTATCGTCGGTTATGATCACTATGTCCGCGAGTTTTTGTGCGATGGCGCCCATCTGCGGGCGCTTGCCTTTGTCACGGTCACCACCGCAGCCGAAGGCGACAATCAATTTGCCCTTCGTCGCCGGGCGAAGCGCCTGCAACACATTCTCCAATGCGTCGGGGGTGTGGGCATAGTCCACAAAGATGCCGCCGCCTGTGGGTGCGCTGGCCACATAATCCATGCGGCCCTTGGCCCCCTTCAGGGATTCCAAAGCATGAAGGGTCATCACGGTTTCGCCACCTGATGCGATCACCAGACCTGCGGCCACCAGGGCGTTGGAGACTTGAAAGCCGCCCACCAAGGGCAGCGCCACTTCATGGCGCGCATGCGGCGTTTCAATCGTCAATAATTGTTCCAGGCCCGATGGCCTGCAGGCGATGAGCTTCAAATCAATACCATTGCGGCCAACCAGAAAGGGGCGAAGGCCTGCATTCTTCACATGGGCCAGAACCTCAGCAGCCTCGGGCATATCCATGTTGATCACGGCGGGTGCACCTTGCGGCAGCAGTACATCAAACAGGCGCAGCTTGGCCTTGAAGTAGTTCTCAAACGTGCCGTGATAATCGAGATGGTCGCGGGTGATGTTGGTGAAAGCCCCCGCCGTGAGACGCAAGCCGTCAAGGCGGTTCTGTTCCAGCCCATGGCTTGATGCTTCAATGGCCAAATGTTTCACCCCGTCTTCGCGGAGGTTGGCGGCGAGTTCTGCAAGCTGCACGGGATCTGGCGTTGTGTGTGCCAAATATTGCGCACCTTCAGGACCGACCACACCGATGGTGCCCAGGCTTGCGGCGCGAAAGCCCATGGCGGCCCAAATCTGGCGCACAAAAACCGAGACCGATGTTTTGCCGTTGGTGCCTGTGACTGCGACGATGGTTTCGGGTTGGGAATCATAAAAACGTGCGGCGGCAAGCGCCAACAGGCGGCGCGGATTTTCTACGGCGATAACTGAGGACGCGCCCTTGTATGCGTCCATTTGGCAAAGCACGGCTGCGGCACCCGCAGAAAAAGCCTTGTCGATAAAGGCGGCGCCGTCCACTTTCGTCCCCGGCAAGGCAGCAAAAAGAAACCCAGGTTTCACCTCACGGCTGTCGGCCGTCAGGCCTGAAATAGGTACATCGCCACCCTTGGGCAGCGCTGCGTCTTCTTTCAACAAGTGGCTGAGAAGAACAGTCACGCTGGCTCAGCCTTCCTTCTTTGCGGTTTTGGCCTGTTTGGCCAATTTGGCCAGATCTTCGGCACTGAATTGCGGTTCAACGCCGAGCATTGGGGCGACGCGCGCAATGATGTTTGACGCGGTGGGCACGGCGTTCCAACCTGCAGTGGTGAAGCCGTGTGTTTCTGGCGCAGGCTGTGGTTCATCCAGCATCACGAGGATGGCATATCTCGGATGGTCCATCGGGAAGGCACCGATAAAACTGGATAAAACTTTGTCCTTCACATAGCGACCATGCACGACTTTTTCAGCTGTGCCGGTCTTGCCACCCACGCGATAGCCGATGACGTCGGCAAATTCGCCGGTGCCCTTTTGCACATTGGCACGGAAGAGATAGCGCATGGTGGCTGACGTTTCGGGCTCCACAATCTGATGGGCGAGCGCTTGCGCCTCTTCCTTCGAGCGCTTGAGGAATGTGGGGGGCACGGCTATGCCACCGTTGATCATGTCTGCAATCACAGACAAGCCTTGCAGTGGTTGTACGGCAAAACCATGGCCAAAGGCAGCGGTGGCGGAAGCAAGTTTGCTCCAATGGCGGGGCAGCAAGGGCTTGGCGCTTTCGGGAACTTCCGTCACCAACCTGTCGAGCAAGCCGACGCGGCGCAGGAACTCCATATGGTTATCAAGGCCAACAGCAAGGGCCATTTTCGCAGTGCCAATGTTCGAGGAATTGGTAAAGACCTCTTCCATCGATTGTTCGGCATGGGTGTGAAGGTCATGAATACGGAATTTGCCGATTTGCAGTGGCGCGCCAGTGCTGAAATGTGAATTGAGATTTGCTGTCCCATAGTCCAGCGCCATGGCAAAGGTGACGGCCTTGATCACGGAGCCCAGTTCATAAACGCCACTGGTCAACTTGTTCTGCTGGTCCGAGGTGAGGTGCTTGTCTTCGGCATTGGGGTTGAAGTCTGGCAATGACGCAAGCGCCAGGATTTCGCCCGTCTCGACATTCATGATGATGCCGCCGCCGGATTTAGCTTTGAACTTGACGACGGCCTTGGCCACTTCGTCGGTCACCGCCTGTTGAACCCGGATGTCCATGGCGAGTTGTGCAGGGGCAGTGGAATGGGTTTCGGGTTCGTTGAGCGAGGCGGTGTAGAGTGCGCCTTGGTCATCGAGGAATTTCTCAACGCCTGCGATGCCCTTGGTATCAACGTCAACATAGCCAACCGTGTGGGCTGCCAGACGACCCAGCGGATAGACACGCTTGCGCTCTTCCACGAAGCCCACGCCGGGGATGCCGAGATTGTAAATCGCGTCGCGCTCATCCGGCCCCACCTGACGCTTCAACCAAACGAAGGCGCGGCCCGGCTGGGTCAGCTTTTCGCGCAGCGATTTGGCATCGAGGTCAGGAATATTGGCGGTGAGCAGTTCCACGGCTTCATCCACGTCGATAATCTTGCGTGGATCGGCATAAAGCGAGGACACCGAGATGTCGGTGGCCATTATGACATTGTTGCGGTCTACAATATCAGGACGCGGCTGGCGCGGTTCATGATCGGCGAGTTCGGGATTGGCTGGAGCTGCATGATGCAACAAGGTCAACTGGCCAAGTTGGATCGTGATCGCGGCGAAGAATGCACTGAACGCAATCCCCAACAGGCGAATGCGGTTCTGGCCTTTGAGGCCTTGCGGATTTGGATGGGGCAAGCTCACTGCAAGCTCTCCAGCATTTTACCGATCTCATCAGCGTTTTGCGCTTCAAGTTTGAGCGGCGGGGTTTGCGGAACTTTCGCGCCGATCTCTGCCAAGGGTACGATCTGCTGGGCCGTGAGAGTTTGAAGTTTCAATTGCTCTTCCGCCAATTTCTGAATGCGGTCCGGCCGTGTCAGGCTCGCCCATTCGGCACCCAGCAGTTTGATTTTCTCGCGTTCATCGATGATGGATTTTTCGGCTTTGGCGATGTCGCGCTCGAGGCCGCGGGTTTTGTGTTCCAGCGAATAAAGGAAGAAAGCGGCGATAAGCACGCTGACCACGAGAAAGGCGTTGGCGAGTTTGACCATCAGTGCCGCTCCATCCGTGGCAGGCCAAAATCCACGGGGGCAAGCGGCAAGCCTTGTTGCGCCGTGCGGATGCCAAAACGCAGCTTGGCGGAACGGGCACGAGGATTGATATGGGATTCAGAATCGCTGGCGGCAAGGGCGTTGCGATTGGTTTGCACGAAGGTTGCCGGCGGTGCTTGCGGTTCGGCCAGTTGATGGCGTGAGGTGGCGGGGGCCTTTCCGGTGCGGGCGGCAAAGAAGCGTTTCACGATGCGGTCTTCCAGAGAATGAAAAGTGACGACGACGAGCCTGCCGCCCTCGGCCAGGATATTTTCGGCAGCGAGCAAGGCATTTGCCAATTCTTCAAGCTCGGCATTCACATGAATGCGCAGCGCCTGAAATGTGCGCGTTGCAGGATGGGTGCGGTCTTGGGCCCTTTGCGGCCCGGTGGCGCGTTCAACAGCCTTCACCAGATCAAGCGTCGTCAAGATCGGTGCTTCGCTGCGGGCTTTTACAATGGCGCGGGCGATGGCGCGCGAACGCGGCTCTTCGCCCAGAATAAAAATGATTTGTGCCAGATCTTCGGCATCCAAGGTGTTGACGAAGTCCTTGGCGGATTTGCCCTCTTGGCCCATGCGCATATCAAGCGGGCCGTCTTTCATGAAGGAGAAGCCGCGCGCCGCCTCATCGATCTGCATGGAGGACACGCCCACATCCAGCACTACGCCTTGCACTTTGCTCAAACCTAAATCAGTGAGGATGTCTTCGAGATTGGCGAATGTGCCCTGCACCAGTTTCAGGCGCGGGCCGAATTCCGCCACCATGGCCTGCCCCGCCGCAATGGCCGAGGGATCACGATCGATGGCAATGACCTGAGCCTCGGATGACTGCAAAATGCCGCGCGTATAGCCGCCCGCACCAAAGGTGCCATCAATGAAAATGCCCCCCTCATCTGGGGCCAGTGCGCGCAGCACTTCGGGCAGCATGACGGGCACATGCCGGGCTTTTGGGCTATCAGAATTGCTGGCGGGATGAGACATCAGGAACTTGCGTCGGTTGAGAGTTTGTTAACCACCGCAACATGCCCCGCGCAGTCTTAACAAATCGTTTCAAATGCGATTCATTTCAAGGCTTTGAGGGAAATGCCAGTCGGCCTGTAAGCCGGGTTCTGTCCACAGGGGTTGCCCCCTGTTGGATGGCCATTCATCTGGAGCCTGTGTTGCCACAGGCTTCGTGCAACCAACCCGGGCGGCGGGCCGGAAACAGCCTTGAAGCTTAACGCTTCGTGCCGCCCCTATTCGGTTTTGCTCCGGGTGGGGTTTGCCTGGCCAAGCTTCGTTACCGAAGCCGCGGTGCGCTTTTACCGCACCTTTTCACCCTTACCACGCAAGCATGGCGGTTTGTTTCTGTGGCACTTTCCCTGGGGTTACCCCCGCCGGGCGTTACCCGGCACCCTGATCCCGTGGAGCCCGGACTTTCCTCCCTCCTCCAGCTTTCGCCATTGAGAAGAGCGGCCATCCGGCCGACTGACCGGGTGGGGTTAGGCGCGATGGGAGGCTGGGTCAACTGGGGGCGTCGGCGAAACGTTACGCCCCGCGCCGCAAGTCCCTGATCACGTCGCGCAAGAGCTTGATGGCGTGATAGCCAATGAACAGACCGATCAGAAGGGCCGCAAGCGAGTCCAGCCAGTAGAGCCTGCCTGTAGCCAGGATGATTGCACCCGTCACGGCAACTGCCGCAGAAGCCGCGGCATCAGAAATTGTATCCAGAATCACAGAGCGCATGTGCAGATCATCCTTGTCGTCATCGTCGTCCAGAACGAATGCCCCAATCAACATAGCGATGGTGGCTAAGACGCTGACGATCACGACCGGCTGCGCCGCGATGTCCGGCGTGTTGCCGAGCAAGCGCTGCGTGGCCGTGGCCACAACAAATACTGTCACAATCAACAGGAACAGCGCGTTGATGAGCGCCACCACGGTGGTTGCTTTGGTGTAGCCATTGGGGTGTTGCTGGATGCGGATGGCAAGGATGCCAAGACCAATCGCGGTTGAGTCAGCAATATAATCACCACCAGCCGCAAGAACGCCCAAGGAATGCGAAGCGAGCCCTACAATTACCAGACCCGCGACCATCACCAGATTCAAGAGCAAGACCAGAATCAAACGCGTTTCCTGTTTCATGAACCGGGCATAGCATGGTCTGCGGGTTGCGGTGACCCAGCGGGCTTCACTGGCGGAACCGCTGCACTTGTAATTTCCCCACCACACACCATTTGACGCAAGGTTACCTTTGAGGCTTTGCCATGAACGATGCTGAGATGATTGCGACTCTGACGCGGCTCAAACTTATTGCCCGGTTCATGGACAATGGCTGGGGCATTCCGTTTACGCGCTTTCGCTTTGGCGCGGATGCGTTCACCAGCGTCATCCCCGTGGGTGGTGATGTGCTGATGACGGTTGCTTCACTTTATCTCGTCATCAAGGCCTGGGAGATGGGGGCACCACGCCCTTTGCTGGCGCGGATGCTGGGCAATGTGGCGGTGGAGGCCGGGATTGGCGCTGTGCCGGTGATCGGCGGCATTCTTGATGTGTTGTTCATGGCCAATGTCAAGAACATGGATTTGTTGACAGAATTTCTGCGACAAAAAGGCGTTGCGGTGGCGTGAGATTTCAACACTTGGCTGGTGGACAGGCTGCGTAAGTGAACTATGCTTGGCCTTATGATGAAACCTTTGATGTGGGCCACGGTGGCCGTGGCCCTGAGCCTTCCGGCGCAAGCGCAGGAGCGGCAGTGGAGCCTTGATGCCACCGACAAACAGGCCTTTCTGGTGTTTGGCGTTCCGGACACAGATGATGTGGGCCTGAGCTTCTGGTGCGACATTGGCACTGACCGGATGGCGGCCTATTTGCCTGACTCATTTGCACGGCTGAAATCCGGCGAGCGCACCATGATGAGGATCGCCGTTGACGGAAAAACGTTCCTTTTGCCTGCCACCGCGGCGCGCGACCCAGCTTCAGGCCACATTACGGTTGAAGGCAAATTCAAAGCCAAGGACGCTTTGATGACGAGCCTCTCCAATGGCGAGACGGTGGCCGTCAACATCAAGGGCCACAGTGCTACTTATCCCCTGGCCGATGCCGATTTTGAAGGTTTGCTGAACACTTGTGCACAGGTTGACACGGGGAACTGAGCTTAACCGGCCAGCAGTAATTTGTGCAGGGTTGCCACGGTTGAGATATCGGCCACACCGTCCACTCTTTCCTGCCGGAAGTGGCGCTGGAAGGCTTCGACCACGATCTTGGTGCGTTGGTCAAATGTGCCTGTGACTTCAAGGCCGTAACCGTACATCTTCAACAAACCCTGCAGGGCAGTGACAGGGTCTCCCGCATCGCCCAACTGCAGGAATGTCCCGCCGCTCACCAGCTCTGGCGTCACATAGTGGCCGATGCCTTTTTGATGAAGGAAGTGCCAATCAAATTTCTCGCCCGGATCGATCTTGCGGCCCGGTGCCACATCTGAATGGGCCAGCACATTGCGCGGCTTGATCGCATGGCGGGTGATGATGTCCTGGCACAGGGCTGCCACGTGTTCCATTTGCCGCGCGGGAAAATCCGGATAGCCCATGGTGTGACCGGGGTTTTGGATTTCAATGCCGATCGAATGTGAATTGATATCTTCAACGCCAGCCCAGGATGAAACACCGGCATGCCAGGCGCGTTTGGCTTCATCAACCATTTGAATAATGCCGCCCTGCTCATCCACCAGATAGTGACAAGAGACTTCCGATTCTTCGTTGCACAACCAATCGCAGGCGCGTTTGGCGTCACTCATGCCCGTGTAATGCAGAATGAGGATCGAGACCTTGGCGCGCCGGTCATTGATATTGGGCGAGCGTTGAAGCTTGTGCGGCAGGCTTGTGCCGATCACAGCTCATGCACCTTTTCAATCTCGGCATAGGCCGCGTTGATGCGGGCCAAGCGGTCGGTGGCCAGCCGCACCATTTCTGCGGGCACACCGGCTGCAATCTGCTTGTCTGGATGCAGCTCTTTCACCAAAGCCTTGTAGCGCTTTTTCACTTCGGCAATTTTGCTGGTGGGCGGGATGCCCAGAACTTCAAATGGATCATCGCGCAAGGCCACGTGATGGGCGCGAATGCGTAGCCAATCGAAATTTTCAAACCCAAAGATTTTGGCGACGGCTTCGAGATAGACGAGTTCATTGGGGTGGATCACCCCGTCGGCCTTGGCGATGTGAAAGAGGCCGTCGATCACACTTTCCAAGACATGGGACTTTGGCCCGAAAAGTTTCGCCACCTGGGCCGCATAAGACTCAAAACCCGCCACATCCTGCTTGGCCATGTTGAAGACGCGGCTGACTGCGGCGCGGTCGTTCTCAGGCACATGAAAGACTTCGGAGAAGGCCTGAACTTCATCATCGGTCACCACGCCATCGGCCTTGGCCATTTTGGCACCCAGCGCAATCATGCCAATGGTGAAGGCCACTGATTTTTCCGGAGGTTGGGACGCACCTGTGACAGAGCCCAGCGCGTGGACCACGCCACCGCCCAAGCCTTGGGCAAAATCTGCGATGCGAGACCAGACCGTCATTCAAGCACTCTAGTGGATTCGTTTAGGAGCAGAAGGCTCAAGCCCGTTTGCGCCAGTAGTACATCATGTTGAAGACGGGTGTATCGCCATCAAGGCCTCGGGCCAAGCGCTGTTCAATGTGCCAGGCGCGGCCTGCTACCCAGAAGGTCGCCATGAAAACCGGAATGGCGACCAAGACCAACAAGACCTGGATCACAATGTCTGGCAGGCCAATCATTTTCGAGAAGGCCCAGACCGAAGCGGCAGCGGCAGCGCCCACAAGGCAGAAAGTCAACAGCGTTGCACCCGCTGCGGCGAGAAAGCTGCCAAAGGGACTCAATGCCTGAGCCGATGGGGCGGGTTGATTGTCGGGCCTGATAAATTCTTGTTCCATGGGATTCATATGCCCGCGCCGCGTTCAGGAATCAACCCCGGGATTGGATCACTTGTGATTCCACTCATGGAAATGAGGCCAAATCGCATCCGGGAAATAGGGCCCGAATTCGCCGGGGTGATCTTCGCGGACATCATAGTAAGTTGCCAAGTCGGTGGAGAACAGACGCTCTTGTTCAAAGCCATGCTTGTGGTGGTGATGGGCGTGGTGCCGATGGGCTTCAGCTGCCGTCGTCGAGGCCAAGCTCATCGCGGCCAAAATTCCTGCCAAGCTCAAGAGTTTTTTCATCATGTCAAAACCTTCCCATGGTGATTCTATTGGCTGGCACTTTGCCAGCAGTCGGCTTGCAAATCCAGTTGCACAGATTCCCCCGATGGTGAGGGTCAGGCCGCAGCCGTATGCTCGCCCGCTCCCAGCCCGATCATGCGGCAGATGGCATAGGTCAAGTCTGCGCGGTTCAAGGTGTAGAAGTGGAAATCTTCGACCCCTTCGCGCTGCAGGGCCTGCACCTGTTCGGCGGCCACCATGGCCGCAACAAGATTACGGGTTTCGGGCTCGGCATCGAGGCCAGTAAAGCGCCGGATCATTTCTGGCTCAATATGCGCGCCGCATTTGGCGGCGAATTCCTGGGCCTTGGCAAAATTGGTGATGGGCAAAATGCCGGGGATCAATTTGATCTTGATGCCCCGCGCGGCGATGCGGTCACGGAGCCGCAGATAAAATGCGTTGTGAAAGAAAAATTGGGTGATGGCTTGGGTTGCACCGTGATCGGCCTTGTCGGCCAGAAAAGCAAGATCTTCTTCGATGGAAACCGACTCCGGATGCTTTTCCGGATAGGCCGAAACGCTTACCTCAAAATTTCCGATCTCGCGGATGCCGCGCACCAGGTCAGCGGCATTGCGGTAGCCATCCGGGTGCGGTGTGAAGCGCGCACCCACACCTTGTGGCGGATCGCCGCGCAGCGCCAGAATGTGACGCACGCCTGCCGCCCAGAAATCACGCAACACGGCATTCACTTCATCCTTGGTGGCATCCACACAGGTGAGATGAGCTACGGGTGCCATAGTGGTTTCCTGCGCGATGCGGCGCACGGTGTTCAAGGTCCGATCCCGCGTCGTGCCGCCTGCACCGTAAGTGACGGAGACGAAGCTGGGGCCTAGTGTTTCAAGTTTGCGCAGGTTGCGCCACAGGCTGGCTTCGGCCTCATCCGATTTGGGCGGGAAGAATTCGAAAGAAACGGAAATGTTTTTGCTCACGCGCTGGCCTTTGCGGTTTGAGGGGAATGTTTTTGTGGTTCTGGCAAAGCCGCAAGCCAGATGGAGACGGTCAGGCCTGCGCCCGTTTTCAACCATGGCGGTGGCAATACTTTATGTTCGCGCAAGCCCAACCCAGCACGGGCAAGAAAGCCTGACATTTGTTCTGCCGAAACACCCAAGCGGCGATGGGCGTGGGCGCTGCGCAAGTCTTCCACCTCGTGCGGTGCAAAATCCACAATCAACACTTGTCCGCCCGGCTTCAAGACGCGGCGCGCTTCCAGCAATGCCCGTTGCGGATCATCCAGAAAATGCAAGACTTGATGGATGGAGATGAGATCGGCTGTCGCATCGGCAAAGGGCAGCGCGTAAATATCGGCATGGCGAATTTGCACATGCTTGAGGCCGGCGCGTTCGATATTGGCGCGGGCAATGGCCAGCATGTCGCGGCTTTGATCCACGCCCCAGAGCTGGCTGCCTTTATCGGCAAAGAGTTCGAGCATCCGGCCCGTCCCCGTGCCGAGATCAAGAATGGTGTTGAACTTGGTTTGGCCCAACATCGCCAACATGGCCGCTTCCACTTCGCCTTCCTGCACATGGAGCGAGCGGAGCTTTTGCCATTGGACAGCATTGGCGGCAAAATAATCTGCGGCTTGCGCTTGGCGTTGCTGGCGGATTTGTTCGAGGCGCGTGAGGTCGGCTGCCAAAATTTCATCATGGGCGGGCAACATTTCAACAAGCGCCCGCGACAGTGCCCCGCCCCTGCCCTCCTCGCGCTGGCGAAAGAGAACCCAGTTGCCCTCTTTGTGGCGGGTGATGAGGCCTGCTTCTGACATCAGTTTCAAATGGCGTGAGACGCGCGGCTGGCTTTGGCTGAGCACGTGGGTGAGTTCGGTCACATTCATTTCGCCATGCGACAAGGCAAAGAGAATGCGCAGCCGCGTCATTTCAGCTACAGCACGCAAACCTGCCAAGAGTTCGTCCATCATTCCCTCAATCATTTGGTAATCTATATAAACATATCTTTATATAGATTGCAATGTCCGCCGTTTTTTGCCAAAATCAGTCGCAAGTATCTGCTGGCCGTGGCGAGGGTTGATTTTTTTGCGAAGACCTTCACATTGCCACAGTGTGAAAAGAAAATGGATATTCGAGCACGGGGCAAAGCCGGGGCATTCAAAGGATCGGGACACGTCAGAATGACTATCAATCGTCGTAATTTTCTTCTTTTTGCCAGTGGTTTGGCCATTGGCTTTGGAAACATCCCGCAGGCGTGGGCCGCAAGCTCGCCAGAGGATTATGTGCACCAAATGGGCGGCGAGGTTTTAGCCTTGGCCAAGGGCGGGCACCGCGGTGACAAGAGCTTGCAGCGGCGCTTTGCGACGCTTCTCAACCGCTATATCAATATGCCCTCGGTTGCCAATTTTGCCTTGGGGACTGCGCGGCAGAGCCTTCCGTCAGGTGACAAAGCGAAATTCTATGACCTTGTCGCGAATTATGCGGCTGCCCTGTTTGTTTGGTACGCACAAGATTTCCAAGGCTCTGATCTTAAAATCAATTCTACATCTGACCAAGGCAAATTCACCGTTGTTGATACCAGCATCATCGGCAGTGGCGAACAGTTGCGCTGGCGCGTCTATGGCAACCCGGGCAGTTATCATGTGGCGGATATCAATGTGAAAGGTGTTTGGCTTTCCATTGCCATGAAGAAGATGTTCGAAGATACTTTGAACGCATCGCATGGTGATTTTGAGCCGCTCTACGCAAAGTTGAAAGAGGCCGAGACCTGGTAATTTACCTTGCCTTAACCACGCGCGGCTGAAAAAAGGGAAGAGAGCTCGAATCATGATTTCACGCCGCCTTTTCCTTGGGCTTTTGCCTGTTGTGTTTGTATCGCCTGCGCTGGCCGATGATCACCCGTCTGTGGTG
>JAYUEP010000145.1:0-13168 GCA_043739165.1 Hyphomicrobiales bacterium
GCCAGCTTGGGCCTCAACGCCGAAAAGTTCTTCTTCCATCCGCTCTGGTGCCATGGCAGCGGCGGCGAGAACCACAAAGGCCCGCTCCGCGCGATGCGATGCGTTGTGTAAAGACCGTGCCACCAATTCCTTGCCTGCCCCCATGGGGCCTGCGATCAACACGCGGCTGTTTGAAGGCGCGATCTTCTTCATCAGTTGGCGCAATTGGCGCATGGCCTGACTTTGGCCCAGCAATTCGGAATCAAGCCCTGACCGGCCCTTGAGTTCCTCATTCTCACGCTTCAACCGTGATGTTTCAAGCGCGCGGTTGACAACGACGAGAAGCCGATCGGAGTTGAACGGCTTTTCAATATATTCATAGGCACCACGCTTGATGGCGGCGACAGCCGTTTCAATATTGCCATGGCCAGAAATAATGATGACCGGCAAGAGTGGATGAACTTGCTTGATTTCCAACAGCAAATCCAACCCATCGAGCTTGGATCCCTGCAACCAAATATCGAGGATCACCAAAGACGGCTTGCGCAAGTTCATCTCGCTCAGGGCCGCATCGGAATTATGCGCCAGACGGGTTTCGAAACCTTCGTCCTGGAGGATGCCTGCCGTCAATTCGCGGATATCCGCTTCGTCATCAATGATCAGAATGTCAGCTGCCATCACGCATTCTCCAACGCAAACTGCGCTTGTGGCGCAAACTCCAGGGTTATCGTCGCCCCCTCCCCGCCCATGGCATCCGACAGGCGCAAACGTCCGCCATGTTCTTCCATGATGCGTTTGACTATCGCGAGGCCGAGGCCAGTGCCTTTTTCACGCGTGGTCATATAGGGTTCTGCCAAGCGGTTACGGTTTTCTTTCGGGAGGCCAATGCCATTGTCGGTGACCGCCAGATAAGGCTCATCGCCGTTGAGCCCAGTCTCAATCAGGATGTGGCCACGGCTGTCGTGATCTTCCCGCGCTTCGATAGCCTCTCTGGCATTCTTAACCAAGTTGGTGACGGCCTGCGTGAGCAAGCGACGATCAAATGGGAAGACAATGGGGCGCTTGGAAAGCGCAAAGGCAATATCTATGTCAGACGCTGAAACGCGTTGCAGGACTGTGGCCTCTTTCACCAGATCGTTGAGATTGTTCAGTTCCGGCACGGCGGAAGGCATGCGCGCAAAAGATGAAAATTCATCGACGATGCGGCCAAGATCACCCACTTGGCGAATGATTGTGTCGGTACATTGTTCAAAGACGTGTTTGTCGGTCGTGATCTCCTTGAGATACTTGCGCTTCAAGCGCTCTGCAGAAAGCTGAATGGGGGTGAGCGGGTTTTTGATTTCATGGGCAATGCGCCGGGCAATGTCGGACCAAGCTGAATTGCGCTGGGCTGAAACCAGTTGGGTAATGTCATCAAAGGTCAAAACATGGCCATGGGCCTGCTCACCAAGTTCCGTCGTGATCCTAACGATGAAGCTCAAGTCATGGCCTTTGATTTTGACATCGATCTGGCCGTCCGCCGAACCATGGGGTCGCCCCAGCGCGGTGTGGTAGAGTGCAGCAAACTCCGGTACAGCCTCTTCGATCCTGCGCCCCATCAATTCGTGATCGGTCACGCCCAAATGGGCCAGAGCCGACCGGTTGACCAAGGTGATGGCATGATCAGGACCGATGCCAATCACGCCTGCACTCACGCCTTCCAACATGGCCTCGGTAAAACGCCGCCGCTCATCCAGCTTTTCATTCGTCATCATCAGCTGATCACGGCTTTGGGCGATCTGATCTGTCATCAAATTGAAAGTTTGTGAAAGGCGCTGCAAATCTCCGGGCCCCTCAATGACTTTCACTTTGGCATTGAAGTCGCCGTTGGCCACATCCCGCGACGCGTTGAGCAGCCGTACCATTGGGGCGACCAAACGATCTGCAAACCACATGCCTGCCCAGACTGCGGTCAACAAGAAGATCAAGGCCAATGAGGCGTAGATCAGGCCGAATGTAAGTTGATAACCAAGGCGTTGTTGCAGCATCGAGTCATATTGTGCCTTGGCATCGCGCGTCTTGGTCAATTGATCGATTACCGCAGGAGAAACGAGACGGTAGATATAAAGATACTCGTTGGGATAGCCCTGCAATTTCATCATTGCACGGATCAAATTCCCACCCCTGCCCGGCGGCAACAAGACAATATCGCCCTTGTCGGCCTGCACGATGTTTTCGGGTGAGGGAGCAATAAATGTTATGCTCTCACTCGCCGTGGCGTTGGCTTCAATCTGCTTGGTCTCGTTGTTGAAGACATAAACTGCCGCAAGGTTGCGCAATGCACCGTGACGCGCGACGCGTTGCAGATAGTTGGGCCTGTCATTGTTGAATTCGGGAACCTGCAGAACCAGATCTGTGGCGATATTGGCAAGATCGTTGCGTGTCGCTTCGGTTGCATTGGTGAGATAGGCATCGGCAACCGTCGCCGCGGTGTCAACAATGGCCTTGGTTTGGGTGGAGAACCAAGTGTCCAAGCCCCGGTTCAAAGTGACGCTGGCAAAGGCTGCCACCAGCAGCGCCGGGACGACTGACACGAGGCTGAGCAGCGTGACCAAGCGGATATGCAGGCCTGCCCCGGCGGTGCCTTGCTGCCGCTCCCAGAAGAGATGCGCCACCTGTCCCACGATCATCGCGACCATGATCAAAACCACAACACCATTGGCCAGCAACATCGTCGCAATGTTACTGCTGGTCGGCTTGATGGGCGTCAGTCCGGTCAACAACAGGAAGGTCGCAAAGCCAAGAATCGTGCCTATGCTGACGAGCGCCAACGCCGCCCAGCCGGAATAGGCACGG
Organism: Hyphomicrobiales bacterium; assembly: GCA_043739165.1. Lineage (GTDB taxonomy): Bacteria > Pseudomonadota > Alphaproteobacteria > Rhizobiales > Aestuariivirgaceae > Aestuariivirga. The sequence goes on from JAYUEP010000145.1 coordinate 2,815, forward strand.
ATGCGTTTGCCGATCGATATTTCTGTTACTTTCAACATGTCCGGGCATTATGCCCCGGACTGTGGCTCAAATTCAACAACTACTGTGTCTTCTGCGCCACGATTGCCCTTAAGTTTACAACTACGAAAACCCGCGTAGTGATTTGATCTGATGTTGTTTTATCTTCACTCGCAGGGTGTTTCGGTTAATCCCCAATATTTCCGCTGCCCTCAGTTGATTACCTTTGGTGATGCTCAGCACGGATCGCAACAGCGGCGGCTCAACTTCAAAGAGGATTCGGTCATACAGCCCATCAGGTGGCAGCCCGCCCCCAAAGCCAGACATATAGCTGGAAAGGTGGCGTTCCATGAACTCGCCAATGGTGTCGGGCTGATGATGGCTGTTGTCGCCAATAGTCCGCAAGTCTTGGGTTTGATTGGCCGCCAATTCGTTGGACACCGAAGCTCCGCCGATTACATCGTCGATTTCGATTGCCATGAGGCGCTTCACCAAGTTCTCCAGCTCTCGCACATTGCCGGGCCAACGATAGGATTTCAGGACATCCAGCGCCTCGGGTGAAATATCTTTGGGCGGCAGGCCCTCTTTCTGGGCTTGTTCCAAGAAATGCCGCACCAGATCGGGAATGTCCTCGACCCGGTCACGCAGCGGCGGCAGCCGCAGAGGCACGACATTGAGACGGAAGAACAAGTCTTCACGAAATTGGCCTTGAGCGATGAGTTGGCGCAGATCGCGGTGTGTGGCCGCAATAATGCGAACGTTGGATTTGATCGGCGCATTGCCGCCGACGCTGGTATATTCGCCCTGCTGCAGCACGCGCAGCAAACGCGTTTGCGCTTCGAGCGGCATGTCACCTATCTCATCAAGGAACAACGTGCCGCCTTCAGCCTGTTCAAAGCGCCCGGCCATGCGTGCCGAAGCGCCGGTGAAAGCCCCCTTCTCGTGACCAAACAATTCAGACTCTATCAATTCGCGAGGTATCGCTGCCATGTTGACGGCGACAAAAGGCCCGCGCCGCCGCTTGCCAAAATCATGCAAGGCTCGCGCTACCAGTTCTTTGCCTGTGCCACTTTCGCCGACAATGGTGACTGTCAGTTCGGTGAGGGTCAACCTCGCGATCACACGGTAAATATCCTGCATGGCCGATGAGCGCCCAATGATGGGCAGAGTTTCACCTGCCTCCTTGGCGCGTACAGGGCTTGGTTTGGTCGCTTGATCAAGGGCCCTGGCCACCGCCTGCAAGAGTACATTGAGATCAAATGGCTTGGGCAGATAATCATAAGCCCCCAGTTCTGTGGCGCGGATGGCTGTCATGATGGTGTTCTGTGCACTCATCACGATGAAGGGCAATTTGGGGCGCAGCTTTTTGATGCGCGGCAGCATCTCAAAGGCATTCTCATCCGGCAACACCACATCGGTGACGATGGCATCGCCCTGCCCCTCCGCCACCCATCGCCAGAGCGCGGCGGCCGTAGACGTTGCCCGCACACTATAGCCAGCTCGGTTCAGGGCTTGGATCAATACCGTCCGGATGGCGCTGTCATCGTCAGCCAGCAATATGGTTTTGGCGCTCATGCTTTTTCTATCTTTCTTTCAAGCGGCAGCAGCACACGGAATGTTGTGCCCCCACCGCGATCAATACATTCCACCACGCCACCATGATCGCGCACGATCTTGGCCACCAAGGCCAGTCCAAGCCCCTTGCCCTGGGCTTTTGATGTGATGAAAGGATCAAAGATGTGGGGCCGCAGTTCTTCGGCAACACCGCCGCCTTCGTCATGCACGCAGACTTCCAGTGGGAGGGACACGCGTTCGGCGCTGCCGGGCACGGCGAGTTTAACGCCCGGCTTGAAGGCTGAGGTCATGCTCAACTTGCCACCGTTCTCATGCATGGACTCGACGGCATTCTTGACGAGATTCAAGAACACCTGCACCAGTTGATCATGGTTGCCGCTGACAGGTGGCAATGACGGATCATAGTCTTCAACGATGTGAACCCCCTCATGGCCCATGGCGTTGACCAGCTGTTTAACCCTGTCCAGGACCACGTGAATGTTGACGGGCTGGCGTTCCAGTGGCCGCTCATCGGAAAAGACTTCCATCTGGTCTACGAGGTTGCGGATGCGGTCCGTCTCATCGCAGATCAAACGCGCCAAGCTGCGGTCTTGTTCATTGAGTCCCGGTTCCAGCAATTGCGCCGCACCGCGAATACCTGAAAGCGGGTTCTTGATTTCATGGGCCAACATGGCGGCCATGCCTGAGACGGAACGCGCCGCCCCTTGGTGCGACAGCTGCAAATCAAACTTGCGCGCCATGGATTGGCGCAAGACCATCACCAGCACAGCACCGGGGTTGTCAATCAAGGCTGTGGTCTGGACATCGACAACGCGCTCACCGCCCATGCGTGGGGTTCCCATGCTGATGGCGTATTCATTGACCACGCCACCTTCATCGCGCACTTTGGAAACAGCTTCCAATGCCGGGCTGGAAAAGGGCACCAGGTCTTCCAATCTGTGTTTCCTCAAGATCGGTGCGCTGGCCTGAAAAAAATCTTCACATGCACCATTGGCCAATGTGACCTGATTGTCGCCATCGACGATGAACAAGGGGTTGGGCAGCGCTTCAATGATGGCGCGGAAAGACGTCTCAACTGCGCTCATGCGGCCCGCCTTTCGGTGCAGGCCCGCTCAAACAAGCGTGTGATTGCCACTGTCACGAGGGTGTTGTTCCGCTCGCTCAACAGGCTCAGCCGTGCGTGGCGAACGGCGGCCTCATCCAAGGCACCGCGCTGGCCCAAGCGACTGATTGTCCAACCCAGATGCTTGCGGAAAGTCTTGTTGCCCAGAGTGTCGCCATACAGAGAAAGTGTTGCTTCTTGCTGGTGCAACAGAAGATCACGTTCTTCATTCCACGTCGGCGCCTTGGCACCTGTGCCCGGTTCCAACGTTTCTGCGATTGCTCCCGGCCACCAAGGCCGGCCGTAGGCTCCCCGCCCGATCATGACGGCGTCCGCCCCCGACGCCTGCATCATGGCGCGGGCATCTTCTGGCGAGTCACAATCGCCGTTGGCCACCAACGGAATGGTAACAGCTTCCCGCACGGCTTTGATGGCTGCCCAATCAGCCTTGCCGGTATAGAATTGACAGCGTGTCCGGCCATGAACGGTGATCATCGAAACACCTGCGGCTTCGGCACGCCGCGCCAGCTCAGGCGCATTCAATGATTTCTCATCCCAGCCCAATCGCATCTTCAGCGTGACGGGCACGCGCGCTGCTTTCACTGTGGCTTCGACCAGAGTGACCGCGTGATTAAGATTTCGCATCAAGGCCGAACCCGAAAGCCCGCCGGTCACCTGTCGTGCCGGGCAACCCATGTTGATGTCCATGATGTCAGCACCTAGATCCTGCGCCACGCGCGCGCCTTCGGCCATCCAATGAGCTTCACGCCCTGCAAGCTGCATGACGAAGGGCGAGAGTCGCTTGGCTCCGCGTGCGCGGCGAACCATGTCTCGCCGCTCTCGCACCAATTCTTCGCTGGCCACCATTTCTGACACTACCAGCCCTGCACCTGTATCATGGGCGGCCTGCCGGAAGGGTTCGTCCGTCACGCCTGACATGGGCGCAAGGAAGACCCGGTTCCGTGTCTGCACATTTCCGATCTTTATGCCCATTTTTTAAGCACGTTCAATTCCGGTCTAATTATTATGCAGATTACGCTGCGGTGCAACAAGGTCAAGTGAAATCGCGGGGTCTTTTGTTCGGGCGCGGCTTCGGTTAAGGCGGGCGCATGAAAGTGGCGGCAGTGATTGTTGCGGCGGGCTCCGGCCAGCGCGCCGGGGGCGAAAAGCCAAAGCAGTATCAGTTGATCGGCGGCAAGCCGGTGCTGCGCTGGACCCTCGAATCCTTCCTCTCCCATCCTGCCATCACCCATGTGCAAACAGTTATTGGCGCAGAACATCATGATGATTTTGCAACGGCAACAAGTGGCCTCGCTCTCCCCCCACCGGTTCAAGGCGGCGCATCACGCCAAGACTCATGCCGACTCGGCGTAGAGGCCTGCGCGGCGCATGCACCTGATTTTATCCTCATTCACGATGCGGCGCGGCCTTTTATATCACATGGTGTGATCAGTGCAGTGATTGCGCGATTGCAGGAAGCCGATGCCGTGGTTCCCGGCCTCGCCGTAGCTGATACCTTGAAACAAGCCCGCGCCGGGCTCATCGAAAAAACGGTTGATCGTTCGACTCTCTACTACATGCAAACCCCTCAGGGTTTTCGTTTTGACAAAATCCGTGCTGCGCATGAAACAGCCAATGTGCAAAACGCCGAAGGATTGACTGATGATGCCGCCGTGGCGGAATTTGTCGGCATGAGTGTTTTTGTGGTGCAAGGCGAGGCACGCAATCGCAAACTGACAACATCACACGATATCACAATGGCGGACCTTGAATTGAACCAGTCCCAATTTGCGCAGCGCCCAGACATTCGTGTTGGTCAAGGCGTTGATTTTCATGTGTTCATGGCAGGAAAATCTCTCTGGCTTTGCGGAATTGAGATTCCGCACACTCACAAGCTCAAAGGACATTCCGATGCCGACGTGGCACTTCATGCCATCACCGATGCCATCCTTGGCACCATTGGTGAAGGCGATATTGGAATACACTTCCCACCCACAGACCCACAGTGGAAGAACGTACGGTCCTCCATTTTCATTGCCAAAGCGCGGCGATTGCTGGAAGCCAAAGGCGGCATGATTGCTAATGTGGATGTAACCATTCTCGCCGAAGCCCCCAAGATCAGCCAGCATATTGCTGCCATGAAAGGCGAACTCTCGCGCCAACTGGGCTTGGCCACTGACCGCATTGCCATCAAAGCCACGACGACAGAGAAGATGGGGGCCATTGGCCGCAAGGAAGGCATGGCCGCGATGGCCAGTGTGACTGTGAGACTACCACTTTGAAGGATGTTGCCGAGCTTGTCATGGCCTTGCTCAAGGCAGGCCAATTGGTCGCTACCGCCGAGAGCTGCACAGGTGGCATGGTGGCTGCGGCCATTACTGACGTCGCCGGATCATCCGCCGTTTTTGACCGGGGATTTGTCACCTATTCCAACGCTGCGAAAATCGAGATGTTGGGCGTTGAGAAGACATTGCTCCAAACCCATGGAGCTGTGAGCGAGGCGGTAGCCCGGGCCATGGCACAAGGTGCGCTGAAACATTCAGCCGCGACACTTGCCGTCGCGATCACTGGAATTGCCGGGCCAACGGGAGGAAGTGAAACCAAGCCTGTGGGGCTGGTTCATTTTGCTTGCGCCAGCAAGCGAGGCCATGAATGGCATGAGCGCAAGGTTCTTGTTGGTGACCGGGCCGCAGTTCGCTTTGCAGCGCGCGATCATGCGCTTCAGATGTTAGGCAACGCACTCAACGGGTAAACTTGCCGCCCACGCTTCTCGAATGCTTCGAGCACGCGTTTCACTGCCATGTCCATCATACTGCCCGCAGCCATTTGCAGAAGCATGTTTCTAAATTGGTAATCGATGGCAATAGCAACTTGCGTCCGGGTGCCGTCGATGGTGTTGATCGTCCAAACCGCGCGCAGGTCTTTGATTGGCCCGTCCTGCGAAGTCGCGGTGACGGTGCGTGCACCCTCGTCCGCAACCACTTGGCTGGTGAAACCTTCGCGCAAACCCAGCTTTTCGACTGCGACCATTAAGTCGGCGGCGAATGTCTTGACCCTGCCCTCTTCCACCACGTCGCCGCGAATGGTCGAGCGGGTGACGAGAGGCAGAAATTCTCTATAGGCCATCACATCAGCAGCAATCGCAAAAGCCTGGTCCACCGTTAGCGGAACCACGCGTTTAACCTCAACATGCGCCATCAGGGGGAAAGTCTCGTGGCCCGCAGCCGCGCAAAATCTTCGCCCGCGTGATGTGACGAGCGCGTGAGTGGTGAAGACGAAACCATCAGAAAACCTTTGGCATAGGCAGTCGTCTCATAAGATTTAAATTCATCTGGCGTGACGAAGCGGTCAATCGCGGCATGTTTGCGGGTGGGCTGCAAATATTGCCCGATGGTGATGAAATCGATATTGGCAGAACGCATATCGTCCATGACTTGCATGACTTGCTCGCGCGTTTCGCCCAAGCCCACCATGATGCCGGATTTGGTGAACATGTTTTTGTCCAACTCCTTCACGCGCTGCAACAAGCGCAAAGAGTGAAAATAGCGCGCACCGGGTCTGATCTTGAGATAGAGCGCGGGCACGGTTTCGAGATTGTGGTTGAACACATCGGGGCCGGCTTCAACCACACGCTCCAGCGCGCCATCCTTCTTCAAAAAATCCGGTGTGAGAATTTCGATTGTTGTCGCGGGCGATGCCAAGCGAATGGCTTTGATGGTGCGAACGAAGTGCTCAGCGCCGCCATCATTCAGATCGTCACGGTCAACCGAGGTGATCACCGAATGCGAAAGGCCCATGCGCGACACAGCATCGCTAACGCGCTCTGGCTCACCGCCATCCAGCGCATCCGGCAATCCTGTCTTCACATTGCAGAAGGCGCAAGCGCGTGTGCAGGTATCACCCATAATCATGAAGGTGGCATGCTTCTTGGACCAGCATTCGCCGATGTTGGGGCAACCCGCCTCCTCGCACACAGTGACCAGCTTGTTCTCGCGTACGATCCTTTGCGTCTCGGCGTAAACCGCAGAACCGGGTGCCTTGACGCGGATCCATTCCGGCTTACGCAGCAAAGGCGTTTCCGGCCGATTCATCTTTTCAGGATGCCTCGGCCGGGTTTTACCCAGTGTATCGATCACTGTCGCCACGGACCTTCGTTCAACCGCGTTTTGCCAACATGCGATACAAATAGATCACAATGCAGGCACCAACAATCGCGGTCACAATTGTACCGACGATGCCACCCAGAGACACGCCGACAAGGCCCAACAGGAAATTGCCGACTACGGCTCCAACGATTCCAAGGATGATGCTGAGCACCAACCCGGTATTGAAGTTCATTACCTTCTCGGCAATAACGCCCGAGATACCGCCGAGAATGATCGACATGATAATTCCATATCCATCCATATTAACCTCCACCTCTTGGCCCGCGGGCCAAATGTTGATTGCGTGCTAGGCGCGTCCACCGCGAAACATGCGAAGCACCAACAGCAGGATAACCGCTCCAGCGGCTGAAACAAGCAGATTGCCCCAGAACCAGCCGTGGAAAACCTCACCCAGTTGCAGCCCTAGTTTGTCGGCTGCAAAAAAACCGATCCATGAGCCGATGAGGCCGACTATTAGGTTCCAAATCAGGCCCCCGTGCCCACCGATCACCCGATGTGCCAGCCAACCGGCCAAGATGCCGATTAGCACGATGCCCCAGAAATGAACGCCACCCAGTTCCATGATATTTTGCATCTTGTGCCTCCTATGTGAGAATGCGCGCAATGATCATCACGATCACTGCGCCGATGGTGGCAGTGGCAATATCGCGGCCCACCTCGTTGCGAATGCCAAGATTGATGCCAAGCTTGTTCAAGGCAAAGGACCCGACAAAGGAGCCGAGCACGCCGCTGATGAGATATTGAATGAGACCGTGGCCACCCACAACCCATGAGGCGAGCCAGCCTGCCACGATGCCAAGAACGATGGCGATTGCGATATTCTTGTTGTCCATGAAAACCTCCGCGCTGGCGCATCATATGGCGCAAGGAGGTGGCTTATTCAAGTCGTCGGTCTTGGCTATTTGCCAAGGATTTTCAATACTTCATTGGTGGCTTGGTCGGGCTTCGCACTGTCAACTCCGCCGTCCATCATTGTCGCCATGCCGACAAGGGCCAACACTGTGAAGAGCGTCGGCTTCATGAAGCCACCCATGACTGCACCCATCAAGATACCCTTCCAGCTTTTGCCGTGGCCGAACCACATGGCAACGACGATCGCGCCAAAGACCGCGAGCACGAAATCCAGCACGTCCAATTGCTCAAGCAATCCGTCCATCGCGCCATCGTGCGCCTGAACGGTTACTTACATGTGAATGACGCGGCCATAGGCATCCAACACGCTTTCGTGCATCATCTCGGAAAGTGTGGGATGCGGGAACACGGTGTGCATCAGTTCCTCTTCCGTGGTCTCGAGGCCCATGGCCAGAACGAAGCCCTGGATCAATTCCGTCACTTCTGCGCCAACCATGTGGGCACCCAAAAGCCGCCCGGTTTTGGCATCGAAAATCGTTTTGATCAGGCCCTGATCTTCTCCCAGCGCAATAGCCTTGCCGTTGGCGAGGAAGGGGAACTTGCCCACTTTCACTTCGAAACCTGCGGCTTTTGCTTTGGCTTCGGTGAGGCCCACTGAGGCTACCTGCGGGTGGCAATAAGTGCAGCCGGGGATTTGTTCTTTCTTCATCGGATGGGCATCAAGGCCTTTGATTTTCTCGATGCAGATGACGCCTTCATGCTCGGCCTTGTGGGCCAGCATGGGCGGGCCCGCCACGTCGCCGATGGCATAAATTCCGTTGACGCTAGTCTTGCCGTAACCATCGGCGACGACACAGCCCTTGTCGGTTTTCACGCCCAGCGCTTCGAGGCCGAGGTTTTCGATATTGCCAACCACACCCGTCGCGGCGATCACGCGGTCAACGGTGATGGTTTCGGATTTGCCGCCAGCTTCGATGGTGGCTGTAACAGAATTTGCACCCTTCTCCAGCTTTGAGACTTTGGCTGAAATACGGAACTTAATTCCTTGTTTCTCAAGCTGTTTCTGCGCGATCTTGCTGATGTCAGCATCTTCGACTGGCATGATCTGATCCATGATTTCAACCACAGTCACATTCACGCCCATGGCGTTGTAAAACGAGGCGAACTCGATCCCAATGGCACCGGAACCGACAACCAACAGCGACTTAGGCATTTCCTTCGGCACCATGGCTTCGAAATAGCTCCACACCACCTTGCCATCATGCTCCAGCCCGGGCAGCGCGCGCGGTCGTGCACCCGTGGCGATGATGACGTGCTTGGCGGTGTATGTCCCTGCCCCCAACGTGCCCTTTGGCGGCGGGTTTTGCGGCAGCATCACAGGCTTGGTGGACGCGCCGACCACAACCTCGCCCGGCTTGGTCAGTTTGGCCTGGCCCCAGATCACCTGAACCTTGTTCTTTTTGAGCAAGCCGCCCACGCCCATGTTGAGGCGGCCAGACACGTTGCGGCTGCGTTGCACCACGGCGGTCGGATCAAACGTCACATCCTTGGCGCTGAGGCCATAATCACCTGCATGTTTCATGTAGTGAAAAATCTCGGCTGAGCGAAGCAGCGCCTTGGTGGGAATGCAGCCCCAGTTGAGGCAAATGCCGCCCAGATGCTCACGCTCCACGATTGCGGTTTTGAAACCCAGCTGTGCAGCGCGAATGGCGGTCACATAGCCGCCGGGGCCTGAGCCGATGATGAGAACGTCGAATTCTGTGTCTGCCATGTTCAAATCTCCAAAATCTTTTTCACAACCGGCACCAAAGCCTTGCCAATGGAAATTGTATTCGCAGCATCCAAATGCCCGCCATCACCGGAGTCAGCTTTCGCCACGGAACTGGCATCAAAGAAATGCACGCCCTCTTCCGTCGCCACTCGCGCGTAGTGCTGCGCAAACAGCTTTGATTCTTCGATGGCGTGATCCCACAGGTTGTTGAACCACTCGTCATTGGTTTTCACAAGATGTGGCGGGCTCATAATGAGAATCTGCGGGTTCGCGTAGTTCTCGTTGAAGGGAAAACGTTTGGTCAGGCTAATCAACCGCGCCATGCCCATCGAGGCATCAAAGGCGCGACAGCGATTGGCGAATTTGATGTCATTGGTGCCCAGCATGATGATGACGAGATCAAGCGGCTCATGGGTCTTGAGCAGCATGGGCAAGGCGATGGCGCCATTGCGCTCCACATCTTCCGTGGGATCCGGAAACACCGTGGTGCGGCCATTGAGGCCTTCTTCGATGGCCCGGGCTTTGCCATCAAGGCCAGCCACGAGAACATTCGGCCAGCGCACATCAAACGGATGTCGCGTGCGCTTTACGGCGACGGCACCCCAGGTGAGACTATCTCCAAATGCGAGGATGGATTTCATCACCAACTCCTCACACCAACATCAGCCCCGGCTCTTCGAGATACATCTTGATCGCACCCAACAGTTCTGCTCCCAGTGCGCCGTCGATGCAGCGGTGGTCGGTGGAAAGCGTTACACTCATCTGCTGTTCAATCACCAGCTTGTCATCGCGCACCACGGGGCGTTTTTCACCCGCACCCACGGCGAGGATCGATGACTGTGGTGGATTGACGATGGCAGAGAAGTTTTTTACCCCCATCATGCCCATGTT
>JAYUEP010000146.1:0-4400 GCA_043739165.1 Hyphomicrobiales bacterium
CCAGAATGGCGGAAGGCCGCGAAGTGAGCGCGGCCTTCAGTTGCGGGATGACGTTGTCGACAGGAAAATTCATGCCATCTCTTTTGCCCATGGTGGATCAGCACCGGGGCGTGACACGGTGACGGCGGCGGCGCGCATCGCATAGGCAGCGGCGGCCTTGAGAGCTTCTTCGCCAATCACCGCCAGAGCCTTCTTGTCCAATTGGCCATGTTCATTGAGACTGTGCAGCAGGCCAGCGGTGAATGTGTCACCCGCACCCACTGTGTCCGCCACTTTCACTTTCGGCGCGGCCAGCTCAAATGAATAGCGCTTGGTGAAAACCGTGCAGCCTTCACCACCGCGGGTGACGACCACAACTTTGGTGCCCTTCTTCAGCCAACTCTTGGCGGCTTTGGCAAGGTCTGTCGAACCCGTGATCCAATGCACATCTTCATCGGAAATCTTGAGAATGTCGGTGATCGCAATCAGCCGGGCCAAACGCGCAAGATATTTCTTGCGGTCCTTGATATGGGGTGGGCGGATATTGGGGTCCATCGCCAGCACGTGCTTCTTGGCAGCCTTCGTGACCAAAGCCTCGAACGTGCTGCCGCAAGGCTCAGGCACCAAAGCGATGCCGCCGAACAGGAGAGCTTTCACATCCTTGGTCAGTTTCGGCATGTCCTTTTTGGTGAGCACGCGCGTGGCCGAGGCATCATCAATGAAGAAATACTTGGCATTGCCTTGTTCATTCACTTTGACAATCGCCAGCGTGGTGTTCTGAGGCTTGATCGCCAGATATTTTTCTGAAACATTCGAAGCGCGCAGACCTTCGCGCAAGCCCATGCCGAATGTATCCGTGGACATGCCACAGAACAGGCCGACCTTTTCACCCAACCGCCCGAGCGCAATGGCTGAATTATAGATGCCCCCGCCATTATAGGCCCTGAAGACATTGGCCCCTTCTGCATCCCTTTGAACCAGATCAATCAGGGCTTCGCCGCAACATAAAATCATGGGCACTCCATTCCGCCAATTCCGCATGGCGCGCCTACATAAATCCAACCAACAGCTTTATTGCAACTGTCTTGTTGGCAGTGTACATGTCCGCCAACAGATTTTTTGATGAGCGTACCTCTTTTTAGGGAGTTGTGGCGTGGCCCGAAATATTCCAGTGGAACCCTTTGATCTTGTTGTATTTGGCGCCACTGGCGATCTTTCGCAGCGCAAGCTGATCCCCGCATTGTTTCACCGCGATGAGGCCGGCCAGATCCCACCCGAAGCCCGCATCATCGGCACCTCGCGCCGCGAAATGAGTGACGAGGCCTTCCGCGCCTTCGCACAAGCCTCCATCGAGAAATATGTCGAGGCCGAATCGCGCAAGCCCGAAACCGTCGGCCGCTTTTTGGCCCGCCTCAGCTACATTCAGGCCGAAGCCAGCCTCGAAGATGGCTGGCCGAAGCTTGATCAGGCCTTGTCGACCAATAATGACCGCGTGCGTGTGTTCTATCTCGCAGTCGGCCCGGACTTGTTTGGCCCCATCTGTGAGCGCTTGGGCAAGCACAAGCTGGTGACGCCAAAATCCCGCGTGGTCGTGGAAAAACCTCTGGGCAAGGATGGCGCATCCGCCGAAGCCTTGAACAATGCCATCGGCAGCGTGTTCCCGGAACCATCGATCTTCCGCATCGATCACTATCTCGGCAAAGAGACAGTCCAGAACCTCATGGCCCTGCGTTTTGCCAATGCCTTGTTTGAGCCCTTATGGAACAACACGCATATCGACCATGTGCAAATCACCGTGGCTGAAACCTTGGGTGTGGAAGGCCGCGCGGGCTATTATGACACCTCAGGCGCGCTGCGTGACATGGTACAAAATCACATTCTGCAACTTCTCTGCCTCGTCGCCATGGAACCACCCAACTCGATGGACGCGGACGCGGTGCGTGATGAAAAGCTGAAAGTGCTGAAATCGCTGAAGCCGATTACGGCGGCGGATATTGAAGCGAATGTGGTGCGCGGCCAATACCGCGCCGGTACATCCGCAGCTGGTCCACTCAATGGCTACCACGAAGAACTGGGCAATCCCGATTCCAAAACCGAAACCTTTGTGGCGCTCAAGGCCGAAATCGGCTCCTGGCGCTGGGCCAATGTGCCCTTCTATTTGCGCACCGGCAAAAGGCTCGCCGAACGTGTCTCCGAAATCATGGTGGAATTCAAGCCGGTTCCGCATAATGCTTTCGCCAAGACTGCCGGCACCCTGCCGCCCAACCGCTTGCTCATCCGCTTGCAGCCGGATGAAGGCGTGATGCTCTGGCTTTCGATCAAGGAACCCGGCCCCGGTGGGTTGCATTTCAAACACGTGGCGCTTGATATGAGCTTTGCGGAGGCCTTCGCGGGCCGCCAGCCCGAAGCCTATGAACGCCTGATCATGGATGTGGTACGCGGCAACCAGACGCTCTTCATGCGCCGCGACGAAGTGGCCGCCGCCTGGCGCTTCACCGATCCAATTCTGGATGCCTGGAAGGACTCGAGCGACATGCCCAAGCCCTATGCCTCAGGCTCCTGGGGTCCGACAGCCGCCATCTCACTGATTGAGCGCGATCACCGCACCTGGTACGAGCCCCACGCCGAATGATCAGTACACGGAACATGTTTGCGAACCCTGCCGATTTGGCAGTATCTCTGGCAAATGATGTTGCTTCCTCTCTGCGTGCTGCCATTGCCGAGAAGGGAACTGCGGTTCTCGCCGTCTCTGGTGGCACCACGCCGCAGAAGTTCTTTGAGGCTTTGTCGCAAGCGAAGCTCGATTGGGCCAAGGTGTCGGTGACACTGGTGGACGAGCGCATGGTGGATGAAACCTCACCCCGCTCCAATGCGCGGTTGGTGAAACAGGCACTGATCCAGAATGAGGCCGCCAGCGCCCGATTTGTGCCGCTCTATCAATACCCCAACGCCGCCAAGGTTGCGAATTTCGATGTTGCCGTTCTGGGCATGGGCAATGATGGGCACACAGCATCATTTTTTCCGGGCGGGACCACGCTGCAAGAAGCCATCAACCCTGCGACAACGGCGACGCTGCTGGAAATTTCCGCCCCCGGCTCCGGTGAGCCGCGCCTCACTTTCACCCTGCCGAAGTTACTGGCTTCCGCGCATCTTCTGCTTCATGTGCAAGGCCAAGACAAATGGGCCACGCTTGAAACGGCGCTGGCGGGCACAGATCAAATGGAAATGCCCGTGCGCGCCGTATTGCAAAGTGCCACACCCGTTCAACTTTACTGGTGCCCTTGAGCGCCGGAAGAGAGTTTAAAATGTCCGTACAAAAAACCATTGCCGCCGTCACTGAAGCCATCGTCAAGCGCAGCGCTGAATCCCGCGCGCGTTATCTCGACAAGATCGCCAAGGCCTTCGACAACAAACCCAAGCGCAAGGCGCTGGGCTGCGCCAACATTGCGCACGGTTTTGCCGCCTGCAATGTTCAGGACAAGAACGCGCTGCGCAATGAAGCGGGCCCCAACCTTGCCATTGTCACCTCGTTCAACGACATGCTCTCGGCCCATCAGCCCTTTGAATATTATCCCGAACTCATCCGCGCCGCCGCGCGCGAGGCGGGGGGCACGGCGCAAGTAGCAGGAGGTGTGCCAGCAATGTGTGACGGCGTCACCCAAGGTGAGACCGGCATGGAATTATCGTTGTTCTCGCGTGATGTGATCGCCCTCTCCACTGCCGTGGCGCTGTCGCACCAGATGTTTGACAGCGCCGTCTATCTCGGCGTTTGCGACAAGATCGTGCCGGGCCTCATAATAGGCGCTTTGAGCTTTGGTCATTTGCCTGCGGTCTTTATTCCCGCCGGCCCAATGACCTCGGGCCTCTCAAACGACGAGAAATCCAAGGTCCGCCAGCTCTATGCCCAAGGCAAAGTGGGCCGCGATGCGCTGCTCGAAGCCGAAAGCCAAGCCTATCACGGCCCGGGAACCTGCACCTTTTACGGCACCGCCAATTCGAACCAGATGTTGATGGAAATCATGGGCCTGCATTTGCCGGGCTCGACCTTCATCAATCCGGGCAGCGCGCTTCGTGACGAGATCACCAAGGCCTCCGCCAAGCAGGCGCTGAGCATTTCAACGCTGGGCAACAGTTACACGCCCATCGGCAAGATCTATGATGAGAAGGCGGTGGTGAATGGCGTTGTGGGTTTGCTCGCCACCGGCGGCTCCACCAACCACACCATGCACTTGCTGGCCATGGCGGCGGCCGCAGGCATTCATCTGACATGGGATGACATTGCCGATCTCTCGGCTGCCGTGCCTTTGCTCACCCGCATTTATCCCAATGGCAAGGCCGACGTGAATCACTTCCACGCGGCGGGCGGCATGGGCTTTTTGATGGGCGAATTGCTTGAGGCAGGCCTGCTGCATGAAGATGTC
>JAYUEP010000147.1:0-4376 GCA_043739165.1 Hyphomicrobiales bacterium
GGGTTGCCGCCTTCCGTCCACAGGATTTCAAACACGTCCTTGGCGATTTTGCCGGAAATGGTGCCGTTGGAAATGAGATCGACCAGCCCGCCCAGCTGCGCGGCAGAAACGGGAGATGTCTCGACGGACTTCCCTTCCTTGTTCAGGCGGCCAAACAATTCATTGATCACCCAATTGGCCGAAAGCTTGCCGTCGCGGCCCTTGGCCACGGCCTCATAAAATGCTGCCGAGGTCTGCTCGGCCACCAAAACCGAAGCGTCATAGGCAGACAAGCCATAGCTCGCCACAAACCGCGCCTTCTTGTCATCTGGCAATTCTGGCAGGCTGGATTTGATTTCCGCAATCTTCTTGGGGTCAAGCTTCAGGGGCAGTAAATCCGGGTCTGGGAAATAGCGATAGTCATGCGCCTCTTCCTTGGAGCGCATCGACCGCGTCTCGCCCTTCTTGGCATCATACAAACGCGTTTCCTGATCGATCTTGCCTCCATCTTCCAAGACGCCAATCTGGCGGCGCGCTTCAAACTCAATCGCCTGCCCCATGAATCGGATGGAATTGACGTTCTTGATTTCGCAGCGCGTGCCAAAGGCATCACCAGGCTTGCGTACCGAAACATTTACGTCCGCACGCATCGATCCCTGCTCCATGTTGCCATCGCACGTGCCGAGATAGCGCATGATCTGGCGCAGCTTGGTGACATAAGCCTTGGCCTCATCAGCCGAACGCATGTCTGGTTTGGATACGATTTCCATCAGCGCGCAACCCGAACGATTGAGATCAACAAAGCTCATGTTGGGATGCTGGTCATGCAGGCTCTTGCCCGCATCCTGCTCCAGATGCAGCCGCTCTACGCCGACATTGATCGATTTGCCGTCATCAAGATCAACTGTGACCACGCCCTCGCCCACGATGGGCTGCTTGTATTGCGAAATCTGATAGCCCTGCGGCAAATCGGGGTAGAAATAATTCTTGCGGTCAAACACCGAGACTTCATTGATTTGGGCCTTGAGGCCCAGCCCCGTGCGCACCGCCTGATCGACGCAGAACTCATTGATCACCGGCAACATGCCCGGCATAGCCGCGTCGACGAAAGACACGTGGTCATTTGGCGCGCCACCAAATTCGGCGCTCGCCCCCGAAAAGAGCTTGGCCTTGGAAAGCACTTGGGCATGAACCTCAAGCCCAATGATGACTTCCCAGTCGCCAGTGGCCCCCTTGATCCAGTCCTTCTTGTCGGCAATGCGCTTTGCGGAATTTAACATGTCTCACCCTTGTCAGATGCAGGCGAGATATCGTTTTAAAGGACAGAGTTCAAGCCGCTTCCGCTTCGGTCGGCATCATGCCCAGTGCTGAGAGATAAACATCGAGCAGCGCTTCTTCTTCCATGCGCTCGCCAATTTCTTTCTTGCGCAGGCTAATCACCTTGCGCAGAATTTTTATGTCATAGCCATTGCCCTTGGCCTCGGCATAGACTTCCTTGATATCGGCGGCGATGGCCTTCTTTTCTTCTTCGAGGCGTTCAATGCGCTCCACAATGGCTTTGAGTTGGCCTTCGGCAAAGCTGGTCTTGGTTTTGGTCGCCACGTGGGATACTCCGTAAGATCAATGTGAGGGTTTGGCGAGGGGCTTTGCCTCGCCCGTTTGGTATTTGGCCTTCCACTCTTCCTGCGGCATGCCGTAAATGTGTTCGCGCGCTTCCGCCCGTGTGACCTCAAGGCCCTTGGCCTGGGCGGCTTCTTCATACCAATTGGAAAGGCAATTCCGACAAAAGCCAGCAAGGTTCATCAAGTCAAGGTTCTGAACATCCGTGCGCGCCCGCAAATGCTCCACCAGCCTGCGGAAAGCGGCGGCTTCAAGCTCGGTCTGGGATTTGGGATCTGGCTTCATCAGGCCTACATAAGGCGTGTGCGGCCTCCCGCCAAGGGCAAGCCCAAGCCCACAAGCCCTCATCCACAGTTTAACGCGACTGTCTCAAAGGTGGTCGATTGCCCAGAACCCTTGTCGCTTGGGTCAGAATCCCTTAGTGAGAGTGGCCAAAGGGGCGATTTGCCCCAAATTTGCTGCATTGGCTTTGGAGAGTGTTGGGGCATGAAACGCGAAGTGACGGTTTTTGGCCTGGGCCTTTTGCTCTTGGGGGCATCCACCCTGCCCGCCAAGGCAGACTTGAAGCTTTGTAACAATACGGCCAGCACGGTCCAGATCGCAGTCGGCTACAAGGACAAGGAAGGCTGGGCATCCGAAGGCTGGTGGACGGCCAAGCCCCAAGGCTGCATCAATCTGCTCAAAGGCTCGTTGATTGCCCGCTTCTATTACGTCTATGCCGTCGACCGCGACAAAGGCGGTTCATGGGGTGGCAAGGCCATGATCTGCATGAAAGACAAGATCTTCACCATCCGCGGCATCGACCATTGCACTGAGCGCGGTTATCAACAGCAAGGCTTCTTCGAAGTAGATACCGGTGAGAAAACTGATTGGACCGTTTCATTGAGCGGTGACAAGCAAGCCCCTGCGGTCAATGGTGCAGCAGCGCCTGCCCCCGCCGATCCCGCCAAGCCCGCAACCACCACACCATAAGGCAAACACATTGCGCAGAAATCGTAAAGTCAAAATCCTGGCCACCCTTGGCCCGGCCTCCGCCACCCGTGAGATGATTGAGAAGTTGTTTGTGGCAGGTGTGGATGTTTTCCGCATCAACATGAGCCACACCAATCACGCGCTCCTGAAAGAGCTGCACGGCCACATCCGCGCCATCGAGGAAAAGGTGAAGCGTCCCATCGGCATTCTTGCTGACTTGCAGGGCCCCAAAATCCGCATCGGCACTTTTGTCGAGAAGGAAGTGAAGATCAACGCGGGCGATAATTTCACCTTTGACACCAACCCGGAACCGGGTGATGCCACGCGTGTCTTTCTGCCCCACCCCGAAATTTTTGCGGGCGCCAAAGTCGGCGACAATCTGCTCCTGAATGATGGTCGCCTCCGGGTGCAGATCGTCAAGGCCACGCCAGAGCGTCTCGATACGACGGTGATCTATGGCGGCACGTTGTCAAACCGCAAGGGCGTCAACCTGCCGGACACGCTTCTCCCCATTGCTGCCCTCACCGAAAAAGACCGCGCTGATCTTGAAGCTGCAGCCTCGCTGGGCGTGGATTGGATAGCGCTCTCCTTCGTTCAACGCGCCGAAGACGTGGCCGAAGCGCAGCGGCTGGTCAAAGGCCGCGCCGGCGTCATGGCCAAGATCGAAAAGCCTTCAGCACTTCCTGTGCTCGACGACATCCTGAAAATCAGCGATGGCATCATGGTCGCACGTGGCGACCTTGGCGTCGAGCTGCCGCTGGAAACCGTGCCATCGAAGCAAAAGCACATCACCCGCGCGGCCCGCCGCTATGGCAAGCCCGTGGTTGTGGCCACCCAGATGCTTGAATCGATGATCACCGAGCCTGTGCCGACCCGCGCCGAAGTCTCGGATGTGGCCACCGCCGTCTATGAAGGCGCTGATGCGGTCATGCTTTCGGCTGAAAGCGCTTCCGGCGCGTGGCCCGAAAAGGCAGTGCAGACCATGGACCGGATCGCCCAATCGGCTGAGGGCGACACCTATTATCAAGGCATCGTCCACGCCCAGCGGAATGACCCTGAACATACCACCGCCGATGCCATCTCCGTGGCGGCCCGCACCATTGCCGAAACGCTCAACGTGCCCGCCATTGTCTGCTACACGGGCCGTGGCTCCACCGGCGCGCGCGTGGCGCGTGAACGCCCTTCCATGCCTATCTTGGCCCTGACGCCCATCGTGGCTACCGCGCGCCGCATGACCCTGACATGGGGTCTGCATCCTTTGGTCGTCGCCGACGCCAAGTCGCTGGATGACATGATGAGCCAGGCGGGTGAATTGGCCTACCGCGAGGAATTTGCCAAGCCGGGCGAGAAAATCCTGATCACCGCTGGCGTGCCGATCGGCAGTCCGGGCACCACCAACATGCTGCGTGTGGGCATTCTCGGCCCCGGTGGCAAGGGCGTTTGAGAATTACTCTGGGCGGGGGCCGCCAAGTTCCCGCCCGGCACCGCGCGCCAGATAGAGCGACAGCACCAGAAGCGTGCTCATCACCACCAACATGCCCCAATCGCCTTGGAGGAATTCAAATCCCGAAGGCCCATGCTTGGACCACAAGAACACGCCGATGATGAGTACCAGCAATATCGCCAGCGCCTGGCACGCCATACGCATCGTCACTAGTACAAGTCGCAGCAGGGGCGACATTTCAGACATTGTGGTCCCCTCCAAAGCTGGGCATGATCGACCCCATAGGCTGAAGCAAACCAATGTCCAAATCGAAAATTGACCGCAAGACCCTGAAGCCCGCTACAAGGCTTGCCTCCGCCGC